>DDHL01000119.1:5124-11411 GCA_002352945.1 Campylobacteraceae bacterium UBA1877 | reverse complement strand
AATAGTCTTTGAAAATGGAAGTTTTCTAGAACCCTCTTTTGGCACATCGTGAGGATAGTAAGATGCGTCAATCTCCTCATAGTCATCATAATTTTCAATAGTAACTTTAAGAGGATTTAAAACACACATGACACGAGGAACCTTTGTGTTTAAATCATCTCTGATACAATATTCAAGCTGTGAAACGTCCACTGTGGAGTTTGCCTTGGCAATTCCAATCTGCTCACAAAAATTTCGTATAGATTCTGGTGTGTATCCTCGGCGTTTATAACCGGCTATCGTAGGCATTCTAGGATCATCCCAACCGCTTACGTATCCACCTTTTACAAGCTCAAGGAGTTTTCTTTTGCTCATAACTGTGTAGTTCATTCCAAGGCGGGCAAATTCGTATTGATAGGGGCGTGGCGGAGTAAGCTCAAGCTCATCTAAAATCCAATCATACAATTCACGGTTATTTTCAAATTCAAGAGTACAAATTGAGTGGCTGACACCTTCAATATAATCAGACAAACAGTGAGCAAAGTCATACATCGGATAGATACACCACTTATCTTTTGTTCTAAAATGGTGCGCATGGCGTATGCGATACAAGAGTGGATCGCGCATTTTCATATTAGAAGCGCTCATGTCGATTTTGGCTCTTAGCACATGTTCGCCATCTTTAAATTCTCCATTTTTCATACGCTCAAAAAGATCAAGATTTTCTTCAATAGTGCGATTTGCAAATTTACTACGTCTGCCTGTCGATGTGACAGTGCCACGATACTCTTTTATCTCCTCTTCGTTGAGGCTATCTACATAAGCCTTGCCCATTTTAATGAGCTGGCATGCATATTCGTAAAGTTTTGGAAAATAATCAGACGTGTATTTAACCTCTCCATCCCACTCATAGCCAAGCCATTTTACGGCATCTTTGAGAGCTTCAACATACTTTGTCTCCTCTTTGGTTGGGTCGGTATCGTCCATTCGCAAATTGCAGCGTCCATTGTAATCGCGGGCAATTCCAAAATTGATATGAATCGATTTAGCGTGTCCAATGTGAGGAAAACCGTTTGGCTCTGGAGGGAAACGAGTAACAACCTCTTTGTATTTGCCAGATTTCAAATCTTCTTCTACAATTGTCCGTAAAAAATCTTTGCTCTCACTCATTAGTTTTTACCTTTCATAGCTCATAAAATGTGTATTTTAGCATGCTTCTCATTAATTAAAATGTAATAAACCCCTTTACATGTAAAGGTTTTTGCCCTAAAATTAGACAATTAACCAATTTTTGATATTAAATATGATTTTAACTCTTTACATGTAAGGATATTTATGCGTATTTTACACGCGCTCTCGCAGCGGGTTGGCAAAACTGGAAGCGGAGTGTTTTTAGAAGCTCTTGCTAAAGCTGGAGCAAAAAAAGGCTGCACGCAAGCTGCAATCGTTGGCATTGATAAGGGTGAAGATGAGCCAAAAATTGAGGGTATAAATTCACTCTATCCAATCTGCTTTAACGCTCCAAAACTACCTTTTGATATTGTGGGAATGAGTGATGTCATGCCCTATGCTAGCACACGTTTTAGCGAGCTTGATGAGGTTAAATTGCAAGCTTACATAAAAGCTTTAAAAGAGGTGATTCAAAAAGCAGTTAACGAGTTTAAGCCAGATGTAATCATAAGCAACCATTTGTGGGTTTTAAGCGCACTTATAAAAGAGGAATTTCCTCAAATTCCACTCTTTTGCTTGTGTCATGGAACCGATTTGCGCCAAATTGAACTTGCTCCAAAAATTGCAAACTTCATCCAACCTAAACTTGAAAAAATCCAATACGCCTTTGCTCTCAATCAAGCTCAAAAAGAGCAAATAATCACAAGGTATAATTTGCCAAAATCTAAAGTCATAGTTAGTGGCAGCGGCTATGATGCGTCAAAATTTTATCCAACAGATAATCCAAAAATTCCTCCCGTCAAAGTAGTTTATGTGGGAAAACTAAGTAATGCAAAGGGTGTACCTTCTTTGTTAAATGCGTGGGAAAGGCTTGATTTTAAAGATGCAAATTTAACGCTCATTGGCGGAGGAGCAGGAAAGGAGAGTGAGCTTATAGAGCTAAAAGCAAATGCACTTAAAAATGTTACTTGTCTTGGCTTTGTTGAGCAAGATGTTTTGATGAAAAATCTACAAGAAAGTCACATTTTAGTTTTAGCTTCGTTTTTTGAAGGATTGCCTTTGGTGGTTCTTGAAGCCTTAGCTTGTGGAGCAAGAGTGGTTTGCACTAAGCTTCCAGGCCTTAGCGAATTTATCGGAAAAGCTATGCAAGATGCAGGAAGGATTAGCTACGTTTCTCTTCCGCCAATGTTGGGTGTTGATACTCCAAATCCAGATTTTTTAGACCAGTTTGAAAAAGAGTTAGCCGATGCAATCAAAGGGCAATTTGAAGCTTTGATGAGTGAAGAAGAGCTGCCAAAAGATTGGATCAAAAAGCAGCTTTCAGATAAAACATGGCAAGGTCTGTTTGAGAGAATTTTATCTTACATGTAAAGCTTATTGAAGGTTGTGTGTTACAATGCTGCCCATGAAGAAGATGCAACTACTTATCCACACAGCTTTGCCAATTGAGTCAAAAGGGATACGAAAATATCTCAATTTAGAGCAAATTGAGCCGACAATTTATGCAAACGATAGTGTGGTTTTAGCTATCTCTGGAATTGGTGCGAAAAAGACAAAAGATAAGCTTCAAAAAGTTTTTGAGTCGTACACTTTTTCAAAAGCGCTCAATTTTGGGATGGCAGCTTCAAAAAATAAAAACCTTTCGATAGGAACTTTGTGTTGCGCAACGCACAAGATAGATAAAATCCCAAAAGTGAGCATATCTTCTACAAGTTTGCCAGCAAAGGATTTGAGCGATTTTAACTCTGATTTGGTCGATATGGAAGCGCAAACTTTTAAGCAAATTTGCGCTTTACATGTAAAGCTTAGTGAGATTTATATTTTCAAAGTTGTTTCTGATTATGGAACTGATGCAATTCCAACAAAAGCCTTTGTTCAAAATCTTCTTCAACCTCACATAAAAAAGGTTTTTTCTCATGTCATATGAAAAATTTCAAGAAGCGCTCTCTCAGAGTGGATATACACACCTAAGCCAAAAAAGCGTAGCGTTTTTAGAAGAGTTGAGCCAAAAAAAGCGTTTTTCATTCCAGCAGATTCGCCAGCTTTTAGATATGGCTGTGGATTTTAAAATGTGGCAAAAGGGCGATATTGAAGATTTGTGGCCAGATGAAGAAAAAGATGGTTTTAAAACAGTAAAAGAGTTTTGGCTTACATGTAAACAATCACCAAGAGATTATTCAAAGCCAACGCCTTTTTATGAAGGCCAAAAAGTGAAGCTTGAAGCAAAACCCAAAGAGAATTTGGGTCTTGGACGCTGTCCGGTGGCATCGCCACAAACACGCTGCTGCAACTTGATGACCCTTGATGCGGTTGAGAGCTGCGGGTTTGATTGTAGCTATTGTGCAGTTCAATCTTTTTATAATGAAGGCGTTGTGGGGTTTGATACGAACTTTGCCTCAAAGCTTCAAAATTTATCGATTGATCCAGATAAGATTTATCATATAGGAACGGGTCAGTCGTCTGATTCGCTTATGTGGGGAAATAAAGAAGGCATAATGGATGCACTCTTTGCGTTTGCAAAAAAAATCCAAATGTGATTTTAGAGTTTAAGACAAAATCAGACAATATTGATTATTTGCTTGAAAATCCAATTCCGGCAAACATCATAACCACATGGTCGCTAAATCCTCAAAGTGTGATTGAGCATGAAGAGCATAGAACTGCAAGTTTAAATAGAAGAGTAAAAGCTGCTTTAAAAATTGCAAAAAAGGGAAATTTAGTAGGGTTTCATTTTCATCCAATGGTCTATCATGAAGGTTGGCAAGAGAGTTATGAAGCCATCGCTAAAACTTTAATTGAAAAGTTTGATCCAGCCAAAGTTGCGATGGTCTCCATGGGAGCGCTAACTTTTATAAAGCCTGTTATTAAAAAATTGCGCCGGCGTGGATTGGCAAGCAAGATTTTGCAAATGCCCCTTGTGCAGACAAATGGCAAATTCTCTTATACTTTTGAGCAAAAACAAAAACTCTTTAGTACGCTTTATAACGCTTTTGAGCCGTGGCACGGGAAGATATTTTTTTATTTGTGCATGGAAGATATTGGACTTTGGAAAAGGGTTTTTGGGCATGAGTATTTGGACAATGAGGCTTTTGAAAAGGCTATGTGCGAATCGTATATGTCAAAAATTGAGGGAGTAAAAAGATGCACATCTTAATGACTGGAGCGAGCGGAGGAATTGGCTCTGCGATTCGAAAAAGGCTTGAAGATGAGGGCTTTGTGGTAACAAACATTGGAAGAAATAGTGCTGAGCTAGAGTGTGATTTGGCCGATAGCGCTAAGCTTGCCCGTAAAGTCAGTTTGTGGCTTGAAAAAAACAGTGTTGATGGGCTGATTAACTGTGCTGGATTTGGGATATTTGACCCTCATGAAACTATAAAACCGGAACGTTTAGCAAGACTAGTTGCTGTGAATTTAACTGCTCCAATGATACTCACAAGGGAGTGTTTAAAAAAATTTAAAAACCAAGGAAGCGGACATATTATAAACATCGCTTCAATCGAGGCTACAAGGCATGCAAAATTTAGCGCTGCATACACTGCTACAAAATCTGGATTGCGCGATTTTTCGCTAGCTCTTTTTGAAGAGGTGCGCCAATCTAATATCAAAGTTACATGTATAAATCCCGACATGACGCTAACTCCATTTTTTGAACCTTTGCGTTTTGCTCCAAGCTCTCAAGATGGTGCACATTTGGACCCTCAAACCATAGCTGAAAGTGTGCTTTTTGTTTTGAAAAATCCAGCTGTTGTGTGTGATATTACCTTGCGCTCACCCCGTTTTGGGATTGTGAAAAAGGCTCAAAAATAGTCTAATTTAAAAATTATAATGTCCCCAGAAAAAGCAACCGAATCAAGAGAAGTTTTTATTCCTAAATGTTAAAATTTGAAAGATACAGTGTAGGAGGTCATTATGAGTAGAAAGAGAAAAAGCTATAGTGCCGAGTTTAAAACAAAGGTTGTACTTGAGCTGTTAGAAGGTGAAAAGACTGTCAATGAGGTAGCAAGCAAGTATGAGATACTACCAAAGAGTTTAAAGGATTGGAAGAAGCAGTTTTTATCTAATGCATCATTAGCGTTTGACAAAAGTGCCGCGGTAAAAGAGTATAAAGAAAAAATCAGTGAACTTGAAACACAAAGTGAAAGGCTAGCTAAAAAAGTGGGTACGCTAAGCATTGAACGTGACTGGCTTGCGGGAAAGCTAAGCAGCTTGGACTTATCGATTAAAAAAGAGTTAATCGGTAAAGACGAAGGTGTCCAAGCTGCTACTAAAAATCCTTCGCTCAATCGCAGGCTGCAACTGCTTCATATGAGTAAGAGCGCTTATTATTACAAGCCCGTGCAAGCTTTTGAGACACAAGAGGATATCGCTATGTTGCACACAATCGATAAGATCCATACACAGTATCCTTACTACGGTACAAGGCGGATTGTGAAGATGCTGAAACGGCTTGGCTTTGATGTGGGCAGAAAGCTTATAAAGCGTGCCATGGAGTTTATGGGGATAAAAGCGCTCTTTCCAAAGCCAAAGACGACAATAGCAAATATTGAGCATAAGAAGTATCCCTACCTACTGAATGAGTTTAAAAATGAAAGCGGTCAAGTTGCTATAGATACGCCAAATAGTGTATGGAGTGCTGATATAACCTATATCAGATTAGAAAGAGGATTTGTATATCTAGCAGCTATTATAGACTGGCATACAAAAAAGATCCTTTCATGGAAACTCTCTAGCACAATGGATACATACCTAACCACAAGTGTGCTTAAAGACGCACTTGCACGGTATAAAAAGCCCCGTATCTTTAACTCTGATCAAGGCAGCCAGTACACGGCAAGAGAGCATATCGATATCCTGAAAGATCACGACATTTCAATCTCTATGGATGCCAAGGGCAGATCAATAGGCAATATCGCAATTGAGCGGTTCTGGAGAACGCTTAAATATGAAGATGTTTATCCTAAAAGCTACAACACCATGAAGGAGGCAAGAGTTGGAATAGATGAATATATCAATATTTACAATAGCCAAAGACTGCATTCAAGTCTGGATTATAAAACTCCCGATGAAGTGTATTATCCGGGAAACAAACAAAAACGCTATAATGCTAAAAAAGCGTTACGGCAGGCAGCATAAAGTGG
>DDHL01000119.1:2592-4902 GCA_002352945.1 Campylobacteraceae bacterium UBA1877 | reverse complement strand
AAAAAACTATAATGAATCGGTCTTGACAAATGGGGACAGTTTACAGGCATTAGATAACATCATAGAAAAATTCCAAATCAGCAATGAAGATGCAATTATTATTAAAGAGATTTGTGAAGAGGTTGCAGAGCAAGATGATATAAAAAGTAAAGTGATTGAAAACAAAGATAATGAAATCTTTTTAAATCGGTTTGAACCCAATGAGATACAGCAACAAATAAAAAATGGGCATATAGCTCGTGATATGTGGGATAAGCTTGAAGATGAAATATATATTGGTCAAGGTGGAATTATTCCACTTATGGGAAAAACCGCTGTTGGTCATATAGTAAGTAAGGTGGCATAAAATGAAGATACATGAAAAATATTTGGAAGCATTAAAAACATTTACAGATTTTGTGACAATATCGGAGTGGGCAGTAAAGTTTGGTGAAATGTATCCCGATGAACTTGAAAAAGCTAATGCACAAGCAATAAAACAAAAAAATGATACAACAGGAGTACGAGAAATAGCTGCAAGAATGTCATCGAGGCTTTCAGCTGGTAAATTTAGCGGAACCGTTCAAATAGATGATAGTGAGCGACCTAAAAAAGTTAAATATATTACGAAAGACCAGTTAGAAGAAAATATTCAAAAAGAGATAGATGAAGATATAGAGCCTCTCAGAAGGCAAGATATTATCAACAATGCAGTCGATAAAATGCAGATACTTGATCTTTACAGAATCTCAGAATTTGAAAGTATTCAAAAAGCTTTCAAACAGTTCTTTGGCATTGATTTTGAAATAGACCATGCAGAAGCACTTTTAAATGATGAAAATCAAGGGGCACACCATCCAGATAATTTACAATTGTTATTGAAGTATCATAATGGTAAAAAAAATAAAAAAAGTTGGGAAAGGTTTACTTTTGATGAACAAGTTGATTACATTAAGAAAACTATTAGTTTGCAAAGCTTAGTCGCTGACAAATTTGATGTTGAAATTGATAATAAAATTTTAGATAGATTAATTTTGAGATTAAAGAATGTCTATTAAACAGTATAGTTATATAGATGAATAAATTTCAGGGTAGATATAGGGTAGATAAAATATAAACAAAATTACTACAAAAGGGGGTGGTAAATCGCTCAAAAGTACGGCGAGAAGGTGCAGGAATCGAACCTGCCTCCAGACGGTCAACCGCCCAGACATCGGGTTTGAAGCCCGTGCTGCCCACCAGGGTCAGATACCCTCCATAAGAGGAGCGTATTATATCATTTTAGTGTAAAAGATAGCTTACTTTTTTGCGCCAAATTTAACTAAGCAAAGCTGCCAAGCGCCTTAGTAATGCACTTAGCAACTTTTGTATTTTTTAAATCAAACTCTATTTAACGCCTGATCAAAATCTGCAATAATATCATCAATATGCTCTAGCCCAACACTAACGCGAATAAGCTCAGCACTTACTCCAGCTGCTTTTTGCGCCTCTTCATCAAGTTGTCTATGGGTCATTGAAGCAGGGTGTAAAACACTTGTTCGCACATCAGAAACATGCACTACGATTTTAGCAAGCTCGAGTGAATTCATCACTTTCTCACCCTCTTCTTGTCCGCCTTTTACGCCAAAAGTAAGCACGCCACTAGCACCGCTGCAGTAGCGCTTCATGCGTTCATGATGTTTGTGTGATTTAAGTCCTGGGTAGTTTACCCACGCAACTTTGGGATGTTTTTCTAAAAATTGCGCCAAAGCAAGTGCGTTTTCACAATGGCGCTGCATCCTTACATGTAAAGTTTCCATTCCAAGGTTTATCAAAAATGCATTCATAGGACTCATGTATGAGCCCAAATCACGAATCCACTGCACTCTTGCCTTAACGATGTAAGCCATATTTCCAAAATCACGCGTATAAACCACGCCGTGATAACTCTCGTCTGGCTCAGTCATTTGAGGAAACTTTCCATTATTCCAATCAAAAGTACCCTTATCTACTATGAGTCCGCCAACAGCAACTGCATGCCCATCAAGATACTTAGTAGCTGAGTATGTAACAATATCTACTCCATGCTCAAAAGGACGACATAGATATGGAGTGGCAAAGGTATTATCAACAATGAATGGAACCTTTGCTTTTTTTGCAAGCTTTGAAAATTTTTCAAAGTCTAAAATGTCTAAAGCTGGATTCGCAATGGTTTCGGCAAAAATAGCTTTTGTATTTGGCTTAATGGCTTTTTCTAGCTCGCTAAGAGGATCTTCAGCATTTACATAAGTTACATCAATACCCATTTTTTTAAATGTATTTGTAAAAAGTGCAACCGTTCCGCCATAAAGT
>DDHL01000119.1:0-2441 GCA_002352945.1 Campylobacteraceae bacterium UBA1877 | reverse complement strand
GCATTTACAAAAGTTACATCAATCCCCATTTTTTAAAATGTTTTTGAAAAAAGTGCACCCGTCCCGCCATAAAGCGAGCCAGCCGCGATAAAATGATCACCCGCGCTGCAAACATTTGCAACTGCTATTGTTGAAGCAGTTTGTCCAGAACTTGTGGCCAAAGCACCAACGCCACCCTCAAGAGCTG
Source organism: Campylobacteraceae bacterium UBA1877 (assembly GCA_002352945.1). GTDB lineage: Bacteria > Campylobacterota > Campylobacteria > Campylobacterales > Campylobacteraceae > UBA1877. The sequence continues at coordinate 2,254 of DDHL01000119.1, read as the reverse complement.
CAATTTTTTGCTCTAATACTTCACAAGTTGGATTTGAAATTCGAGAATACATATGCCCTGCGGCTTTTAAGTCAAAAAGGTCAGCCACTGCTTTTGCAGATTCATACGCATAGGTTGTACTTTGAACGATGGGCGCTACGCGTGGTTCGCCATTTTTGGGACTCCATCCTGCTTGAATGGTGTTTGTTTCTAAATGGTAAGGCATAAAAACTCTCCTAATAAAATTTTATTTCCAAGGTTTAACTCGTAGTAGTAACTCAGGCAATAGTAGCAATGCTCCTAAAAGCACCATGCCCATAACTAGCACGGTTAATAATCCAAAATATATTGTGGGCATAAAGTTTGAAACTACCAAGATTGAAAATCCAAGCATTACAATAAAAGATGTGTAATACATAGCATAGCCGATGCTTTTGTGGGCTCTAGCCATCGCTTTGACATAATCTCTATCATGCTCAAGCTCTTCTCTAAAACGGTGTAAATAGTGGATTGTATCATCAACTCCTATACCAATGCTAATAGCAGCGATTGTAATAGTCATCATATCAAGCGGCAATCCAGTCCAGCCCATAAATCCAAAAACAATGCTCATAGGAACAATATTTGAAACAATGGCAATAACAGCAACTTTAAAGTTTTGGAAAAGTAGCCAAAACATTGCACCAAGGAGCAGTACTACAAAGCCAAGAGTGCGAATTTGAGAATCAAAAAGACTTTGAAGCAAGTTATTATAAAGAACCATAAGATTTGAGAGCCTATGTGTTGCATTTGTATTTTCTAGTAACGCCTCTAAATCTTTATCAATTTTTTTCAATAAAGCATCTCGCCGCAAATTCTCCATCGAATCAACAACCCTTGTTGCAAAGCGTACTTGATTATGCTCGATGCTTACGTATGGATTTAAGATTAAATCGCGAAACTTTTCAGGAAGCTCATTATAAAGTAAAGCCATCTCAAAACTTCCAAGACTTCTGTTTGAGTTTAGTATTTTGCCAATCTTAAGAAGGGTTCCAACAGACTGAACACTGCCTATTGCATCTAAAGATTCAAGATAATCATGCACCTTTTTGATGGTGTTCATCTTTGTAGCGCTAAACCAGTATTGAGCCTCATCTTGAGTTTGGGCAAACTCTGCCTCAAATGGATCAAGCTCTTTTGTTTCACTAACAGGCTCATCCTCAAAAGTCACAATCACATCCAAAGGTGTAGTTCCGCCAAGTTTTTGGTCGATAACAGCCATCCCTTTATAAATCTCTGTGGAGGATTTAAAATAGTCAATGAAACTATTTTCTACTTCAAGTCTTAGTGCACCGCTTATTCCTACGATAAAAACTCCAACGCTAGCAATTAAAATCTTTTTGCCATGGTTTTTAACAGTTGTTGAGCACCAATGGGCCAAAGGAACGCGAGTTTCAAAAAAGAAATATGGTTTTTTCTTTGGCATAAGCGAGAGCAAACTTCCAAAAAGAAAAAAGCCCAAAATTAAAGAGATGCTAATGCCAGCGCTCATCATCCAGCCTAGAGCCATTACGGGTTTGATGTTTGAAAGCACAAGGGAGCCAAATCCCACTATGGTGGTAATAATTGCAAAAAATGATGGAGTTGCTTTTGAAAGCAAGGTAGCATAAACTAAACGCTGTTGGGATGATTTAGTATATTTGGCTGCAAGTTCACGATATCTAACAATAAGATGGATTATAATTGATAAAGTTATGATAAGCTGCAAAGCTATAAAGTTTGAGGATATAACTGTAATCTCCCATCCAAAATAGGCAAGTGCTCCAGTGGTTGCAACAACGGAGTAAAGACACACGAGTGCTGGAACACTAACCCATCTTAATTGACCAAATATTGCAAATAGAGCAAGACTTAAAATTACAAATAGACTCGCACCGTAAAAAAGAACATCATGTTTTATATAAGTTATCATATCATCGGCTATCATACTTACGCCGCCAAGATAAAGAGTTCCTTTGTTGCGGTAATTATCCATGATAGCTCTAATCTGCTTGATGCTTTGGTGTTCAATTTCGCGCTGGGTATCTCGGTGAACTCGTATAGTCTCTTCTAGTTTTGCCAATTTTTTAGATTGGTTCTCATCTAATTTTTCTAAATCAAGTAAAGCTCGTCTTTGGCGCAAAAGGTCTTTATATCGATTGTCCGGTGCTAGGTTTAGTACTAAAGCCGTTGTTTTAAAATCTTTGCTAACCAAGCTTCCTCTATAAAGTGGACTTGTTAAAAACTCCTCTTTTAC
>DDHL01000106.1:1864-3551 GCA_002352945.1 Campylobacteraceae bacterium UBA1877 | reverse complement strand
GACAAATCAAACCGTTTTCCACACCAATATTGGCAAGCGAGTTATATTTGAAATCGTTGAAAATGAAAATATAGAAGACTATGAATTGGTTGATTATTTTATCAAAGAAGTGAAACAGTTTGGCGCACAAATAGCAATAGATGATTTTGGTGCTGGTTTTTCAAACTTTAAACACATTTCACGCCTAAACATCGATTATATTAAAATCGACGGGTCGCTTATCCAAAATATTTTAAGCGATTCAAACTCTCAGGCAATCGTAGAAACAATTCACGCCTTCGCATCACGTCTTGGGATAAAAACCATAGCAGAATTTGTTGACAATCAAGCTATTTTTGACAAAGTAACCTCCATTGGAATTGATTTCACACAAGGCTATTTTATAGGAAAACCAGCCCCTGATGTCATCTCAAAGGTTGATTCATGAATGATTTTATTCCGCTGACAATATCAAGAACAGAGAAAGACAAACCAAGAAAGAGCGGATTTGAACTTGAATTTGCTGGCTTGAATCCATACGAATGCGCCCTTATCGTACAAAAAATATATGGTGGAGAAATTCAAAAACACAACCGCTTCGCCTTTACATGTAAAGGTAAATTTGGTAAATTCGATTGTGTATATGATGCTAAATCCCTTATCGAAAAAAAATATCAAAGTTTTTTTAAAGAATTTGGAATTGACTTAAATCTCATTGACCCTGATGCGATTATAGACACAATCGTAGAAAAAGGAGCAAGCCTTTTTGTACCATGCGAAATCACTACTCCGCCTTTAGAATTTAATGATTTTAATACACTTAATGATTTAGTCACATATCTTAAAAACGCTGGAGCAAAAGGCACAACCCAAAATATTCATTACGCTTTTGGTTTGCATATCAACCTAGAAACCCCCGACTTAGAAGCAAAAACATTGCTCTCATATCTTCAGTCATACATATTACTTGAACCTTACATAAAAGAGATTTCGACGATTGACTTAACCCGTCGAATCACCGCTTTTATTGACCCATTTCCACCAGCTTATATAAAGCAAATTTTAACATCAAGCTATAATCCAACTTCAACAAAAAAACTTATGCGCGACTATTTCACCCTCAATCCAACAAGAAATCGTGCTCTTGACATGACCCCAATTTTTGGCACAATTGACGAAAACTACACTAAAGCAAATATTCAAGAACCAGAGCTTCTTAAGCCACGACCTGCTTTTCACTATAGATTGCCAAACTGCTCTATTGGTGAAAAAGGTTGGAATATTGCAAACGAATGGAATAATTTTATGCTTGTGGAAAAATTAGCAAATGACGACAATATGCGCCAAAACTTACTCACTGCCTATGAAAGAATCCAAGATGAATACTTTTTTGGCAAAAAATCCAAACATTTAGAAGCTATCAAATCATGGGCAAAAGAGTTAACATAGGTGTAAGTGCCCCTGCAAAAGGGGGCTTTGGGTCATGGATTTTTACTCGTATAATACTATTACTTTATGGTGCAAGAGCCATTAAAATAACCACAAAAAAAAGTGTAGACATCTCTACATGTAAGGGTTTTGTAATTGCAGGTGGAGCTGATATTGACCCTCGTCTTTACGGAGAACAGCTCGAGCGCGAATGGAAAGAGGAGCGCAAAAGTAAATTTTGGCTCAAATCTTATCTTTTATTACCTTTTGTTTTTTTGGT
>DDHL01000106.1:0-1620 GCA_002352945.1 Campylobacteraceae bacterium UBA1877 | reverse complement strand
CTTCATCACAAACCGACGAAGAAAGAGACAAGCTAGAACTTTCACTCATAAAACATGCCCATGAAAACGGATTGCCAATTTTGGGAATTTGTCGAGGAATGCAGCTTATGAATATCTATAAAGATGGAAGCTTACACAAAGACATTAAAGCTTTTTATACTGAAACACCCCATATTAACACACTTTTGCCGAAAAAAACAATCTATATCGCGAAAGATTCTTTACTCTATGGGATTTTAAAACATGAAAAATATCGTGTAAATTCACTCCATCATCAATCCATTGACCGATTGGGCGAGGGGCTGAGAATCGCAGCAAAAGAGAAAAATGAAATAATCCAAGCAATCGAAGATAGAGAACATCCCTTTTTCATTGGTCTTCAGTGGCATCCTGAATATCTTTTGCAGTTCACCCCCCAAAGAGCTCTATTTTGCAATGTTGTCAAAAAGGCTAAAGAGTAATTTTGATATTTTTTTGATGCCTAGAGGAGTACAATGGCACCAAGAAAATAAAAAGGCTGTCAAAATGAACTCTTTAAACGATATTTTAGCTTTTGTTGTCGAAGATGTAGTGTTAATTATCTTAATAGGTTTAATTTTGCTAAAAATTCTGCATGTGATTTTTAAAAAATGAATCGCCACCTGCTCATTTTTATTCTCTTGATTACCATTACAACAGCCTTAAGTCACCTATTGCGTGATCAATTAGCTCTTATTAATATTGCACTTTTGCATTTGATTCCTATAGTGGTATTAGCCCTTAGGGGAAATTACACTATGACCCTTATCGCTTCTCTCTTGGCTGTTATACTGTTTAATGTTTTGTATGTTCCACCTCTTTATAGCTTCACAGTTGATGATGCTTTTTATTTATGGACTTTTTTGCTCTTTTTTATTGTTGGCACCATTGTAACTCACCAAGCCAAACAGGTTCAATCTAGCAAGGTTAAAGAGGTTTTATTAAGTACACTTTCCCATGATTTAAAAACCCCGCTCTCTTCCATTTTAGGCAATGCAACCTTGCTTCAAGAAGAGAACATCAACCAAAAAGACCGCGTCGCTATCACCCATGCAATACACACATCCGCTTGCCAAATGGATCGCCTTGTGGCGAATCTTCTAGATAGTGCTCGCCTTGAAGAACAAGCCCATGCTCTAAAGATGGATTGGTGTGATTTGGAGGATAATTTAGGAGTAGCCTTGCAAGAATTCCCCCAAGAAGACACTAGGGTTAAATCCATAATCGCCCAAGATTTACCGCTTTTTTGGGGGGATTGTGCGCTAATCGTAAGGCTTTTTGTAAATTTAATTGATAATGCATTAAAGTATTCACCTCCAAACGAATCAGTCCAGGTGCGCATGGAATATAGCTATGGCTCTTTTAGAATTCGTTTTTTTAACCGCTCCACTAAGGTTTCAATGAATGACTTGGGGAGTATTTTTGATAAATTTTACCGTCTTGACACGGTTGGAGATATTCAAGGTAGCGGCATTGGGCTCTCAATTTGCAAAAAAATCGTCCAAGCCCATAGAGGCTCCATCGAAGCTTATACCCGCGATGGAGGCGTGGTATTTCGAATCACTCTGCCCGTTTCCAAGCATCCTCCAGCTTTATCAAAGG
>DDHL01000035.1 GCA_002352945.1 Campylobacteraceae bacterium UBA1877 | reverse complement strand
TAAGGATTTTTTTGATATTACAACAGAGGGTGTTTTTAACACAAAAAGCTTAAAATATAACGGTACCGCCCTTATTGACGCTTTAGATATACAATACCAAAACAGTAGCCTTCTTAAAGTACAAGGCGAGCTTACTCCAATTTTACTGGATTTAAATGACGGGCTTTTTGTTCAATTGCCAGATTTTAAAACTACACTTTCATTTAAAAAAGAGATGAACATAATTGATTTCCAATCCCTTTTAACCCTAAAGCCTTACGCTTTAATCCTAAATGAGCTTCAAATTGAAGATGGCAAAATGCAAATCTCAACCAAAGATTTTAAAGAGTTTTTGGTAAATGCCAACATAAAAAAAATACAAACACCATTTATAAAAGACAATAAACCAGTAAACTCCTTAGCCTTTCATGCAAATATTAATGAGAATGGATTAAAGCTCTACAGTGATGGAATTAGAATTGAAGATGATGGCAAAAAAGAGAAAATTTACCTGCAAAATATTGATTTAATGATGGATGCAAATAGCTCGACAAAAAGACAAAAACCTATCGAATTATTTGCAAACAATAGTCAAATATATTCTAGCAAAGATGATTTTATAAGTTTTAAAAGATATGAAGTTTTAAGCAAGGATGAACAGCTAGAGTTAAATGGTACTCTAAGTCAAGGAGGAGAGATTTACTACTCAAAAAATCCAAATGCTCTCTTGCTTGAGGCTAGCAGCTTAAGCGATGCTTCAATAAATAGCTTTGCAAAAAAAAGAGTCTTTAAAGATGGTACTTTTTCATTTTTTATTCGAGGCTTGAATGATGAAAACTACTCTGGAAAGTTTGATATTAACTCCTCATATTTAGTGCAAATGAGTGCATACAATAATCTTATTGCACTAATTAATACCATTCCTTCAATGGCATTTTTTAAATCCCCTGGCTTTAATGAAGATGGATATGAGATTAAAAAGGGAAATATTCTTTTTTCAAGACAGGGCGACATTCTTACTCTTCATATAATTGAGCTTAATGGGGTTAGTGCTGATATAGAAGGCTTTGGAATTGTCAATTTAAAAGATAAAACTTTAGAGGTTGATTTGCAGCTAAAAACTCTAAAAGATATTAGCGGCGTAATTGATAAAATTCCTTTAGTTAACTACATAGTTTTAGGCAAAGACAAAAGCATTTCAACAGCGATAAAACTTACTGGAAATTTATACGATCCAAAAGTAGAAACCCAAGTTCTTCAAGATAGCATCACAAGTCCATTTAATATATTAAAACGAACAATTGAGCTTCCATTTAAACTCTTTAGCGACTAGTTAAATCCTTTAAAATCTCCCTTAGCTCCTTTGTGTCATTAGCAACAAAAGGGGTTTTTGGCTCATACTCTCCATATCCCCACGTAACATAAACAAAAGGGATATTGGCTTTTTGGGCTGCATATGCATCTTTTAGACTATCGCCAACTAAAACCGCCTCTTTTTGCTTAACTTCTAAAGACTCAAGCAGTTTAAAAATCATTAAAGGATCTGGCTTTGAAACACCGTAGGTATTTGCTCCAACAATAGCATCAAAAAAATCCCCTATTCCACAATGATTTAACATCTTTTTTGCAAAGGTATCCCACGCATTTGTTGCAACGCCCAAACAAGAATCCTCTTTGCAAGCCTCAAGCACAGATGCAATTCCATCATACATTTTAAGCTCTTTTGTGCACTCATTGTAATAGTGTTCACCAAAAAGAGTTTTATGCTCTTCATGATACTCTTTAGTTCCGTAAAATCGAAGGGGAAGATGCTCGTTTGGATCATTTATATACCGAACAAGTTCATCCGTGGCTATTGGTTCAAAACCAAGATGCTTGCGAACATAGTTGATGCTTTTTGTGATTCCAGTAGCGCTATCAACCAAGGTGCCATCCATATCAAAAATAATACACTTTTTTTTCATACTTTTAACCCCAAGATAACCAGGTCTCGCTCGCTATTTTCAATAATTGCAACTCCTGGTAAATTTCCCCACTCTTTAAAATTAAACTTTTTAAAAAGCTTCAAACTGGCACTATTATTTTTAAAAATAAACGCTAAAAGAGTGCGAATTCCAAGTTTTGGTGCAAGAGCAATAGCCTCTTTTAAAAATTGCTGGCCTAACTTTTTCCCGCGAAAATTTGGATCAATATAGATACTAATCTCAGCAGTTTGATCATAAGCTGGTCTGCCATAAAACGGCTCAAAACTAAGCCAAGCGATTATTTTGCCATGATACTCTTTAACTAAAATTGGACGTTTGCTTGTATGAGCATCAAACCAATTTTGACGGCTTTGGATGCTTACCTCTTTTGTATCGGCTGTTGAAATACCACTTGATACTGTTGAATTGTAAATTTTGACAATTTGGGCTAAATCGTCTTGAACTGCAAGGCGATAAGATTCAATCATAAAAATTCTCCTTTTAAAGAGGTTTATATTAATATAGGTTTAGTAAGAGGTTGATTAAAAAGATGGTTTTAAACCTTTACATGTAAAGAAAGTAGATTAAAACTTTTTACATGTAAAAAGTAAAATTGATGTAAATTTTCAAGCTTTCAATCCTTTACATGTAAAGCGATTGCATCAAACCTTGCTCCAAGAAGATTTGCTAAATCAAATGGACTTAACAAAACATCTAATCCGCGCTTTCCAGCGCTTACATAGATTTGCTCATGCATTTTTGCGCTAGAGTCAATGATGGTTTTAAGCACCCTTTTTTGTCCTAGCGGACTAATTCCTCCAACCATATATCCAGTTTGACTCTGTGCTTTTTTAGGATCAGCTAAACTTACTTTTTTTACACCAAGGGCCTTTGCTATCTTTTTTAAATCGAGCTTAGCTTCAACTGGAATCACGCCGACTGCAAGCTTAC
>DDHL01000036.1:3992-4203 GCA_002352945.1 Campylobacteraceae bacterium UBA1877 | reverse complement strand
CGATGATACTCCAAATGCGATAATCTTAAGCAGTTTTAACCTCTATCGCCGTGCCATTGCGACAAGGGTTATCCAACTTCTTGTAGAAGATGGCAGAATCCAGCCTGCAAGAATTGAAGGCATTTACGAAAAAGTTCAAGAAGAGTTTGAACAAACCATCCTAGAAGAGGGTGAAAATATTGTAATTGACCTTGGAATTAGCAAAATCCAC
>DDHL01000036.1:1581-3777 GCA_002352945.1 Campylobacteraceae bacterium UBA1877 | reverse complement strand
CTCTTGGAATTAGCAAAATCCACCCTGAGCTTGTAAAACTCATTGGACGTTTGAAATTCCGTGCAAGCTATGGTCAAAATGCCCTTGGACACTCCCTTGAAGTTGCCCATTTAGCTGGCATTATTGCTGCAGAAACCGGTGGCGATGAGCAGTTGGCAAAAAGGGCGGGAATTTTACACGATATTGGCAAAGCTTTAACTCACGAATTTGCAGGAAGCCACGTGGATTTGGGCGCTGAAGTTTGTAAGCGCTACAAAGAGCATCCTGTGGTAATTAACGCCATCTATGCCCACCATGGCCACGAAGAGGCAACCTCAGTTGAGGCAGCTGCAGTTTGCGCAGCAGATACCCTTTCAGCCGCAAGACCAGGAGCTAGAAGAGAGGTGCTTGAAAGCTTCTTAAAACGTGTCCAAGACATTGAAGAGATTGCAAAAAGCAAAGAGGGCATCAAGCAAGCTTACGCAATCAACGCTGGACGCGAGATAAGAGTGATTGCTAATGCAAAACTTGTAAATGACGATGAAGCGGTTCTTTTAGCAAAAGAGATTTCCCAAGAGATTGAAGAGAAAGTTCAATTTCCAGGGGAGATTAAAGTAAATGTTATACGCGAACTAAGAGCCGTCAATTATGCGCGGTAAAATAGAATGGTTGGTAAAATAATCCAGTACGATCCAGACAAAGAGGCTGGAGAAGTTGAAGGGGAAGATGGCTTAAGCTACCCCTTTTCTATCATCGACGTCTCTGGCTTCTCATCGGCCCCAAGAGTTGGACAAGAGGTTGAGTTTGAGACAGATGAAGGGGTTATTTACAGCTTAAAGCCTTGCAGCTTAACTCCAAAAGAGTCCAAAAAAGACCAGCCAAAAAAGCAAGTTGAAACCATAAAAGAGGAGATAACTTACGAAGATATAAGTTTGCCCATTCCTCTTGAAGTTTCCATAAAAGAATCTATCGAGCGCTACTTTTCAAAGATGATTGTGGATTTAGAAGAGTACTCATACGATTTTAAAGACGATGAACAGTTAGATTACATTAGAATGCGCCGATTTTTAAATACAGCCTACAATAATCTTTTAGATCTTGACTCAAAATTTATCAACAATGATTTAAAAATTATCCACCAATATTTAGATGAAATTTACAAACTCTATTGCAACTTTGTTCAAAAGATCGACCTTCCAAACATCTCATTTGAAACAATCTTTCTCTCAGCCCAGCCTCAGTACATGTGGCGAAAACAGAAGCTTGAAAACAATCGCAGTGAAATTGCAACCCAAAAAGGGGTTGTGCGAAACCTCTCAGCGCAAGTTGAAAACCTTAAAAAAGAGCATTTAGCAAAGCCAAGAGATAAAAGTGTAGAAATTCGTTTTAAACACTTTAATGGAATGTACGTGGATGCTTTGCACCATTTGGCAAATTTGCGCGATGAAAATATAGTGCTTTTAAGAGAATTAAAAGCTTTTGAAGAGGAGTACTATGGTCCGTTTGTGAGTGAGTTTGGGCAATTTGCAAGAAAACAAAAAGAGAAAATTGTAAGATTGCTTGATGGTTACGCTTACTATTTTGATAAGATGATGTGGGATTTGGCTGAAAACTCAAAGTCGATTCGTGAATTCTTTTTAAAAGCAAATATTCAAGATGAATTCTCAAGTAAAACCTATTTAAAATACTACCTTAAAGGCTTGGATGAGCTTAAAATGAGTGAGCTTCACAGGGAGCTTAAGACACTGCTAGCTTATCTTGAATCTTTATCGCAAGTATCTGTTGCGATTGTTGATGAAGATAAGCAAAAGCGCAACAGACTTTTAAAGATTATCCGCCTTTATAATCCTGAAGTTAAAGTAAGTGCGTATGAGCAGTTTAAACTCTTTGCCTCAAGCTTCAGACAAGAGTCTTATCAGTTGGTTTTATTAGATATTAGCGTGCGCAATCCAAGCTGCGAAAAGGCGATTGAAACTATACGAGATATCGAAAAAAACCGCTTGAAAAAGTGTCGGATTTGTATCATGTCTAAAAGCTTCTCAAAAGAGGAGTTAGCTTACTATCATAAAATGGGAATTTCTCACTTTCTTATAAAAGCTATGAGTGAAAATGATTTGGCAAAGCGCATAAAGGTTTTACTTGAGGATTTGCATGAAGACCAGCTTCGAGCCTGATAAAATCTCTTTGCGCGAACTTTTTGTGCGCCTTTTTGATTTA
>DDHL01000036.1:0-1382 GCA_002352945.1 Campylobacteraceae bacterium UBA1877 | reverse complement strand
TTTGATTTCAAAAAAGAGTTAATTATTGCTAATTTGATCGCAATTGCCGCTGCGGTTATTAGTGTTCCTGTGCCTTTATTGATGCCGCTTTTAGTTGATGAAGTTTTGTTAAACAAACCATCATACATGGTAGCAACAATCAACCACATCTTTGGCCAAGCCCAGCCAGCTTACGTTTACATTATATCAATGCTCATTCTTACTCTTTTTTTAAGAGCACTCTTTTTTGGGCTTAGTTTTTGGCAGACAAAATATTTTACAATCATCTCAAAAACCATTACTCACAATTTGCGTGAAAAAATCCTAAAACATTTAGAAAATGTCTCAATGCAAGGATATGAGCAGTTTGGCTCAGCAAGGGCAAATACATTGCTCGTTGTAGATGTTGAAACGGTCGATGAGTTTTTAGGCGTGAGTGTTAGCAGATTTCTTGTCTCAGTGCTTACGCTCATTGGAATAGGGGCGGTTTTATTGTGGATTCATTGGCAATTAGCGCTTTTTATTCTTTTTTTCAATCCATTTGTCGTTCTTTTAACCACAAAAATAGCTAGACGCATTGCAAAACTTAAAAAAGCACAAAATAGAGCGTTTGAAATTTTTCAAGAGTCCCTAAGTGAGACTTTAGACCTTTATGCGCAAGTTAGAGCTTCTAACCAAGAAAAAACCTTTTTGAAGCGAATTAGAGAGTATTCAAATAAGATCAAAAATGACTCAATCTCCTTTGGCTATAAAAGCGATGGTGCGGCAAGGTTTTCATTTTTAATCTTTTTAAGCGGGGTTGAGATTTTTAGAGCAGCAGCGATTTTTACAGTTGCATATTCAGATTTAAGCATAGGTTTGATGCTTGCAATTTTTGGCTATTTGTGGGTTATGATGACTCCGGTTCAAGAGATTTTAGGCATCCAATATGCATTGCATAACGCAAACGCTGCAATCGATAGAATCAATGCCTTGTTTGAGCTGCCAAAAGAGCCCAAATATCCCCACACAATAAATCCGTTTGACGGGCCAGTTTCAGTAGAGCTTGAAGATATTTGGTTTGAGTATGAGCCAAATCAACCGATTTTAAAAGGAGTGACTTTAAAATTGCCAAAAGGAAAGCGAGTAGCCCTTGTTGGCGCAAGCGGTAGTGGCAAAAGTACTCTTGCTCAAATTATTGTGGGTTTTTATCCTCCAACATCTGGAAAGCTTTTATTTAACGGGATTGATGTAAAAAAGATTGGTTTAGATGTAGTGCGAGAAAATGTTTTTTTGGTCTTACAAAATCCACAGCTTTTTCATGGCACAATACGCTCAAATATCACATTGGGTCAAGATTATAGTGAGAACTTAATACAAGAAGCCTTACGTCTTGCGCAGCTTGAAGCTTTCGTACAAAGCTT
>DDHL01000117.1 GCA_002352945.1 Campylobacteraceae bacterium UBA1877 | reverse complement strand
CTCTACAAAAAAGTATGGCAACCATTCAAGCCCAAGATAGAGCATGATGACTAAAACAAGAATTACTAAAAAGATTTTATGATTTGCCATATAATTCCCTTTTTGAAAGCCAAGGTAAAATAAAAAATAGCCCCATCATAATTGTGGAAAAGCCCATGCCAAGCCAGAGTACAAACTCTGTTCCTGGAAGTTTTCCTAAAATGGTAAGGGCTAAAAAAGAGATAATTAAAAGGCTAAACCACCATTTAAAATATGGTCTTTGAGAAGCCTTAAGGCGCTTTGGATTTTTATCTAAAAAAGGCAAAAATAAAAATCCAAGATTTATTATAACTAGTGAGGCCATTCCAATGTAGCCTCCTTTAATGGGTCCAATATCGATAAAGAAGCTTTTTAAGAGTTGAAGCATCCATAAAAAATACCATTCAGGGTAGATATGACTTGGTGTCTCTTGTGGATTAGCAGGTATGAAATTAAGAGAATCAAAAGCGATATAGTCGTGAAAAAAAGCAAGATAAAAATAAAAAGCTAAAAAGAGAGTTGTTGCTAAAAGTGGTTTTAAAACACTATTTGAAAAGAATGGTTTTGGCTCCTTTTTTGCTGGTGTGTTTTTGGCATATCGCAACTCTTTTTTTACATGTAAACCTTTTCGGTTAAAACTAAACTTGGTTGTGGCATACCATTTAAAAAAGTTTGCATGAAATAAAATTATAGCTCCTAAAAGTGCAGGCATTAGTGCAATATGCAGCACATAAAAACGCATGAGAGTAACATCACTTAAACTATAATCTCCTCGCACAAGACGCATCGCATCTGAGCCAAACCCTGGAATATACGCAAGCAAGCTTGTAATAACTTGAGCCGCCCAGTAGCTCATTTGTCCCATTGGAAGAACATATCCGGTAAATCCTACAACCATAAATCCAAAATACAAAGCCATGCCAGTTAGCCAAAAATAGCGCTTTGTGTGTTTGTAAAACCCCAAATATATCATCCCAAACATATGAATATAAAGGATTAAAAAAAAGAGAGTAGAGCCGACTGCGTGAAACTTTCTCCACATCCAGCCATAGGGGGCTTCGTGCATAATGACGCTATTAACACTTTCAAATGCTAGATTAAAATCAGGCTTATAATAAAGTGCTAAATAGATTCCAGAAATAGCCATTATGATAAATAAAACTACTAAAATTGTGCCAGTGTATAAAAGGATATTAAAATTTGGAATCTGCAATTTCATTTTTTTATTCCAACTAATTTTTTATAAATTTCTCCCGCCTGTCCAACTAAAATTGTATCTTTTTCAACTAAAAAGGGTGGAATTTCCAAAGGTTTTGTAACCGGTCCGCTTATTGGGTTTCCATGAAGACTAAAAATACCATTGTGGCATGGACACACAAAACGCTGCAAGGAAGCCTCATATTTAGGAATGCATCCAAGGTGGGTGCAAATTCCAATCATGATTGTATAAAAATAAGAACCTATTTGAAAACTTCTTTTTCTATCAATTGGAAGATTGGAGTCTTGCTTTAAAACAAAAAGGGGCTTTTTTTGCCACGATAAGAATGAGATTTCATTCAGTTTCAAAGTGGAAGTGTCTATGAGTGTAGCTGCATTTAACTGTGCTTTTAGCGGAGGTTCGAGCGATTTAAAAACCCAGCCGGTTGTCACATAACCTCCAGTGCCTACAAGGCCAAGAAGGGCATAGTTAACAACTCTTCTTTTAGGATCCATTCGCTCTTCCTTTAGAATCTAAAATTTGACAAAGTACATTTTACCAAAGTTAAAAGATTAATTATCTAAAAATAGAAAAGTTTAAGTTAATTGCAAACAAAATGAGATTTTGAAGAGCTAGCTTTACATGTAAAATAATCTAACACTTTTGCATATTTAAAGTAAAATATTATCGAAACAATTAAGAAACAATTAAAATAGTGTAAGAATGGTTACTAAATGTATCAAGAAAATTAAATTAATATTAAATTCATAGAAATACTCTGACAAAATAACCACGCTTTGATACAATCTTTTTAGACAATTACGCTAAGGAGAGTGAATGAATTCATTGGTACTGCTTGTCCTAGGAGTGGCAGGCTTGGCTGGAGGTTTTTTTATCTATTCGAAGTTTGTTGCTCAGCACATTTTAAAACTCAATCCGGATTTTAAAACACCCGCTCATGAGTTTGAAGATGGAATTGACTATGTTCCAACTAACAAGTTTGTTCTTTGGGGGCACCATTTTACATCAGTTGCTGGTGCTGCACCAATTGTTGGGCCAGCAATTGCCGTAATTTGGGGATGGCTGCCGGCATTTTTATGGGTTATTCTTGGAACGATATTTTTTGCCGGCGTGCATGATATGAGCTCAATTTGGGCAAGCGTACGAAATAAGGGCAAATCAATCGCATCTATTGCCGGGACTGTTCTTAGTCCAAAAGCGCGCAGTTTGATGATGGTAGTTGTTTTCTTGCTTCTATTAATGGTAAATGCTGCTTTTGCGGTTGTAATTGCCAATATGCTAGTAGCAACTCCTTCGGCTGTTGTGCCGGTTTGGGGCGCTTTAGTTGTAGCATTTCTCATTGGTCAAGCAATTTATAAATATAAATTGAGTCTACCACTTGTTTCTTTAGTTGGTGTTGTAGCGCTTTATCTATTGATTTTAATTGGACCTAGCGTGCCAATTTCGCTGCCAGATTCTGTTTTTGGATTAACTCCACATACAACTTGGATTATTATCTTGTTTGTATATGCAGGTATCGCTTCAACCCTTCCTGTTTGGATGCTATTGCAGCCACGTGATTATATTAACGGACTCCAGCTTTTTATTGGCCTTGGACTACTTTATATCTCATTTTTAATCGTTGCACCAGATGTAGTTGCACCGGTATATAATACAAATACACCAGAGGGAACCCCATCTTTAGTTCCTTTGCTTTTTGTTACTATTGCTTGTGGTGCAATTTCAGGATTTCACGGTTTGGTTTCAACCGGTACAACTTCAAAACAGTTAGACAAAGAGACTGATGCAAGATTTGTTGGTTACTTTGGAGCTGTTGGTGAAGGTCTTTTAGCTTTAGCTGCAATTTTAGCTGCTACTGCCGGTTTTGCAACTTTAGCAGACTGGGAAGCAGTTTATAGTGGTTTTGGAAAAGGTGGCGTTGGCGCTTTTGTTACAGGCGGTGGAGCCATTATGAGTGAAGCCCTTGGGCTTAGTCAAGAGCTTTCAGCTACTGTTCTTACTGTTATGGCCGCTCTTTTTGCAGGAACTACTATGGATACAGGTGTTCGATTGCAGCGATATATTTTCCAAGAGTGGGGTGATATTTACAACATTGGCGGACTTAAAAAAGGATGGGTAGCTACACTCTTTGCTGTCGGTACTTGTTTATTGCTTGCTTTTGGTGCTGGTGGTTTTGATGGTCGCGGCGGTATGGTTATATGGCCACTTTTTGGTACAACAAACCAACTTATGGCTGGTTTGACACTACTTATCGTTACTGTTATGCTTATTCGTCAAAAGAGTGCAATTCGATATACACTTATTCCACTCATCTTTTTGCTAGCAGTTACTTTTGTAGCTCTTCTTACTCAACTTGTTGATTTTTACAATAAGAGCAATTGGCTTTTAATCATTATGGATTTAGTGATTTTAGGTGCAACCATACTTGTAGCGCTTGAAGGAATTTCAGTCTTAAAACGAGAATGGAATAAAAATGCATCCTAAAATAAAAGCATTTTTGGAGGGGCTTGATGAATTTTATCACGCCCCTTATCGACGCACGTTAACTACTGCGTACAGGGATGAAAATGATGTGTTTATGCTCATGATTTTTGCTGAGCAGTTAGGTGTACCCAATCCTGTTTCATTTTATACCATGGAACTTCTTCCTTTTATGTTAGAGGAGTTTCATGAGTGGCATTTGAGAATGGGAATGGAAAAATCGCCCCTTGGGCACTTTGGATGCTGCTAATGATTCCAGAAATTAAAACTCCAATTATATTTGTTGGAGGCAAGGGTGGAGTGGGAAAAACTACCCTTTCAGCCTCAATTGCTTCCAAGTTGGCTAAAGAGAAAAAAAAGACGCTTATTGTTTCAACTGATCCAGCTCATAGTTTAGGAGATGCCCTAGATATAAAGCTTGCTTCAAAGCCAAAAAAGATTACTCCTTTTTTAGATGCTATGGAGCTAGATGCTTATGAGGTGACAGAAAAGCATTTTAAAGGGATTGAAGAGACCTTGCAAGGGTATGCCGATCCTAGAATGTTTGGCAAAATCAAAGAGCATCTTGAGCTTGCAAAAGAGTCTCCTGGGGCTCAAGAAGCGGCAATTTTAGAAAGTATTTGTAAGCTTATAACCATGCAAGATAAGTATGAGCATATCGTTTTTGATACGGCTCCAACAGGACACACGATTCGATTGCTATCTTTACCTAGCATTATGAGTGCATGGACCGAGGGGTTAATGCGCCATCAAAGAGAGCAAGAAAAAATTAAAAATGCTGCTGAGGTGTTTTGGGAGAAGAAAAAAGATTATAAATTTAATCCTTTCAAGCCATCTAAAAAGAACCGATGGGATAGAGCTCTTGAAAAGATGGAAGCAAGAAGAGAGCTTTTTTTACAAACAAGCAAAACTCTAATAGATCCATCAAAAACGAGTATCTATTTGGTGATGATCCCTCAAATTTTACCTCTTGAAGAGACAAAAAGGGCTGTTAATGCTCTTAAAAAGTTTTCAATTAAATGTGCTGGCATCTTTGTCAATCAAATAATTCCTAAAGAGCAAGAGAGCGATTTTTGGCAAACTCAGGTTTTAAAACAGGGTGAAATTTTAGATAAGATTGAAAAATTTTTAAAAGATCAGCAAAGATTTTACGTCTATCTGTCACCTAGGGATTTGCGCGGGGTTGGTGAGCTTGAAAATATAGAATTTACCCCCGTACCCATGCACTAAGTTTGGCAATATCTTCTGGAGTTGTTTTGCAACATCCACCAATGAGCTGCGCTCCTGCTTTTTGCCACTCTTTTGCTAACATGACATAATCAAACTTAGGCGAAGTTTGCCATTTTTTTGTAACTGGGTCATAAATTCCGCCTCCATTTGGATATAAAACAATGGGCTTTGAGCTGTTTGATTTAATAATTTTTGTAAGAGAGCTTACATACTGCGGGGCTGTGCAGTTAACTCCAATAGCTACGATTTGATCCTCTTTGTCAAGCCATTTTGCACATTGGCTTATGGGTTCATTATGGCAGATATGCTCTTCATCTTTAGCGCTAAAGCTAAGCCATGCTTTTATATTTGGAAACTCTTTTAAAACCTCAACAATAGCCCTTGCTTCTTCAAGAGAGGGGATTGTTTCGATTGCCAAAATATCTGGTTTTGCATCAATTAAGTGAGCAAGCCTCTTTTTGTGAAAATTAGTTAGAGTTTCAAAATTAACGCCATAATCCCCTCGATATTCTGAACCATCAGCAAGAAAGGCGCCATAGGGTCCGACTGAAGCTGCAACAAGAGGTTTTAATCTATTTGTATCACTGCAGTTTTGCCAAAAATCATCCCGAGTCTGTTTTGCTAGATTGATCGAATATTTTATAAGTTCAATAGCCTCATTTTCACTCAAGCCGTGAGCTAAAAAGCCCTCGATGCTTGCTTGGTAGCTTGCAGTAATTATAATATCGGCTCCGGCTTGAAGATAGTCAAAATGAACCTTTGATATGGCATCTGGATTTTTCATTAAAAGAATTGCAGACCAAAGGGGATCGCTTAAATCATACCCCCGTCTTGAAAGCTCAGAACCAAAGCCTCCATCAATAATGCAAACACTCTGTTTTTCTAAAAAAGGCTTGATTGGGTTCACGAATATCCTTACATGTAAAAAGAGTTTATTGTAGTTTTGGATTTGTTAAAAAGTAATTATATTTTGCCCCCTTGCATACTAAGGGGGCGGAAATTAAAACTCTACTGGTGTAAATTCAAGATTTAAACTTTTAGCAACGGCTTGGTTTGTACATTTTCCTTCATAGCAGTTTAGTCCATTTTTAAGTCCAGCATCATCTCTAAGAGCAGCTTCTAAACCTTTATTTGCAATGGCAAGTCCATAATTTAGTGTTGATGAGGTTAGTGCCATTGTTGAAGTAAGCGAAACCGCTCCTGGCATATTTCCAACACAATAGTGAACAACTCCCTCTTCAACAAAGGTTGGTGCATCATGGTAAGTAACCTTGGAAGATTCAAAGCAACCACCTTGATCAATTGCAACATCCACAACAACTGCACCTTTTTTCATGATTTTTAAATCTTCTCTTTTTACCAATTTTGGCGCGCTAGCTCCTGGAAGCAATACAGCACCGATAACCAAGTCGGCATCTTTAAGCGCATCTAGTAAGTTGCCTCTATTTGAATAAAGTGTTGTAACTTTTGATCCAAAAATATCATCAATATATTCAAGTCTAGGTGCTGAAATATCCATAACAGTAACATTTGCGCCAAGACCAACAGCAATTTTACAAGCGTTCATGCCCACAACACCGCCACCAATTATAAGTACATTACCACGTTTAACACCAGGAACACCACCTAGTAAAACACCTCGTCCTCCAAGTGGTTTTTCAAGATATTTTGCACCCTCTTGTGCAGCTAAACGTCCAGCAATTTCACTCATTGGCGTAAGACACGGCAAATGGCCATTGCGGTCAGTGATGGTTTCATAAGCTACTGCTTTTACACCTTTTTCCAATAAAGCCTTAGCTTGAGCCGGATCTGCTGCAAGGTGCAAATAAGTAAAGAGGATTTGATCTTTTTTAAAGTAGTCATACTCTTCAGGAAGTGGCTCTTTAACTTTAACAATCATATCACTAGCATCAAAAAGAGCCTTTTCGTCAGATTCGATACGAGCTCCCGCGGCTTCATATTGGCTATCATCAAAGCCAGCTCCTTCTCCTGCTCCTTTTTCAACAATAACAGTATGTCCATGAGATACGTATGCGGCAACATTTTCTGGTGTAAGACCAACGCGATACTCATGGACCTTTATCTCTTTTACTAAACCGATAACCATTTTTTTCTCCTACTAATAAATTTTGTA
>DDHL01000098.1:5448-10134 GCA_002352945.1 Campylobacteraceae bacterium UBA1877 | reverse complement strand
AGCATCTGCTGCTCGCCGCCGCTAAGAGTTCCAGCAAGCTGGTTTTCGCGCTCTTTAAGGCGAGGAAGAATTTCATATATCCATTCGAGCATCTTTTGATTGTAATCTTTCAAAGTAAAAGCACCCATCATAAGATTCTCTTTAACGGTCAATGTACCAAACACCCTCCGGCCTTCGGGAGAGTGGCTCATTCCAAGAGGAACTATATCGTGAGCTTGAGTTTTTGTTATATCTTTTTTATCAAAAATTATAGTTCCTTGGGTTGGCTTTAATAACCCGCTAATTGTTCTTAGAGTTGTCGTCTTGCCTGCACCATTTGCACCAAGTATTGTTACAACCTCTCCTTTGTTTACATGTAAAGATATTCCTTTGAGAGCTTTGATTGCCCCATAGCTTACATGTAAATTGGTTACATCAAGTAGTTTTTCTGGTGCACTCATTGCTCATCCTCCTCATCCTCAATACCAATGTACGCCTCAATTACAACTGGATCGTTTTGTACTTGCGATGGCGTACCTTCACTAATTTTGGCACCAAAATTGATAACGGTAATATATTCAGTTAAACTCATTACCATATCCATATCATGCTCAATCATCATTACCGTTACGCCCATTTTTTGAATTTGCCGGATTGTTTGAGCAAGCTCGATTGTCTCTTTTTCATTTAATCCAGCTGCTGGTTCATCCAAAATCAAAAGCTCAGGCTCAGCCGCAAGCGCCCTTGCCATTTCGATTCGTCGCTGCACTCCATATGAGAGATCTCCAGCTGGATGGGTAGCATATTTGCTCAAATTAAAAAACTCCATCAACTCCCCAACTTTTTCCCACTGCTTCTTTTCATCTTTAAAGTATGCAGGGGTTGGAAAAAGACCGTTATACCATCGCTGTTTTGATTTAATATGGCGTCCTGACATGATATTTTCAGCCACGCTCATCTCTTTAAAAAGTCTGATTGTCTGGAATGTTCGCAAAATTCCTAAATTTGCAATCTTGTGAGGAGCGGTGCCTTTAATATCCTTTCCCTTCCATAAAATTTCACCTTTTTCCGGGGTGTAAATTCCAGTAATGCAATTAAAAAGAGTTGTTTTTCCAGCGCCGTTTGGTCCAATAATTCCATAGATTTGGCCCTTTTTAACTTTCATTGACAAATTATCAATTGCCACAAGACCAGCAAAAAATTTGGAAACGCCTTTAATTTCTAAGAGAACTTCACTCATTTTGCCTCCTTTTTCAAAAAGGCAGGAATATTGCCAAATTTTACTGGCCAAATACCACGTGGTCGCAAAATCATTGTTAGAATCATTGCAATACCAAAGACTAAATATCGCGCCTCTTCAAAACCTCTAAAAATTTCTGGCAAGATAAACATAACAAATGTACCAATCAAAACTCCAGGCAAAGATGCAGAGCCCCCAACTAACACAATAGTAAAAAACATAATTGACTGGATAACATTAAATGCTTCTGGACTGACAGCTGAGTACTGGACTGCAAACATGCTTCCAGCAGCTCCGGCTATTCCAGCTCCCAAAGCAAATGCGTAAAGCTTATAAAATCGCAGACTTATTCCCATGCTTTGAGCAGCAATCTCATCTTTATTGATATAAAACATTGCACGCCCAAATTTACTCTTATCAAGACTATACATTATAAAAAGAGTTATTAGCAGCAAAATAAAAGCCATATAATACATATACTCTTGACTAAAAAGTTCAAATCCAAAAATCCGCACCACATCGATGCCAAATATTCCATTTGGACCGCCTGTGAGCCCAAAAATATCATTTTCTAAGAGTTGAATAAAAATGATATTAAATCCAATTGTTGCAACCAATAGATAATCGCCTCGCAAGTGAATAATTGGCCCTGCAAGCAAAACTGAAACTACAACTGGAATCAAAACTGCTGGAATCCAAGTGGCTAATATTGGCCATCCAAAATGGACATTTAAAATGGCTGTGGTATATGCTCCTAAACCAAAAAATACAGCATGTCCCATGTTAAATGCACCAGCCCGCCCAAGAATAATATCTTGAGAAAAAGCCACACATGCATAAACTAAAAATGTCGTTCCAATTGCAATCCATGCCGAATTGGCAAAAAGAGGATAGAGCCCCATTACCAAAACAAATCCAATTGCAATCTTAGTTGTTAATGTCATATTTTTTAGCATCATACCTTCTCCGCCACTTTTTCGCCTAAAATTCCAGTTGGCCTAAATACCAATATGGCAATCAAAAGAATAAAAGTAAAAGTTTCTGCCCACTGGCTTGAGATGTAACCACTTATCATGGCATTAAAAAGACCAAGCAATAAGCCGCCTAGCATTGCTCCTGGAATATTTCCAATACCCCCAATAATGGCTGCTACAAAGGCATTTAAACCATATTGCCACCCCATATCAAATGTGATGCCTCTATAATATATTCCTAAAAATAGACCCGCAACAGCGCCTAAAGAGGAGCCAATGATAAAAATGAGTACAATAACTCGGTTTACATTAATTCCCATGAGTTTAGCTGCATCTTGATCGATTGCCACTGCTCGAATTGCCGTTCCCATTTTAGTTTTATTAATGAAAAAATAAAGAGCAACCATTAAAATAGATGAAAGTCCCAAAATCATCACTTGGGTAAAGGTAAATACAACTCCTCCCATCTCATATACGGTTGAAGGCAAAAGGTTTGAGGGAAATATTTTCATATTTGGCCCCCAAATGAGCATGACTGCATTTTGGATTACCAAACCGGCTCCAAGAGCTGAAACAACCGCACTCAGTCGTGGTGCAGTTCTTAAAGGCCTGTATGCAAGGCGTTCAAGAAGAACACCCACCACTGCAATAACAGCTGCGGTAAAAGTAAACACTGTTACTACGGCTACGAGAGATGTGACGCCCTCTCCAAAAATTTGAGTATAAATTGTAAGTCNNAAAATAAGGCAACCATGAGCGCAGAAGAGAGGCCTAAAATCATCACTTGCGTAAACGTAAAGACCACTTCACCGATAGCATACACGGTTGAAGGAAACAGATTGGAGGGGAATACTTTCATGTTTGGTCCCCAAATCAACATCACTGCATTTTGTATGACCAAGCCCGCTCCAAGGGCTGAAACGACCGCACTAAGTCGAGGTGCCGTTCTTAAAGCCCTGTAAGCGAGGCGTTCAAGAAGAACACCTACGACCGCGATAACGACTGCGGTAAACATAAACACAGTCACCACTGCCACAAGGGAGCTCACTCCCTCTCCAAAGACTTGCGTGTAGATGGTAAGTCCTGCAAAGGCCGAAAAGGCCACGAGGTCTCCGTGGGCGAAGTTAATAAGCTTCATAACCCCGTAGACCATCGTATAGCCTAATGCGACCAATGCATACAAACTTCCAATCGTCAAACCGTTGATCAATTGTTGAAGAAATATATCCATGGTTTCCTGCTTTAATTTTTAATAGATAATCTTATAGCTCTTATCGCCTTGAATTTCATATACATTGAATTTTGTATTTACCCGCTCACCATCTTCTCTAAATGAGACAGGACCTGTAATTCCTGGAAAATCTTTTAGAGTGTGCAAGAAATCAGAAATCTTTTTAGTATCTTCAGTTTGAAGCTCTTGCATTGCGTGCAAGATTGCAAGCATACCATCCACATTCATAAGAGCCCAAATAGAAGCTGGGTCTTGGTCATATTTTGCCCTGTAATCAGCTAAAAACTTTTTAGCAGTATCGTATGGCAAAAACTCTGGTGTTGGGAAGTTGATTAAAATTGTTCCAGGAGCACTATCTCCGGCAAGTTTAATAAAATCTGGGTTATCGTTTGAATCCCCACCGACAAAATCAGCTTCAATCCGCAACTGCTGCTGCTGCGCTCGCAAAAGACCACCTTCATTATAGTAGCCTGCATAGTAGATCACATCTGGATTTAAGGATTTTAACTTCGTAAGAGTTGCGGTGTAGTTTTGAGCTCCTGCCTTAATTTTTTCAACCGCAACAATATTTGCATTTAGTTTTTTAAGCTCAGCTATAACTGAATCTGCCAAACCTGTTGAGTAACTTGAATAATCAGACAAAATAGCAATTCGCTGATATTTTTTAACATTTACAAAATAATCAGCTGTAAACTCAGCTTGTGCACTATTTTGAAATGAGTTCCTAAAAAATGTCCAATACTTTTTAGCAGTCAAAGAGTCACTTGTACCATCGCTTGTTTGTAAAACTTTATTTCGATAGTAGGTAGTTTGAGCAGCCTCAGTTGCACCAGATGTGTATGAGCCAATAACGGCAATAACGCCCTCATTAACCAAACGTCTCGCACAAATAGCAGCTTTTTGCGCAGTTCCTTCATCATCACACGTAACAACTTCAATCTTTTTTCCCAAGATTCCGCCATTATTGTTGTACTGCTCTGCAATAAGGCGCACACCATAATCAATGCTTTGCCCCTCATTTGCATACTGCCCTGTAATTGGCGCTTGTACACCGAACTTGACTACATCTGCTGCGCTCGCAGTAGATATTAATGCCGCACTTACTGCGATTGACGCTGCAAGTTTTGTAAACACTGTTTTCATGCGTTCTCCTTCAAAAGTTTGGTTCAAAATTAACCACTCAAGGCGCCTTGCGTCCTGAATGCTCAATTTTTTGACTCAATGCAATAACACCCTGCGCACCACTCTCCCGCCTCTAAAAC
>DDHL01000098.1:4818-5235 GCA_002352945.1 Campylobacteraceae bacterium UBA1877 | reverse complement strand
CGGCCCCCCCCCCCCCCGCCTCTAAAACCCGCTTGATTCCCGAGGTATGAAAAGTGCCTTTTAAAGTTGGGTACTTAGCTACTGTTACATCAAAACTTTCAATAATTTTAGGTATCCTTTTTGATAGTTTTATCCTCGCTTTTTCAGACAAATCAGAATAAAAAGCAAAAAGAGCATAATCTAGTCTACTTTGCTTTGGAGATTGAGGATTGAGCATTTTACAAAGTCTTTCAATCTCTTTTGTGTATTCACTCTTTACATTTCGTAAGCCGTTTTTAATTGAAATTATCACTCTAGAGATCGAATCATTATCGTTTTCATGCTTAAAACGCTCATCCAAGGTGATACTTATAGTCCCTTGTTTTAATCCAACCGATTGCATATACTCATAATATATATCTCGCTTTGGCAAAGAGC
>DDHL01000098.1:3675-4622 GCA_002352945.1 Campylobacteraceae bacterium UBA1877 | reverse complement strand
TGGCAAAGAGCAGCGCAAAATATCAGCCACAGTTGCATCTATAAAAACCTCTGGGGCTTGAGGCAAACTTCCAAGGGCTTGAGCTACATGTATAGTGATAATTTTTTGTGGACCGTAAGAGAGAAAAAGTCTATTATTAGTCCAGAAAAAGTAATTTTTTTTCGCCGTTTCAATTCCTTGGAGCACTTTTTCAATCACATCTTTTTGTTTTGGAAAATTAGTCATGATAATTCTCTTCTACCTCTTCTAAAATTCCACTCTCGCGTAAAATATCTTCAATCAATCGATTTTTTGAAATACCAAGTGCAGTGGAGAGTTTCATAAGGGCTTGGTTAATTCGCGCATCAATCTTTATGGTAAGCTGGGCTACTTGACGCCTCTTTGCATGAGCATTTTTTGCGATAACTTGCTTTATAATTGAATCATTTTGCTTCAATTTAGCCACAATAATCCCTTAATTTTAAAATGGTACTTCTTAAAGTATTCCTTCATTTCGTGTTACATTATTTCGCATTTTTCTTTAACAAAACTTAATTAAAATAGATTAATATTGATTATTTTATAATCACATAATCTTTTTTCACTATTTAAAATGCCAAAAAAATCGCCACTTGCTCCATTTTTAACCTTCAAACAGCTTCCTATGAGCTCTTTAGAATTTTGTTAAAAATTGGTTTTGAAGTTACTTTTTGTAAATATTAAAGAGGATAAAAGTTTTTGCAGGAGAAAAACTTCTATTTTATGTTACTATTTGTATCAATAGTTTGGTCAAAAAGTAAAAATCTCCCCTCTTTTGTACCTACATGTATAATTACATGTAAAGAGTCTATTGGAAAAGTATTGGCACACTCATATTTTAATGTTTTTAGCAGCTTTTCATAAACCTTTGTTGGTGCTGCGCCTTCAAAGTAGATTCCTATACTTTTATCATCTAAACTATAAATAAA
>DDHL01000098.1:2245-3462 GCA_002352945.1 Campylobacteraceae bacterium UBA1877 | reverse complement strand
GATTCTAAACTATAAATAAAGTTAAGCTCTTCTGGAACGCAATCTCTGTCAAAAAGAATATAATCAATCCCGCGGCGTCCGCCTAAGATTTCAACATTTGCATATAAAATCTCTTTATCTTGAATTTTTTTAAATGAGATATCTTCCCCAAAAAAATTAAAATGCTCCTGCTTTAAACTAATCCTAGAAAGAGCCACACTTGCATTGGAAAATCGTACTGTTTTTATTGGCTCACAAACAACGCTAGGACCTTCATATTCGCCGTTTAAGTCATTTATTAAAACCAAATTTAGCGCACTTGAATGGATGAGTTCATAAGCTTCAATTGGACCCTTTAACTCTAAAGTGGTATTGTCAAAAGGCTCTAATGGCTTTGCCTCTTCAATGATAAAAGGGCAAACTAGATTATGTTTTGGAGGTTTTATCTCAAGCTCATCGCTTAGTGGAGCAATCAAACTCTGAGCCCCAAAATTGATATAAAACGGCTTCTTGTTCTCTAGCGTATAAGAAGCCATATCAAACTTCAAATTTGAATCCACTTTGGATTTGCCACTTTTAGCTTGGAGCAACTGGGGCAGTTTTAAAGGGTTTGTAAACTCTTTTGGATTTTGCTCAAATACGCTCTCGTCTAGCTTTAAAGGTTCTCTGCCTTGAAGCTGGACATAGCTTCCGTTAATGCACTCAATTATTGCCCTGCCCTCAAGAAGAACAACTTTTTGATTGGCTCTTAGAGTATCATTTTGCGCAAGGGGTTGATTCAACTCATCTACAATAGATCCATCTAAGAAGCTAATCTTACCAACCACGCCATCTTCTTTTGGTGCACACTCTTGGAGAGGAAAGAGCCAATTTTCACCCCTTGAAAGACTTGAAAAAGCATCATTTAACCACTCTTTTGCCATGTAAACATTTCCATACCCATGAGCTCCACAGCTAAGCATTGCCTGTGCTTCATGAAAGGTTGGAAAGTGTGAGAGAATGAGCAGTTTTATCTCTGGATGAGAGTCTAAAAGTAACTTTATAAGTGAAGGTGTTTGGTTTAGATAGAGTCTTTTTTCAATGAAAACTACGGGATTTGATTGTGACTTTGGTAAAAAACTTAATAGATCTTTTTGAGATTTTGCCACGTAGTGTTCTTTACATGTAAGCAAGTTTTTCCATTGTGCGACAATACTCTGTTTGGAGGCACAAAAAACAACCGCCATTTCCCACCTTTT
>DDHL01000098.1:0-2131 GCA_002352945.1 Campylobacteraceae bacterium UBA1877 | reverse complement strand
AAAACACCCGCCATTTCCCACCTTTAAAATTAATCATCCAAGTCTACCAAAGCTATTATAAGGAAGTACTGAGAAATGGCCCAAAAGAGCTAAACTTATAGGCTTAGACTCTTTTGCTGCGCCTCTTTTTTTATTGATTTTAAAAATTAAAAATAGTTAGATACCAAGTTTTTATATGCACATAAAGATTTTTAAAATACTATTTTTACATGTAAAAAGCTTTTATTGAAGGATAAAAGAAAGTTATTTGTAACCTTTACATGTAAAAAAGAGTGGTTTGGAATTTTTTTGAAATTTTAAATCTTTTTTGACACTAAAAATCCACTTTTTTTTGGCAAAATCTGGTAGTATTAAGAACAAAAATGACTGATTGTAAAAGGTTTCTCGTGGCACAAAATCCATTAAAAAATTTAAATATTTTACTTGTCGAAGATGAAGAAAATATTCGTCAACACATTGCAACTTCTTTGCGCTATATTGTTTCATAAGTTCAAGAAGCAAGCAATGGCAAAGAGGCTTTAGAAAGGTTAAAAAACTTCTTGCCAGATATTATTATTACAGATTTAGAAATGCCCGTTATGGGCGGTGTTGATTTTATTAAAACTGTTCGCAATAAAGGCATGCAAACATGTATTGTTGTCCTTACTGCCCATACTAGCAATGAGTACCTCTTTCCTCTTATTGATACCCACATTGAACAATACATTGTAAAACCAATCAATTTTGAAAAGATGATTGGAGTGCTCAATCGATGTTATAACCGCCTTAGTCAATACAAACAAGAGCAAGCTTTGCCAGATGGGTATAAATATGATTGGAATAAAAAAGCTCTAACTTTTCATGGGGATTTCATCCCGCTAACAAAAAAAGAGATTGCTTTTTTAGAACTTTTATTTAACAACGCTCACCGCATCGTAACTTACAATGAGCTTCAAGAGCATGTATGGCAAGATTCAGTTATGACAGATAATGCAATCCGCTCTCTTGTAAAAAATTTACGCCATAAACTTCCTAGAGATATCATTACAAATTTATCGGGCATTGGATATAAACTTGAATAAATTAAAATCGATTTTAATCTTTTGTACTTTTTTTGTATCTTTGCTCTTTTCAGACAATCTTTACTATGAAGATGACTCATCCAAGATTAGTCTTAACTACCGCCATCCAGATTCACATTTACATGTATACATTCCATCTTTGCCTTACGCTTATATTATGAGACTCATTAACGGCACCTTGGTTCGGCTAGATGAAAATCCAAAAGGATGGGAATATTTTATCGCCTATAAACATAAAAAAATCGATCCATTGACGTATGATTTTTGGCTAAGAAAGGATGTAAAATACCAAGATGGTACACCTTTGAATGCAGATAATGTTGTAGAAAATTTCCGCCATTTTCAAAAAGGCGCTTTTACATATACTCACATTCACCGAAAATTAAAAAGTGTAGAAAAGATTAATAAATACCGCATCCGCATCCATTTAAACGAGCCTTATGGAATGCTTATGCACGATTTGGCGCGCATAAATTTATACACCCCAAAATATTATGAAAAACATCAATGGAGCAATAGTATTACCGCTGAAAATACAGCCGTTCCAGGACCCTTTGGGTCGGGTCCTTATATTCTAACCTCAGGTTATGCAACTGGTCTTGCCCAAACCGATACGGTTATTTTAGAAGCAAACCCTTACTATTTTGAAAAAGGCAAACCATACATTCAAAAATTAACAATTTATACGCGAAAACCCATTGAAGAGGTGGTTAGATCTTTAGCAGATACTGAAGGTAAAATCGATATTGCTCCAATTCCACTAAACCGAAAAACTGAAATCGTAAACTCCAAATTTGCTAAACTCATAACAATGCCATCTACTACCACATTAAGCGTTCATATGAATTTAATGAATAAAAACTCTCCCTTGCAAGATAAACGAATCAGGCAAGCTTTAAACCAAGTTTTAAACCAAGAAAATCTCATCACATTTGCTTATAAAAATGAAGGCGCTATCTCACCTTTTCCTCTATCTTCAAATATGCGATCAGCCAAAAACATTTCAAATGCCTATCAAAAAAATCCCCCCCATTTTTTTACCGATAAAGAGCTGCACCAAATATTAAATG
>DDHL01000052.1:390-5220 GCA_002352945.1 Campylobacteraceae bacterium UBA1877 | reverse complement strand
CTTGTTTTTTAGTGGCATTATAGCTCATCGCTGTGCAACTAGAAAACAAAGAACTCACCTTTACTCAAGCTAGGTTGCAAGAGGCATATGATAGATTAAAATCCGATGCCAATCAAACCCAAGCAGCACTTGATGCGGCTAGAGTTTTATTGCAAGACCAAGCGAATGCAATGGATGAGCAATTAAGCCAACTCAAACTCACACAGGCCGAAGTAGATGCCTTGAGGGCTTTATTGCTTGAGACTAGAAATTTACGTGATAATGCTGAATCTTTGGCTTTAGAAACTGGTGAAAAACTAGAAAGAGCAAGAGAAGTGATTAATGAGAAAGAGGGTGAAATTACCCTAAAAGATGAGGAAATTGCACAATTAGGCAAAAAATTATTGGACAAAACTTTAGCTCACCAGAAATTAGTAGAAGATTTAGATTTGACAAAAGCTAGAATCCAAAACTTAACAGGAATCCGTATTCAAGTAATCGAAGCCCTTAAAGAAAAATTGGGAGATAGTATTGCGGTGGATGCGCAAAGCGGAGCAATTAGGCTTCCTTCAAATGTTCTATTTGAAGTTGGTCAGCATACTTTGCGACCTGAGTCTGTTGCTCAATTGCAAAAAACACTTATGCCTTATTTTGAAGTTCTTTTGGGTGACAAAGAGATTAGAAAACATATTGACCGCATCATTATAGAAGGACATACTGACTCTTCAGGTTCTTACATGTATAATTTACTTTTGTCTCAACAAAGAGCCCTTTCTGTGATGGAGCAAATTTATCAGTGGGAAGGGATTGATAAGGAGCTTTTACAAAAATATTTGAGTGCAAGCGGGCGCTCATACAGTGACCGCGTGTATAAAAACGGAAAAGAAGACAAAGAAGCTTCTAGGAGAATTGAAATTAAATTTAGCATTTCTAATGTTAAAGCGATGGAAGAGATTCAAACTTTTTTAAAAGGAAATTATTGATGCGATATACTGTGAAGTCTGAAATATTGGGTTTTAAAGAGATGAGCGAAGTGGAGTTTAGAGAAGTTGATGAGCTTTTTGCTTCTTTAAAAGATCCTAATAATCCTCACATTGCTTTTACTTTGGTAAATCCTTTTGTGCTTAGAGAGTATGTTTTTAATATCCCTTCTTATGTTGAGGCTTTATTGGAAGTAAATGAGAATTCAAAATTGCTTATTTATAATGTGGCGGTTTTGCAAACACCCATTGAGGAGACAAAGGTTAATTTTCTCGCTCCAATTATTATGAACCCAGAGAACGGAACGTTAGCTCAAGCAATTTTAAGACGCGAAGCATACCCAGATTTTGGAATGGCTGAAGCTATTGGAGATTACCTTAAGGATTCATAATGCCCTATGTGAATATCAAAATCACCAATGAGGGTGCGACTGAGGAGCAAAAGGCTACTTTGATTGAAGGCGTGACAGAATTGTTAGCAAAAACCTTAGGCAAAAACCCAGCCACAACCGTTGTGGTTATCGAAGAAGTGCCTACAGAAAACTGGGGTATCGGTGGGCAAAGTGTGAAAGTTTTGCGTCAAAATGCTAAAAACGCCGCCAAAAAGCTGGAAAAAAGATAAGAAAAAAGGTGTAAATCTCCAACCTTCCAGCAATCATCCCAAGGGCTAGAACAAAAGCTTCCAAATCACTAAACATTGCGTAATTTTGGGCTGGTCCAACCAGTCCAAAGCCTGGCCCCACATTCCCAACCGAAGCAATCGCAGCAGATACACTAGTGAGTGCGTCATACCCAGAAGCAAACAAAAATCCAACCAAAAGAGCATTTGTGACAATAAAGAGCATCAAAAATCCAAATGTTGCATGAACTAGAGAAGATGACAATGAAGCTCCATTCATAAACATGCCTACAATTGCATTTGGGTGCAAAATCTTTTTTACTTCAGCCACGATTACCTTGACTATAATAACAAAGCGGGCGATTTTCACCCCACCCGAAGTTGAACCCCCATTCCCTCCTAAAAGCATAGCTACAAAACATACCACAACAGCCATTGGTCCCCAAGTTTCATAATCGGTGGATGCAAATCCAGTGGTGGTTACAAGGGAAATAATATTGAAAAAACTATGGGTTAGGGCTTGAAAAAATGAGAGATTTTGGGTGGATATTCCAACAAGCATTAAGGAGATGGCTAGGATAAAGATAAGTCGTCCATACCATAGAGTTTCTTCTGTGCTATATCCACTGCCATTACCTTGCAAAAATCTAAAGTGAGCTAAAAAGTTTATCCCCCCGATTGCCATAAAACAAGTAGTAGTCCACAGTATCAAAGGGGTTTGTTCATATGCCCCTAGCGATGCATTTTGTGTAGAAAAACCACCAGTTGAAAGGGTGCAAAATGCGTGATTTAACGCATCAAATAAACTCATCCCCTGCATCCATAAAAGTATTGTATTAAGCACAGTTAAAGCCACATAAATTCCCCAAAGACGAAGGGCGGTATCTTTTATTTTGGGTGTTGCTTTTTCGAATTTTATTCCACTTGATTCTGCCCGAAATAGAGCCAAAGAGCCGCTTGGATTAATGAGTGAAAAAAGCCCAATACCAAGTACAATAATCCCCATCCCCCCAAGCCATTGCATTAAAGAGCGCAGCATAAGAAGACTATGGGGCAATGCTTCTATGTTTGTAAAAACAGTGGCTCCAGTGGTTGTAAAGCCGCTGATAGCTTCAAAAAAAGCTTGCATTGGTCTGATATCCCCGTACCACCAAAGTGGAAACCCACCAGCAATTCCTGTGAGAATCCATATTAAATTTACGCTCAAAATCCCCTGCTTGAGTGTGAGATTTAAATTATGTGAACGTAAGAGCATATAAGCGCTTACATGTAAGAGCATAAAAAGCCCATTGGCTAATGCAAAAACGATAATATCTTCTCCAAAATATAGACCAACCATAATTGGTAGCCAAAAAAACAGACTCAAGGCTGAACCAGTTAGGGATAAAAATTTGGCAATGTTTTTCATGATGCATTTATCCATGTGCGGACACTCTCTTCGTTTTGCCTATCGGTGAATGCAACGATACTAAATGGCTGGCTTTCATCTAAAGATTCACCGCTTGAACAAATGTGTCCATCTTGAATACAAAAGGAGAGTGTTTTTGCATTATTTAATAGACTTGGTTTTGTGGCGCTTTGGAAATGTCGCGTAAAACAGATGGCGCTTCCCCCACAAAATAGTCGCTCATCTACATTTATGTTTGAATTAATAATTTCCATAATGGCGTAAAAGGCATTCATTTTTGGTCCACGCAATGCCACAATACCAAGGGTATGCATGAGCCTATAATGTTCGATATCATTATTGATAGCAATAACCCTACCAATGCCCATAGATTTGGCTTCTATACATTTGACAATATTTTCATTATCATTAGGTGTGGCCGCAACAAGCATATCCGCACCCAACAATCCTTCTTCTTCAAAAAGATGGAAATCACCATATTTGCTATTAATGACAGTGGCATGGTGTTGTAATTGATTGGCTGCTTGGTTGCAAAGTACAACATCTTTTTCGATGAGTTTTATGGCGACACCTTGGTCTATAAGAGCTTGGGCGAGGGTCACGCCAAGGTCAGAGGCTCCAAAAATTACAGCAGTTTTTACACTCTTTGGAGGCTTTACATGTAAAGAAGCGGTTTTGGATTGGATTGTTTCTGGATCTCCAAAGCAGTAAACCGTATCGCCTGTGCGTATTTGGTCGCGCTGGGTTGGAATAAAAAATGTTTTTTGTCTATCAACTCCAACTATATGTAAAGCTTCGCTACTTAGATTTTCAACAGGAATGCTATCTTCTCCCTCAAAGCTTGCTTTAACGCTAATGAGTTTAAAGGGCAAGTTTTTAAAACATTTGACATTGCTTGCCCCTGGATAGAGGGAGAGGGATTGCAAAGAGTGCGCTACCATAGCTAAAGGAAAAACCGCGTCAGTGATACCAATTTTGGATGCTATGGAGCTTTTTGCAAAAAACTGGTTTTTAAGACGTATTACAGTCTTGTTTACCTCTATTTTTTCATTGGCAATGAGCGAACAAACCAGATTAATTTCATCCGAATCAGTAACAGCAATGAATAGATCATATTTTTTCCCCGCAAGACTTTCGTAACTCTTTGGGTCTTCCACATTGGCATAAAGGGTTAAAGCATCGATGCTTTCATTGAGTCTTTTGAGAGCTTCTTCGTTTTGGTCCATGATAATTACATTGTGTTTAGTGCTGAGAGTTCTTGCTAAACGAAAGCCAACCCGTCCAGCTCCTGCGATAATGATAGTCATATTTTCTCCTGCAAAATACAAAATCGATATCCAATACTTGATTCGGTTTGAATATACTTTGGTCTTGTTGTATCAATTTCTATTTTTTTCCGTAATGTATTGATATAAGTGCGCAAATATTGGGTTTGGGTTTGGTAGCCAACACCCCAAACATCTTTTAAAATTCTTTTATGGGTTAGGACTTGGTTTGGGTGAGATATGAAAAAATCAAGTAAATTAAACTCTGTTGGCGTTAATTTAATGGGTATTTCGTCTAGCAATAAAAGGTGCTGCTTTGTGTCTAGATAAAAGGGTCCAATTTTCTTTACATGTAAAGATTCATCCGCTCCGCTAATGCGTCTTTTGGCTGAACGAATACGTGCAAAAAGCTCTTTTATGGAAAAGGGTTTTGTAATATAATCATCCGCGCCTAAGTCTAAGCATGAAATAATCTCTTCCTCATTTTGACGGGCCGAGAGGATAATGATTGGGATTTGCAAATCTTTTCGAATAGTTTGTATAAGGCTCTTTCCATCCCCATCTGGCAAGCCAAGATCA
>DDHL01000052.1:0-194 GCA_002352945.1 Campylobacteraceae bacterium UBA1877 | reverse complement strand
TGGCAAGCCAAGATCAAGAATAATAGCTTCAGGCGCATTGGTTCTTAGTAACCTTAAGGCGCTAGCCTTATCCCCTGCAACGATAGTTTTATCTCCATTGTTTTCACAATATCGCACTAAAAGCGTAGCAATGGCGCTATCATCTTCTACAATCAATAGGGGTTTGCTCATAATCCCTCCTTTGATAAAGCTGG
>DDHL01000049.1:74249-76064 GCA_002352945.1 Campylobacteraceae bacterium UBA1877 | reverse complement strand
GCAGCACCGGCTACGGCAGGGGGCGGGGGGGGGGGCGGTGGGGGGGGTGGGGGGGGGGGAGCCATGATCGAGCGCTTGGCGCATTGAATGGGTTACCATCATTACTGTTAATGATTTTTCC
The DNA here is from genome assembly GCA_002352945.1 of Campylobacteraceae bacterium UBA1877. GTDB lineage: Bacteria > Campylobacterota > Campylobacteria > Campylobacterales > Campylobacteraceae > UBA1877. Next base: position 75,943 of record DDHL01000049.1, on the reverse strand, counting down.
TCTATGATTTGCGAGGAGATATCCATAATAAGCGCAGCAGTCTTTGGATCAAGCGCAGCAGTATGCTCATCAAGAAGCAAAATACTACTAGGTTGCAACGCTGACATCAGCAAACTCACAGATTGGCGCTGCCCCCCAGAAAGCGATCCCATCTCTACATTTAGTCTATCTTCAAGTCCAAGATTAAGACGGCTTAATTGCTCTTTGAAGATTTTACGAAGCTTACTGTTTAAAGCAAGAGAAAGAGTGCCTCGTTTTCCGCGTCCATACGCCAAAGCCATATTCTCTTCAACTGTTAAATTCCCGCAGGTTCCCGCAAGCGGGTCTTGAAATACGCGGGCAATATCTTTAGTTCGTGCAGTTGCCGGCAGGTTTGTCACATCTCTATCGTTAAAAAATATACGACCCCGAGTTGCCTCAATATCACCTGCAATAGTATTTAAAAGAGTCGATTTACCAGCGCCATTTGAGCCAATAACCGTAACAAACTGGCTAGTTGGTATAGTCAAATCAATCCCGCGCAAAGCACGTTTTTCAGTCGCCAAGCCATGATTAAAGGTTACATGTAAATTTTCACAGCGAATCATGCTCTATTTCCTTTTGCCTTTTTAGCCTTCCACTCACTACGCAATTTTGGAAAAACTAATGCAAGCGCAACAAGGACTGCAGTGATTAGATTTAAATCTGAGGCTTGAAAACCCAAAAAGTCAGCATTAAGTGCCATGGAAACTGCAATTCTATATAAAATCGATCCCACAATACAGCTTAAAACAATCACCAAAATTGAACGGGTTGCAAACAGAGTCTCACCAATAATAACAGCAGCCAGACCAACAACAATTGTACCAATTCCCATAGTAGAATCAGCAAAACCGTTTGTCTGTGCAAAAAGCGCACCTCCTAATCCTACCAAACCATTCGACAAGGCTAAACCTACATAAACTTTTTCATTCACTACAATACCATTGGCTTGTGCCATTCTTTTATTAGAACCAACCGCACGCATTGCCAAGCCATATTGAGTGTTTAAAAACCAAGCAAGCACCAAGCCAGCAACAATGGCAAAAACAGCTACAAAAATCACTTTTAAATACATATTTGGAATGCCCAAACCCTCAAGCGGTGTTAGCATAGTTGGCTCAGTTATCAAAGCGATATTTGGCTTACCCATCACACGAAGATTAATAGTATAAAGCGCTGTCATAGTTAAGATGCTTGCTAAAAGGTGCAAAATATTAAAACGAAGGTTTAGCCAAGCAGTTACAAGCCCTGCACAAGCTGCCGCAAGCGTTCCAATAACCGTTGCAATATAAGGATCAATCCCAGCAACAATTGAAGTTGCAGTTGCTGCTGCACCTAAAGTAAAGCTTCCATCTACGGTCAAGTCTGGAAAGTCTAAAATACGAAAAGTAAGATAGACACCCATGGCAACCAAACCATAGATGAAGCCAATCTCCAATGTCCCTAAAAAAGCATAAAGTGACAAATCAACAACTCTTGCTATTTAACAATTTTAGTTGCACGCGCAAGAACACTTTGAGGAACTTCTATGCCCATGCGTTGCGCCATTTTAGGGTTAACAAACAAGTTAGTACCCTTTGCCATTTTAACATCAATTGAACCTGGTTTTTCACCTTTTAAAACACGAATAACAATCTCTCCTGTTTGGCGACCCAAATCAAAATAGTCATAAC
>DDHL01000049.1:69679-74026 GCA_002352945.1 Campylobacteraceae bacterium UBA1877 | reverse complement strand
CCAACAGCAGCCACAGCTCCACGAGCTACTGTATCGGTATCACCTGCAAAAACTGGGATTTGTGAATCAATGCCAACTTTTACCACAGACTCAACAGCGCTAATGATAGTGTTATCAATTGGACAATAGATTGCATCTACCTTTCCAACCAACTGTTTTGTAGCAATCATTACGTCTGAAGATTTTGGAGCAGCTGATTCTACAATGCTCACTCCCATTTTTTGCGCCTCTTGTTTTAAAGATGCTAGCATTGAGACTGAATTTGCCTCACCAGGATTATATGGAACACCAAGTTTTTTTAGATTTGGAACAAACTCTTTAATAAGCTCAAGATGCTCTTTTAAGTTTGCCATATCCGATAAACCTGTTACATTTCCGCCAGGTTTTTCCAAACTAGGAATAAGCTTTGCTGCAAGCGGATCGGTCACAGCAGAAAAAACAACTGGAATATCCTTTGTAGCACTCACAACAGCTTGTGCTGAAGGAGTTGCAATTGCAACAATTACATCAGGTCTTTCACCAACTAGTTTGCGTGCAATCTGTGTAGCATTATCGGGCTTGCCTTGAGCACTTTCGTAGGTAAATTTTAGGTTATCCCCATCGTAGCCATTCTCTTTTAAAACTTCTTTGATTCCATCTCTTACAGCATCAAGTGCTGGATGTTCAACAATTGCCGTTGTAGCAACATAAGCTGGTTTGGCTTGAAGGGCACAGCTAAAAAGCGCCGCAGCCAAAAAAGCACCTTTAAAAATAGAGCTTAATTTCATATTCAACCCCTTAAGATGAATTTTATTACTTAGTTTTGAAAAGTTTGAGCTTGTAGCTAATTTTTATTACATTGCTAGAGTAAAATAAAAAATAGCGCCCAAATATGTCATTTACGATAATTTTACAGTACCAATACTAAAAAGAAGTCTAAATCAAATAGAAGTTGCAAACATATCTAAAATCATAAACTATTTTGGTACATAAAATAACCATTTAAAAAGTTTTCACCTTTACATGTAAAGATTATCAAATAGCAATATTTTCTTGAGTTATCAAAGCTTGGTATGTGAGTATCTCTACGCCAAAATCTTTTGCCATCTCAAAACTCTTTGCATAGTTTTGATCAATTTCATGAGCTATGCGAAAAGGCAGATTTTCACTTCTGCATATTACATATAGCATCACTGCACGGTGGCCTTGCTTTTTCATCTGTATTAACTCATTTAAATGTTTTGTGCCACGAGTTGTTATGGCATCTGGAAATGCAAAAGTTTTATCAAGTTTGAGTGTAACACTTTTTATCTCCACATAACAGTGTTCATTTTCATTTTGAAGCAAAATATCAATGCGGGAATTTTTTCCATAGGGTTGTTCGGGTTTTATGGTTTGATAACCTTGCAGCTCTTTAATTCTTCCATTTTTTATCGCTTCAATAGCGATTTTATTTGCCCAGTTTGTATTAACACAAATCAGTCCACTTCCCACATCAGAGAGTTCAAGTGTGTAGGCTAGCTTTCTTTTTGGATTATCATGAAAACTTACCCAAACATCGCATCCATCTTCGATTGTTGAAGTCATCGCACCAGAGTTTGGCACATGGGCTGTTACTATCTCTTTATCTAGTTTTACATCGGCTAAAAAACGCTTATATCTTTTTATAAGCTTGCCGTGAAATAGCGGGGGAAACTCCATCTAATCCATTCCAAAAAAACTTTTTACTATCCCAATCTCTTCTTGTAAAGTTCGCTGCCCATTACCGCTTAAAATTGCTCCACTAGAAGTTCCTAGAATTATCCCTGCAATGATTGCAAATGCAGCTTTTAAAAATGAACTTTTAACATCGGTAAAATAAGGCTTTTTATCCATCACTTTAACCGTTTAAGTCTAGAATTTATGAGATTTTTTAACTCATCCATAGATGAGCATCTATTAATCTCACTAGCTTTTATCCATATCTTTAACCCATCACCCTCTTTTAAAAAGATTGCCGGCAAAGCAACATTTTTGATTCCATACTCTTTTTTCAACTCATCTGCATGCAAAAAGATCTTCTCAACTGGCAAACTATCCAAATACTCTTTCCACTCATCTTTCATTCCAAGCGGTGTATGGGTAATTGCACACAAATTGCACGAATAGGTTTTTGGAGAAAAAAGCTTATGCGCAATATCTCCAAGAGTATTAAAAAGACCGCTATCGGCATTGTAGACAAACACTATTGTTGGTTTCATCACGCATCCTTTTGAGCCACTAGGCTATTTGCATAAAGAAGGGCTGCATCTATGTTATCATAAATATGCTCTTTTTTAACCCTTTTAAAAAAACCAAACCTCTCTAAATCTCTCATAAGTGTAGGGCTAACTCCAGAAAGCAGCAAAACTGTTCCTTTTGCACGGCACTTTTGCTCAAACTCTTTAAGAGCATACATTCCAGTTGCATCCATAAAAGGAACATTGCGCATTCTTAAAATAAAGACTTTTGGAATAAAACCTATAGCATCAAGGATAAACTTTAACCTATCGGCAACCCCAAAAAAGAATGGCCCACTTATCTCATAAACCTCAACTCCTGGCAAAACCTTTTTTTGGCTGATTCCATCTGGATCATCGCTATTTGGTTCAATCATTGATTGTGTAATATTTGCAATTGCACTTGCATTAATTATGCGCTTAATAAAAAGTATCGCAGCTAACACAACACCCACTTGAACAGCTACGGTTAAATCAATTAAAACAGTTAGCAAAAAGGTGCAAGCCAAGACAGCCACATCACTTGTTGGGGCTTTTAAAAGGTGTTTGACATGTTCAACTTCAGACATATTCCAAGCCACTACCATTAAAATTGCCGCAAGGGAAGCCATGGGAATTAAAACAATGTATTGTGCAAAAAAGAGTACAAAAAGGATTAAAGATAGCGAGTGGATGATTCCAGATACTGGAGTTTTGCCACCTGCTTTGATATTTGTAGCCGTTCTAGCAATAGCTGCAGTTGCAGGAATTCCTCCAGCAGCGATAGAGCCAATATTTGCTAAACCTTGTCCAATAAGTTCACTATGGGCATTGTGACGTGAGCCTGTCATACCATCTGCCACTACAGCACAAAGCAAAGACTCAATAGCTGCTAAAAGTGCAATAGTCATTGCCGATGGCGATAGCGCTTTTATAGTTTGAATATTCAATACACTCTGCCAATCAAAGCCAGATGAGCTTAGGCTGATTTCTCCAAAACGGCTTTGAATCGTCTCTACCGAAAGCCCTAGGAATTTTACAGCCAAAATTCCTACAATTACAGCCAGTATTGGCCCTGGAACTCTGGGGATAAAGCGCTTGCTTAAGACAATAACACCAATACAAACAGCTCCTAAAATCAAAGCGCTAAAATTAATTTTTGTAAGATTTGATAAGATAACAGCCCACTTATCTATAAAAGCACCAGGTAGCTGGGCAATACCAAGACCTAGCATATCAGCAACTTGCGATGAGAAAATTAAAAGTGCAATTCCCGCAGTAAAACCTGTAATCACAGGATAGGGAATAAATTTTATAACAGCACCCAATCGAAAAATGCCCATTAAAATGAGCAAGAAACCCGCCATTATAGTTGCAACCGCAAGCCCCTCATAGCCATAACGCAATACAATATCATAAATTACTACAACAAAGGCGCCAGTTGGACCGCTTATTTCAACCCTGCTTCCTCCAAAAATTGATGCAAGAATTCCAGCTACGATAGCAGTAATTAAACCTTTTTCGGGACCAACTCCGCTTGCAATAGCAAAAGCCATAGCCAAAGGTAAAGCCACAATAGCTACGGTAATTCCACCAACTGCATCGCTAATAAAAAGAGATTTTGAATAGCCCGATTTTAAAACACGAAAAAATTCAGGTGTGTATGAGCGTAAATCTATATGCATAAACTTAAGGTGTAACCATTAGTTTTAAACCTAAAGCAGCAAGAACACCTCCTGCAACCCTATCGATCCACGCTTTAAAGCGCAAGTAGCCTCTTTGAGCCTTAGGTCTTGAAAAGAGTAAAACCACGGTGCTATACCAAAAAAAATCAGTAGCCAATCCCATTAAAGCCAAAAGCCATGGCGTCATAGGAGGAATTTCACGAGGTAAAAACGCAGCCACAATACTTCCAATGACAATTGCTGTTTTTGGGTTGCTCATCTGCACGGCAAACCCATAAAGCACATAGCCAAAAAAGCTTTTCTCCTTTGCAAGCTCAACTTTAGCTAAAGGGGTCTTTGCACTTTTAATAATTTTATAAGCAAGGTAACAAAGGTAAGCTCCACCTAAAATTTTAAGGACAAAATATAGAGTAGGAATAGCTTCAAGTACCGCATAAAGCCCAAAT
>DDHL01000049.1:66684-69470 GCA_002352945.1 Campylobacteraceae bacterium UBA1877 | reverse complement strand
CTGCCATTAAAAAAAATGTCGCAGCCCCAAGCCCCATTCCTATGCTTACTCCAAATCCGCGCTCTTTAGACTCAGCCAAAGCTGTTCTTGCAACTATAACAAAACTAGGCCCCGGACTCATGGCTCCTAGCAAATTTACTGCCGCTATTGGCAAAATAAAAGCATACTCACTCACCACTCTTCTCCCATTCTAAAGTGTATGAAACATGTCCAACCTTATCGCCGCGGTGATTAAATTTCACTGGAGAGTGGAACTCTTTTAACTCATCGAAGGCTTCTTTACTTAAAATTCCAAGCTCATAAAGCACATGTACAATGAGCCCTTCTACAATTGCAACATTTCCATCTTCAACTTTACATGTAATTCCCCAACCTCTATCTACAACTCCAACTGCATAATATCCATCTGCACCAAGTTTTGCAAATAGTTTTGAGCCAGCAACCTCCATCAGTCTTGTACAAACCCTTCCGGTTCCAGCAATCATAAACGGATACTGACGCATCGCTTTAGTAATTCGTTTTACATGTAAAGCCCGATTAGAATCCAACCCTTCCAAATTTGCCATTCGGGCATAAGCTAAAGCAAAAGATTTTAAAGGCACAGAGTGCACTGGAACACCACATCCATCAATTGCTGTGCGTACCTCATCTTTTGGCACATCACACAACTCTCCTATTGTTTTAATAATTCTTTGCTGATGAGGATGGGATAGGCAAAGATAGTTTTTTAAATCCTCACCTAAAAACTGAGCGCTTATTAGCATTCCTGCATGCTTTCCTGAACAGTTTGAATAAAGTGGGCTCAACTCTTTTGGCTGGGTTTTGGCAACTTTGGGGTTTAGCGATGGATGAAATCCACACTGCAAGTAACTCTCATCTAAATTTGCCTTTTTTAAAATAGCTTCAACCCCTTTTACATGTAAAGGCTCTGCATTGTGTGAGGCACAAAGGAGCGCCAACTCTTCATCGCTAATTTTATAGGCATCAACCGCACCGGTTTCGCAAGCAGCTAAAGCCTGGATTGGCTTTGCAGAAGAGCGAACAAAGGTGTTTCGATTAGGATCTCCAATATAGTTTAAAAGCTTGCCTTGACTATCAACAACTGCTACGTGGGCCCGATGGGTCAAATCGACCCAATCGCCCCTGTAAACATGGGCTACAATATTACTCATGAACGTAAATCAGCCAAAGCTTGTTTAACCTCATCAACGTGGCCTTTTACCTTAACTTTTTCCCACACTTTTGCAATATTCCCATCTGGGTCGATTAAAAAGGTTGTTCGCACAATTCCCATATACTCTCTTCCGCACATCTTTTTAAGCTGCCACACACCATAACTTTGAGCCACTTCAGTAGACTCATCAGAAAGCAGGGTAATTTTTAAACTCTTTTTTTCAATAAAATTTCGATGTTTTTTAGGGCTATCTGGACTAACACCTAAAATCACCGCATCTAACTCGTCAAATTGAGGCATTGCAGCTGTAAAATCGCAAGCTTCGGTTGTGCATCCTGGAGTATTATCTTTTGGATAAAAATATAAAACCACCCATTTGCCTTTTACATCCCTTAAGCAAACCTGTGCTTCGTCTTGATTTGGTAAGCAAAAATCTGGCGCCTTATCTCCAGCTTTCAACATAAAAACTCCTTTGAAAAAATTTGCCCTATTATACCACTTATGGGTAGAATAAGGCTTTACATGTAAAAGTTTTTAAACCTGCCTTTAAAGATAGCTTGGATAAACTATATACCATATAAAATAATTTTTTAATAGAGGTAAATGATGAACAAAGCTCCTTTTATTTGGATGGATGGTACATTTGTTCCTTGGGATGAAGCCAAGGTTCATATCTTAACTCACACATTGCACTATGGAAATGGCGTTTTTGAGGGAACACGAGCTTATCAAACAAAAAAGGGTTTGGCTATTTTTAAATTGCGTGAACACACTCAGCGTCTTTTAAATTCAGCTAAAATCACTATGATTGAGCCCAAATTTGACTTAGAAACTTTAGAGCAAGCTCAGATTGAGCTTTTGCGAAAAAATAATTTTACACAAAATGTCTATTTGCGCCCCCTTATCTATCTAGGCTATGGCGCTATGGGACTTTATCATGTTGATGCACCTGTAAACACTGCAATAGCAGCGTGGGAATGGGGTGCATATTTAGGCGATGAAGGACTTGAGAAGGGAATCAAAGTAAAAATCTCATCTTTTGTTCGAAATCCAGTTAAATCGATGATGGGAAAAGCAAAATCTGTAGCAAACTACCTTAACTCTCAAATGGCAAAATTTGAAGCGGTTGATTGTGGTTATGAAGAAGCGCTTTTGCTAGATGATGAAGGATTCATTGCAGAAGGTAGCGGCGAGTGCTTCTTTATTGTTCGTGATGGAGTTCTTATCTCTCCACCAAATGATAACTCTCTTGAGAGCATTACTCAAGGAGCGGTTATCCAGCTAGCTCAAGATATGGGAATCAAAGTTGAACGTCGACGTGTAACTCGCGATGAAGTATACATTGCCGATGAGGCATTTTTCACAGGAACAGCGGCTGAAGTGACTCCAATTAATAACGTTGATGGCCGCATTATTGGCAGCGGCTCAAGGGGCGAAATGACCAAAGCCTTGCAAGAAGCTTATTTTGACATGGTTTATGGTCGCAACCCAAAATATGAGCACTTGCTTACATATATCTAAATGAAAAAGGAATAAGATGCCAGCAGATTTAAACGACTATTTTAAAAAGCGCAATGGAAGTAATGGAGGTGGCAGCGGCGGGGGCAGTGGT
>DDHL01000049.1:64714-66453 GCA_002352945.1 Campylobacteraceae bacterium UBA1877 | reverse complement strand
GCGGTGGCGGACGCCCGCGGCCAAGCTTAGAGACGCCAAATTTTATGAAAGATTTTGGTAAAAAAGCAGGTTTTTTATATGTACTTATTGCCATTGTTGTAATTATTGTCATTGCAAAACCATTTGTTATTATCAATTCAGGTGAAGTGGGTATTAAAGCCACTGCGGGTAAGTACGATCCCATTCCATTGCAACCGGGATTTCACCTATTTATCCCTTTTATTCAAGAAGTCTTAGTTGTAGATACTAAGGTTAGAATTATCAATTATGCAACCAATGAAGATGCTGGTGATGCAATCAAAAGAGACTCTGGAATCTTGCGCAAACAATCCATCTCAGTTTTAGATGCCCGTGGTTTGCCAGTTTCAATCGATCTTACTGTTCAATACAGACTTAACCCCACAAACGCTCCGCAAACAATTGCTGCATGGGGTTTAACATGGGAAGATAAGATCATCAACCCAGTTGTCCGCGATGTTGTACGAAGCGTAACTGGTCAATATACAGCAGAAGAGCTTCCTACAAACCGTAATACCATTGCAACTCAAATTGAACAAGGTATTCGAGAAAAGATGGAAGATCAACCCAATATGCCAGCTGAACTCTTAACCGTTCAATTGCGAGAGATTATCTTGCCACAAAAAATCAAAGAGCAGATTGAAAGAGTTCAAGTAGCTCGCCAAGAGGCTGAGAGAGCAAAATATGAAGTAGAACGCGCCAATCAAGAAGCGCTTAAAAAAGCTGCCCTTGCTGAGGGTACCGCCCAAGCTAGAATCATTGAAGCCAAGGGTCACGCAGATGCGATTAAGATTGAAGCAGATGCAAATGCCTATGCAAATATTAAAATTGCAGAAAGTATCAATGAGCAACTCCTTAAACTTCGCCAAATCGAGGTTCAAGGTAAATTTAACGAAGCATTGCGTGAAAATAAGGATGCAAAACTTTTCTTAACTCCTGGCGGCGCAGTTCCAAATATTTGGGTTGATTCAAAAGACCCGCAAAAATCTACTAGTGTAAGTCAATAATGGAAATTAAAATTGATTGGAAGAAGGTCTCAAACCTTCTTCCTGTTGTTGTACAAGATGCAAAAAGTTTAGAAGTTTTGATGCTTGCATACATGAATGAGGAGGCTTTTGAGCTTACATGTAAAAGCAAGTTAGCACACTACTACTCTAGAACCAAAAAACGCATATGGAAAAAAGGTGAATCAAGCGGAAACATCCAAGAAGTAAAGGCTATGTTTTTAGATTGCGATAATGATACCTTGCTTTTACATGTAAATCAAATCGGCGGTATTGCATGTCATACCGGACGGGTATCTTGTTTTTTTAATCAAATTGATTTAACAAGCCTAAAGACAAATATTTCCCAAGCTCCACAAAAAGATGAGGCTGAGTTATATAGCATTGTTGATACGCTTTACCATATTATTCAAGATAGAAAAAGTGCCGATCCATCCAAATCGTATGTTTCTAAATTGCTGCATGGAAAAGAAAATAGCATACTAAAAAAGATTGCCGAAGAGGCAGCCGAACTCTGTTTTGCCATAAAAGATAAGGATGAAAAAGAAATTATCTATGAGGCAGCAGATCTTTTATTTCACGCCCTTGTAGCCCTAGGATCAAAAAATATTCATCCAGACCACGTAAGACAAGAGCTTACTCGCCGCTTTGGCCAAAGCGGTATAGAAGAGAAAAAATCCAGAGCAAATGGAAACAGTTAAAACCTCTTTTTTAACT
>DDHL01000049.1:59853-64519 GCA_002352945.1 Campylobacteraceae bacterium UBA1877 | reverse complement strand
AATTAAAACCTTTTTTTTAACCTATACCAACCATTTTCAAATAGCAGATTACTTTGCCTTTGCATGGCTGGTACTTCTTTTTTTTATCATCCTTTTTGTTGCAATTTTATTAGCAAAAAAACGTCCAGCATTGGCTTTTGCGGTTTTGATTTTGGATTTAATTTTATTAGTAGTTGGACCAATTGGCATAAAATTCGTACTTGATTCTTATCTTCGTAAAAATAGTGTCGAGCTACAAACTGTTCACCAATTAGTCTATAGCGATACACTCATAATTCAGGGCAAAATCTACAACAAAGGAAGGATTAATTTTCAAAAGTGCTTTTTACATGTAAAGATTTTACCCAAGCCAAAGGATGGATTTTTAAGTACAATTAAAAATATAAAACCCTTGCATCGAAAGTCGATATATATAAAAGAACCGCCAGCTATTGGCAAAAGCAGTGAGTTTGAACTCATGTGGGAAGGAGTGCGTCTTCAAGAAGATCAAAACTTAAGTGTCAAAGGAGAGTGCTACTAATGGCCTATTTTACTATACTCCATATTTTGACTATACTCACTCTTATAGCAATTTATATACTGCTTATATATCTTACAACCAAGGAGACAAATCCAAAAATCTTTTGGTCTATGATATTTGCCCACACCCTTGTGATTCTTATGCTTATGGTTTTTTCAATGCCAGTAATTGATAAATATACAAAAAAGGCACAAATAGAAAGTTTAACCCAAAAAAGAATTCTAAGAAATGAGACAATCACTTTTTCAGGAAAGGTGAGAAATACTGGCTCATTTACCATTGGAAAATGCAAACTTGAAGTTAAACTTGTCAATAATCTAATCACCTCTAAAGGTTTAACAGGCTCACAAATGTATAGCCCAACTTCAGGCATAAGGTATGGACCAAAGGATCAAGATCAAGTCAATACAGTAGTTAAAAGCTTTACAATAGCTACCAATTTGCGACCGGGTGAATTAAGAAACTTTAGCGTTTCAATGCCCTATCCTAGCCATTTTCAGCGAACAACTCCTTTTACTACCCTAAAGTGCCGTTAGTAATCAAATCCCGCTTTTTCTAACTCTAAAGTGATTAAATGTTTTTGGCGTTTAAAATCGCGGCACCATTCCGGTGCAAGTAAAGACTCATCATCTATGCCCGCAGTTACTCTTTGGATAACTATATTGCGTGGCAAAATTTTCAAAGCTTTGATTAAAATTTCAATATAACTCCACTCATCTATTGGCTCAAAAAGACCTTGTTTATACTTCTTTGCCAATGCAGTTCTTTTTGTAACATACAGAGGATGGATTTTAATTGCATCAATTTTTAGCGCTACACACTGGCGAATAGTCTCTAACATCATCTCTTCATTTTCGCCCGGCAGTCCAAAAATAACATGGGCACACACTTTTAATCCGCGCTCTTTTGTCCTTTTAATTCCCTCTTTTACATTCTTAAAATCGTGTCCTCGATTTATAGCCTTTAAAGTAACATCATGGCAGCTTTGAACTCCATATTCAACCCAAATCTCATACTCTTTTGCCTTCATTTGCAAATAATCTAGCAGCTCATCGCTAATGGCATCAGTTCTTGTTCCAATGCTTAATCCAATCGTATCTTCAAAGCTAAGCGCTTTTTCATACAAGGCTTTAAGGGTTGGAAATGGAGCATACGTATTTGTAAAAGATTGAAAATATATTAAAAATTTTTGAGCTTTAAATTTATGGATGAGTTTGCTTTTAGTTTCAGCCACCTGCTCTTCTAATTGGCGCAATTGAAAATCAAGATAAGGATTGTTTTTTGTTTGAAAATTCATCCGAAAGCGTTTAGGAGGTGTGACAACCCCTATATTGGGACTAAAAGATTCATTTTCACAAAATATACCCCCACCTCTAGCAGCCGTGCCATCTATATTTGGGCAGGTAAAGCCCATAATTGAAACGGGCACTTTAAATACACTTACGCCAAATTTTTGGCGAAAGTAGCGCCCGGTTGTTAATAGCGGTACCAATTTTTGTTTATTTGATGAAGTAGTTGCCGTCAAAACTAACCAATGAATATTTTCTATCTGCGCCGATGCTCTTAACTAAAGCATCAATCGATAAATATGCCAGCGAATCTGCACCAATATACTCTCGAACCTCTTCAACTGTATGGTTTGCATTAATAAGCTCTTCATAACTTGGAGTATCAATACCATATCGGCAAGGGTGTTTGATTGGAGGAGCAGCAATTTTCATATGCACCTCTTTAGCCCCAGCGTTTTTGAGCATCCGTACAATTTGGCGCGAAGTCGTTCCTCTTACAATACTATCATCAATCACAATAACCCGTTTGCCATCTAAGACTGAATTCATAGGTGAGAGCTTTAGTTTTACTTTTAAATCCCGCATTTTCTGCGTTGGCTCAATAAAAGTACGACCCACATAATGGTTTCTTACTATTGCCATTTCAAAGGCAATCCCACTAGCTTTTGCATACCCTAAAGCTGCTGCTACGCCACTATCTGGTACTGGTATGACCACATCGGCATCACACGGCGATTCGGTAGCTAACGCTTCACCCATTCTTTGTCTTGCTTGGTATACATTTTTTCCCTCAATAATACTATCTGGTCTTGCAAAATAGATATATTCAAATGCACAAATGCGAGGGTCTGGCTCAAAAAGCTGGATGCTCTTATAAGCTTTTTTGCCCGCTTCAAAAATGAGCATTTCACCAGGAGCAACATCTCGTATAAATTCAGCGCCAACTAAATCAAATGCACAAGTTTCACTAGCTACTATAAAGCCTCCATCTGGCAATCTTCCCAAAGAGAGAGGTCGTACACCATAGCGATCTCTAATAGCAAACATTTTGCGTCTTGATTGTATTAAAAGAGCGTAAGCTCCTTTGATCGCATGAAGAGCCTCAATTATACGCTCTTGCAAATGGCTTTCGCGAGATCGGGCAATGAGGTGGATAATATTTTCTGTATCCATTGAGGATTGAAAAATAGCCCCCTCTTCGATAAGACGAGAACGCACCTCATTTTTATTTACTAAATTTCCATTATGAACTATCGAAATTTCACCAAGTTGATAACTAGCAACAACAGGCTGAGCATCTAAAACCGATGCTCTTCCGGCAGTTGAGTAGCGATTATGGCCAACTGCCATGCGTCCTGAAAGATGTTTTAGTGTCTCTTCATCAAATACTTCAGTTACCAATCCTCGTCGTTTAACTGTTCGGATATGCTCTCCATCACTTGCGCTAATACCTGAGGCCTCTTGTCCTCGATGTTGCATTGCAAATAGAGCATAATAGGCGATTTTAGAAGCCTCTTTAGCATCAAACACTCCAACAATAGCGCACATCTCTTCTCCTTATTTTAAGCCAAGGCAATCATTTATATGATAAAGCCCATTTTCTTGATTGGCAACCCATTTGGCTGCGCGGATAGCCCCTTTTGCAAAAGTTGCTCGGTTTGTTGCAGTGTGATTTAACTCTATAAACTCTCCATCATTGTAAAATCCAACTGTATGGCGGCCAACAATATCACCTCCGCGCAATGCCATAATAGCTATTTCATCCTTTGTTCTTGCTCCAATTAGTCCATTTCTACCACTTACACGAACAGCATCCAAATCCAACCCTCTAGCCTTAGCTGCATGCTCGCCTAGTGTCATTGCAGTTCCGCTAGGAGCATCTTTTTTATGGCGGTGATGCTGTTCTACAATCTCAATATCAAATTCAGATAAACTTTTAGAAGCAAGCTCTACAAGTTTATTTAAAACTGCAACACCTAAAGACATGTTTGTAGCATATAAAATGGGCATTTTAGTTGCAGCCTCTTTTAAGAGGTTAAATTGGTGCTCATTTAATCCAGTAGTTCCAATCACCATTGGAAGTGGATTTTGCATAGCAACCTCTAAAAGCGATTCGGTTCCTTTGGCAATTGTAAAGTCAATTACCACATCGCTTTGTGAACACAATGTCTCCTCTGAGTCGGTAATTTGAGCATCTTTTGGAGGTGTGAAACTAAACTCTTCAATTGCATGTAAAACTGCAACCTTAGCTTCGCTATCGCCTTCTAAATTTTCAATAATCATGCGGCCCATTCGACCAGTGGATCCATGAATTCCAACTTTTAACACATTTAACTCCTAGTGATTTTCTAAATAGGCCATCGCCGATAATGCCGCTGTTGCTCCATCTCCTGCTGCACAAACAACCTGTTTTGGAGCCTGGATGCGTATGTCTCCAGCCGCAAAAAGTCCTGGAACATTTGTTTTCATAGAAAGATCAACGATAATCTCTCCATTCTCATTTACATCACACAAAAATTTTCCATCATCTTGCTTTAATAGGGTATTGTTTACATTCATACCTACAAAAGTAAAGATACCAGGCACTTTTAAATCTAACTCTTTTCCATCTTTGTAAGCAACAAGCACTCCTTCAACACCCATTGGCCCGCCATAAACTTTTTTTACATTGGCATTGAGTATCAACTCAATATTTGGTGTGTTTTTTACCTTCTCTACTGTAACAGGAGCGGCTCTAAAAGCATCTCTTCTGTGAATAAGATAGATTTTTTTGCAGATTTTTGATAGATATAAAGCCTCTTCTAAAGCTGTATCGCCTCCACCTAAGACTGCAACTTCTTTATCTTTATAAAAGAAT
>DDHL01000049.1:58053-59632 GCA_002352945.1 Campylobacteraceae bacterium UBA1877 | reverse complement strand
TTCTTTATCTTTATAAAAGAATCCGTCGCATGTTGCGCAAGTGCTTACACCTTTTCCAAAGAATTCATCCTCTCCATCAAATCCGGCTCGACGCGGATTGCTTCCGGTGCATACTATAACACTTTTTGCCTGCACATCTTTGCCACTTGCTAGTTTTAAATTAAAAGTGTTATCGCTATTTTTTGTAACCTTTGTTACCTCATCCATCTCATGTTTTAATCCAAAACGCATAGCCTGTTCTGGCCATGGCTCCATAAACTCAAGCCCGCTTACAACTTTGGTTGCACCAGGGTAGTTTTCAATTTCACTACTTTGAGTAATTTGACCCCCTGGCATCCCTTTTTCAAACATTACTACATCTTTTATCCCACCGCGAGTAGCATAAAGTCCTGCTGTCAAACCCGCTGGACCTCCGCCAATTATTGCAATATTTAGCATCTCATCTCCTTAGTTTAAAACCTGAATTAAACTATCTTGTTTGTACAAAGTCTCTTTATTTTTTGTAATGGTAAAAACCGCAGGAATTTCATATATATTAAACCGCTGCACAAATGGTAGCAGTGTATTCATGCCTGCGCTGATTTGTATAATACCATCATCACGCTTATCGCGATGCTGGTATAAATCTATGGCCAAAATAGGATATTTACTTTTAACCTTCAATAAAATCTCATCTAATGCCGTTTGATTGGAGCTAAAAACAACAACTGTATAGTTGGGTTCTTGTGGCGTAAAGAGGGTCGATTTCTCATAAAAAACCCATTCATTAAAGTCAATGAATTTAAATTGAGCAAACCGATAATTGTAGTAAGCAAATGCACTCGCCACCATTAGTGCACCAAAAAATGAGGCAAAAAGATAACTAAGGGAGAATCCTCTTCTCCCCCTAACTTGCTCCATTATAGTAGTGAGTTAAGCTTGTCCGCTAGCACTTGTTTTGACGAAGCGCCAACCATTTGGTCAACTAGTTCGCCATCTTTGAAGAATAGAATTGTTGGAATAGAGCGGATTCCATACTGAATTGCAATATCTTGCTCTTCATCGGTATTTACTTTACAAACTTTTGCTTTTCCTTCAAACTCTTCGGCTAGCTCTTCAATTACTGGCGCAATCATTCTACAAGGTCCACACCATGGCGCCCAAAAGTCTACTAACGCAACACCTTCTTTTACGGTATCAAAGTTGGAAGCATTTAACTCGATGTATTTTCCCATAACGTCTCCTTAGGTATATTCAATGCTAGGCATTATACCGGCTATAACTTTAAAAATAACATAGTAGCAAAGATTACTCTTTCATTTTAGTACAAATTTACTCCGAAATATTTTCTATCCACTCAATACCCCCTGGTGTAACGATAATCGCATCAATTTGATAATTACATGTAAAGGGGTTTTTGAGCTGATAGTATCCAATAGTCTTAATAATTTTTCTCATTTTTTGCGGTGTTATCCGCTCTAGTGCATCAACATTTTTTGTAGTTTTTACCTCAATGAAGTGGATTGTATTTTCACTCTTTGCAACTATATCAATCTCCCCAAATCGTGAGTGAAAATTGCAAGAGAGGATCTTAAGCCCT
>DDHL01000049.1:43352-57866 GCA_002352945.1 Campylobacteraceae bacterium UBA1877 | reverse complement strand
GAAAATTACAAGAGAGAATCTTAAGCCCTCTTTTTTTTAAAAACTGCTGGGCTCTTTTTTCGCCCTCAAACCCAACTTCACGCATCACTCTTCAATTCGAATCATATTTGGTCTGCTTAAAACAAACTCTAAATCATTGATTTTTTCAAGTGCTCTTTTAACATCACTCTCTTTACATGTATGGGTTGCAAACAGAAGCGTTACTCTATCTTTATCATCTACGCCCGGTTTTTGTAAAAAACTATCAATAGAGATATCACATGATCCTAATATTGAAGCTATTGTTGCAAGAACACCTTTTTGATCTTTTACTGGCATACGAATGTAGTATTTTGTCTTAATCTCTTCTTGGGGCATAAGTGTAAGCGCACTCTCTTCCAATGGATTTTTAAATCCAAGCATTGGTGAGCTTTTGCCCTCTCTTGCAATATCAATAATATCTGCAATAACCGAACTTGCTGTCGCCTCTCCTCCAGCGCCTGGTCCATAATACATTGTCTCGCCAACCGCATCTCCAACCACACTGATTCCATTCATCACCCCATCTACTTTTGCAATCATTTTACTGCTTGGAACCATTGCGGGATGAACTCGAAGTTCAACTTGAGAACCCCTTCTTTTTGCAATGGCTAAAAGTTTGATTGTATATTCAAACTCTTTGGCAAAATAGATATCTTCTTGGCTGATATGTTCAATTCCCTCAATTAAAATATCTTCTGGATCTCCATGCACACCATAAGCAATACTTGCTAAAATAAGCAGCTTATGTGCCGCATCATAACCGCCTACATCAAAGGTTGGATCTGCTTCTGCGTAGCCCAATTCTTGAGCCTCTTTTAGCACTTGCTCAAAACTTACTTTCTCATGCATCATCTTTGTGAGAATATAGTTACTTGTGCCATTCATAATTCCTTGAATCGACTTGATATGATTGGCACTCAAACCCTCTCTTAGGGCTTTAATAATTGGAATCCCGCCAGCAACACTCGCTTCAAATCCAATGGCAACCCCGTTTGAGACTGCTTGTAAATCGTAACGATGATAGGCTAAAAGCGCCTTATTGGCAGTTACAACAGGTTTTCCTTTTTTCAAAATTCTTTTTAAAATTTGATGAGGCCCTTCAACGCCACCTAAAAGCTCCACATAAATATCAATATCATCCCTATTTAAAACAGATTCAATATCATCTGTAAGCTCAATATCCACATCTCGTTTTTTGTTTAAGTCCTTTACAACACCAACAACTGGTACTATCTTTTTACCACTGCGTGCTTGAATAACTGCTTGATTACGCTTTAAAATTTCTGCCACTGCCGAACCAACAGTGCCTACACCTAAAATTGCAACCTTTATCATTATGAAGTTTCCTCTAACTGCTTAAGATATTTTTTAATATTTCGTGCCGCTTGACGGATACGATTTTCATTTTCAATGAGTGCAATACGCACATACTTATCTCCATGCTCACCAAATCCAATTCCAGGACTAACTGCAACTTTTGCCTTTGTTAGAAGCTGCTTTGAAAATTCCATACTTCCTAAATGCTGCGCGCATGGAGGTATCTTTGCCCAAACAAACATTGTTGAGCGGGGCGCTTTTAACTTCCAACCTGCATTTGAAAAGCTCTCAACTAAAACATCGCGGCGTTTTTTATAGGTATCTTTTATCTCTTCGACACAATCTTGCGGCCCATCAAGCGCTACTGTTGCAGCAACTTGAATGGGTGTAAACATTCCATAATCAAACCATGATTTAATTTTTTTAAGTGCTGCTATCAATTTTGGAGCACCTACAACAAAGCCAACACGCCATCCTGCCATATTGTAACTTTTTGAGAGTGTATAACTCTCTACAGCCACATCCTTGGCTCCCTCTACTTCAAAAATGGATGGAGTTTTATACCCATCATATGTTAAATCTGCATAGGCAATATCGCTAATTATGTAAAAACGCTCTTTATATGCCATGGCTACTAAGCGCTCATAAAAGCTTTTATTTACCGTTACTGTTGTTGGATTGTGAGGGAAGTTGACAACCACATATTTTGGTCGCGGAATGGAGTCTTGAAATGTCTTTTGTAATTTTTCAAAAAAGCGGTTTTCATCAAGTTCAAACTCATCATTAAAATCCAAACCCATTTTATGCACATTCCCGCCGGCTATAATAAAAGCTTGAGTGTGGATTGGGTAGGCTGGATCTGGCACAACTGCCACATCTCCTGGATTAATTATGGCATGAACTAGGTGCACAAAACCCTCTTTGCTCCCTAAGGTTACTACCGCTTCAGTTTCTGGATCTAAGGTTACATTATATTTTCGTTTATACCAATTGCAGATTGCAAGACGTAGTTTATATATGCCTTGACTTGCTGAATAACCATGGGTTTTATCTTTTTGTGCTGACTCGGCAAGTTTGTCGATAATGTGCTGGGGCGTTCTGCCATCTGGATTTCCCATGGAAAAATCTATAATATCCTCTCCTTGTCTGCGTGCGGCAAGTTTGATGGCATTTACTTCGGCAAAAACATAATTAGGAAGGCGCTCAATTGTATTAAATCGGATTTCATCAAACACAGTAGTCTCCTTATCGACTTTCAAGATAGAGGCTTAATCCTCTTTTTATATTATCTAAAGTAAAACGGTCTGCGATTTTTGCATATATGGCATTTTCTGGAATGCTTACATGTAAAACTGCTCGGGACTCTTCGTATCGAATCTCTTCTATAATTTTTAGTGTTGAGTCAAAAAATACAATCGATGGAAACCACCTATCTGCCATGTGAGCGCGCAGACGCATTTTTGAAGCTTTTGAAACATTAACCCAATATGGCTGGATTGGCTTGCCTAAAGATATTGTTGTATTTAGTGCGTAAGGCTCAACTTTTGGTTTTGCATCGTGAGTATTGATTTGATAGTGCCACTCCCACTCGCCTTCGCGAGTTACATTTTGAACCTTTGCCCCTCTGCTTTCAATCTGTCTTGATAAAATGACTGGATCGACTAAGTGTTGTGTTGAAATTCCAATTGTCCATCTTATTCCATCCACATCTTCTCGAATAGTTCGGGTTAAATAGTAGCTATAACCCATTGATTGGAGCGATTCATTAATAACTCGCATAAAAAGCAAAGGGTGCTCTTTTGCACTAAATGTGAGTGTGATTGATTTTGTTTCCGGATAAAACAGTTTTAAAAGACCATTTTCTTTAAGGGTTTCTAAAATCTTAATAGCATTGGGCTGTTGGCTTTCTTGGTCCATAAAACTGCTTGTATTACTAAAAAGTATACGCACAAGATTGCGCTGCGTTTGATAGGCGTTTTGACCCATAAATTGCGCTGCTAGCTCCTCAACTGGATTAGCATATGCTAGGGCGCAAAATAGCCATGTTAAAATGAGGCTTCTTACCAAGCAGAACCTCCATTGAGCTCAACAAACTCATCATAGCTTATGCTCTTTAAATTTTTTCCATCCCAATAAAACCGTTTTGGAAATTCCTCTTTGTATGGGTCTTTTTGGTCATCAAATTCCAATGTAAAATTACCATGGCCTGTTGTGATAATCTGCTC
Organism: Campylobacteraceae bacterium UBA1877; assembly: GCA_002352945.1. Classification (GTDB taxonomy): domain Bacteria; phylum Campylobacterota; class Campylobacteria; order Campylobacterales; family Campylobacteraceae; genus UBA1877. Next base: position 54,303 of record DDHL01000049.1, on the reverse strand, counting down.
TCTAATTAAATCAAGCTCTATTGGCTCATTTGTTAAATATGAAGCTCTCTTTTTATTATCAAGATATACAATTCCAACCCAAATCTTAACGTTTGGCAAAATAACAGCTTTTGAATTGCTATCGCCTACAAAAAGAGCATTTTCTACTTTAGAAGCAGGCTCTTGTACATCTTTTGCTATTATAGTCTCCTCTTTTTGACTTGCAGCTTCTTCTTGACTTATAACCTCTTCTTTACTAGATTCTAGAGTTTGATTCAATTCATTTGATGCTGTTTGGTTATTCTCATCAATCAATTCAAGAGCATCTATGCTTTCAGACTCATTTAAATCTTCAATCACTAAAGATTCGTTGGCTTGCGTAAAGGTTTCATTTTCTAAAATTTTTTGAGCTTCATTTACCACAGATGGGGTTGTGTAAGAAACACCTTCTTGGGAGCTTATAGGCTCATCTTGATTGTTGCTGCTAAATTGGCTAACTAAGTTTGTAATTGCTGGTTTTGCCTTCTCCCAAAGGCTAAAATACTGCACTCCAAACCCAATTAAAGCAAGCAAAATGAGAAATAAAAATAAAAACTTTAGCTTGCTCTTTTTTGGTGCAACTGGCGCATTTACTGCAAAAACTGCTTCCGCTTTTGATGATGCCTGGGCATTTTTTTCATTCCAATAAGCTTCAAGTTCCTCTTGAAACTCTTTTAAATCCAGATTGAATTCTCTATTAAGAATTTTAATAAATCCAAGTGTATTTATACGACCCAATTTACCAAACTCTTTATTGAGCATATATTGGAGTGTTTTTTTCTCAATATGAGTCCGCCTTGAAATCTCTTCGAGCCCAATCTCGTTTAATACCTCTATATCACTCATTGATCATCCTATCACACAGTACGGCCGCAGCTGCACTTACATTCAAAGAGTCAAATGCTCTCGCCATTGGTATTGCAATCTTTACATCACACTTTGCTAAAGCTTTTGCGGGAATCCCCTCTCCTTCTGCACCCAAAACTAGCACTTTGCGTTTAGCTAGTTCTACACTCTTAATGCTTTTGCCACTTGCATCTGCTCCATATAGAACAAATCCAGCTTGGCGCAATTCATTGAGTGCACTTAATCCATCGGGAGCTAAAACTAAAGGCAGGTCAAAAATAGCACCGCTGCTAGTTCTAGCCACCGCTTCTAATTGTAACTGTCGAATATTGGCCACAACAACTCCATCTGCTCCAAAAGCGTAAGCGCTTCGACAAATTGCTCCAATATTTCCCATGTCTGTAAGCCCATAGAGTACAACGATGAAGTTGCCATCTTTTAAAACATCAAGCGAGACTGTTTTAATGGGCTCAATTTCGGCCAAAAAACCTTGATGGTTTCCTCCTTTAGCCATAGCTTGAGCCTTTTTTGCATCAAGTCGAACAATGGGAATTTTTAAAGCTGCAATATTTGAAAAAAGCTTCTTATTACACTCTTTTGCAAGATAAACTTTGCGTAGCACCTCTTTTTTGTGTGCCATGAGATATAAAAAGAGCTGTTTGCCGTAAATAATCATGCGAATTATGTTAGCCAAATTCCCTTAAATATTGACTTATGGGCAATTGATGAAAATTTAATTTTCTTTTTGAAGCCTTAAATACCACTCTTTTGTACTCTCATTTGTCAATTTTGATAAAAGTTTTGCCTTCTCTTTAGGAGGCAGGCTTAGGGGCAAAATATCATCAATATCTAGCATATTTTGTTGATAACTCTTTTTTGTCTGCTTAACTACTATTACCCACTCGCCTTTTAAATTTGATTGGCTCAATTGCTCTTTTACATGTAAAGCACTTCCCTTAAAATGTTTTTCATGCTTTTTTGTCGCCTCTTTAATTAAAAAAACCTCCCTTTCTGGCTCCAAAGAAGCTAATAGTTCAATACTCTTTTTTATACGATGAGGAGCCTCATAAACAATAGTTGGGTATGGATGGGATAAGATGGTTTTTAAAGCTTGAATCAACGCTTTTTCTTTAGATGGCAAAAATCCCCAAAATAAAAACTTACTATTTTCAAATCCACTTGAAACATAGGCTAATAGCGCTGCATTTGAGCCTGGAAGAACTTCGTATGGGATTTTATTTTTTTGTGCATATTGGATAAGCTTAGTTCCTGGATCGCTAATTCCTGGCATTCCAGCATCGCTTACATAAGCGCAATCTTGTTCAAACAAACTCTTATCTAAATTTTCTAAAACCTTCTCTTCATTGTGTGAATGGAGTGAAATAAATTTTTTTGCGCAAATTTCTAAATTGTAGCGCTCAGAGAGGAGTTTTAAAAGCTGTTTAGTTACTCGGGTATCTTCGCAAAAGAGCATAGGTAAAGAAGAAAGGAGCCTGAGGCTCCTTTGGGAAATATCTTCTAAATTTCCTATTGGTGTAGGAATAAAATATAACACAGAGTGCTACAACATAAATCTATTTGAGGTTATATTTTCGCTTGAACTTCTCAACGCGTCCTGCAGCATCAACAATTTTTTCGCTACCCGTAAAGAATGGGTGACAAGCGTTGCAAATATCGATGCGCATTTCCGGTTTATTGGAAGTAGTCACAAAACTATTGCCGCACGCGCAGGTGACGGTACACTCAACATACTCAGGATGAATATTCTTTTTCATCAGTAGTTCCTTCGTTTTTTCAAAATAAAAGTGCAGCAGACCTATAGGCCTACTGCTATATGGGGGGAGGGGAATTGGAAGTATAACAGAAAGTTTAGGCTTTTTCAAGCGTTTTTAATATATGGCAACTAGTTAATGGCTCTAAAAATGCAATTTGGTTTCATTTTACACAAATTTTTCTCTTTTTATAATGCACAAGTTGATGCGCCATTAAAGGGTTGCTTACTCGATTTTAGATATAATCAACCCTATTTTGTTTTTTAAAGAGTGAGGCTTTAATGGGTAAAAAAGTAAATTATGCAAGATTAAAATTGGGAATTATTGGCGGAGGCCAGCTTGGTAAGATCATTTCTCAAAAAGCAAAAAAAATGGGTTTACATGTAACGATTTTAGATCCAACCCCAAACTCTCCAGCAGGTCAGGTTTCAGATGTTCAAATTGTGGGTGGATTTTATGATTGTGATAAAATTACCCAGCTTGTTACATCTTGTGATATTACGACATTTGAACTTGAACACATTGATGCAAAATGTTTAAAAAATTTAGCTGCAAAAGGCTATAACATTCTTCCATCCCCTGCCGTTTTAGAATCTATTCAAGATAAATATTTACAAAAAAAACTTCTTTTTGAAAACAATATTCCTGTTCCTGCATTCAAAGAGGTTAACTCTTTGGAGGATTTAAGCGCTTTTGGATTTCCAGTAATTCAAAAAGTTAAAAAAGGAGGCTATGATGGAAGAGGAGTTTTGCGGTTAAATTCTATAAAAGATACTCAAAATGCCATAAAAGCTCCATCTTTTATTGAAGAATTGGTTGAAATTGATAAGGAGCTTGCTGTCATGGTTGCAAGAAACGATGATAATCAAATTGCAACTTACCCAGTAGTTGAAATGCTCTTTGATGAGAGGGTTAATATTTGCGATAGTGTTTTAGCTCCAGCTAGAATTGATGATGCTTTACATGTAAAAGCAAAAGAGTTAGCAGTTAAATCTATTGAAACATTAAATGGTGTTGGTCTTTTTGGAGTGGAAATGTTTTTAACAAAAGATGGACAGATTTTAGTAAATGAGATTGCTCCAAGGCCGCACAACTCAGGACATTATACAGTTGAATCTTGTGTAACTTCACAATTTGAGCAAGTCGTTCGAGCAATTTTGAATCTTCCTCTTGGCTCTACAAAATTGATAAGCCCATCAGTAATGGTTAATCTCCTAGGTGAAGAGAGCTTTGAGGGAGAGCCAATTATAGAAGGTTTAAAAGAGGCTTTAAAAATTGATGGATTATCCTTTTATTTTTACGGAAAAGAGAAGACTTCTCCATTTCGAAAAATGGGACATATAACTGTTGTAAATGAAGATATCAATCTAGCTTTAAAAAATGCAATGAAGGCAAAAGATATTATCAAAATCAAAGGAAGTAAACCCCTATGAAAAGTGCACAAGTTGGAATCATTATGGGAAGTGACTCAGACCTTCCAATCATGCAAGCTGCTGCAAAGATGTGTGAGTATTTTGGCATTGATTATGAGCTTACAATCGTTTCAGCTCACCGAACACCTCATAAGCTAACAAATTATGCCACTTCAGCTTCAAAAAGAGGATTAAAAGTTATCATCGCAGGTGCGGGAGGCGCTGCTCATCTACCAGGAATGGTTGCTTCAATGACGCCACTACCGGTTATTGGAGTTCCCGTTAAAACATCCTCTCTTGATGGAATGGACTCGCTGCTTTCTATTGTCCAAATGCCAGGGGGAGTTCCTGTTGCAACTGTGGCGATTAATGGTGCAAAAAATGCTGGAATTTTAGCTGCTCAAATTATTGGAGCAAGTGATGAGAGCGTGCGTCAAAAAATTAGCACTTATAAAGCCAATATGGAATCTGAAGTGGAATCAAAAGCGCAAAAATTAGATGAGTTAAAGTACGAATCGTATCTAAAATCTATGAAAAAATAGGTTTTACCAAAGGGGGCTAACCCTTTGGTAAAGGTTTTACTCGTTTATAATGCGTTTTATTGCAAATACAAAACTATCCGGAGCATCCTCTTGGGCGTAATGGTTTATATTTGACAATATTTGAAGATTTGCATTTGGATAGTATGAGCGCCACTTTTTAATATTCTCTTCACTTCCAAACCATGGATCTTTTTGGCCAAAGATAAACTCTACTGGTTTATCTGCAAGTAAAGGCAATTTACTCTCAAGCTCTTCTAGCAAGGGGGCTGCATCGGTAATTTGACGAGGGAATACTAAAGTTGGAATTCTTGATTCTGGAGTTGGAAAAGGCATTTTATAAGCATCCGTAACGGCCTTATTATTTTTAGACTCTTCATTTATAATACCAAGCATTAAGCCAGTTACAAAGTGATTGTTTTCAAGCACAAGCTTTTCCATTTTAGGTGTTTTCATCATTAATGAAAACTCTTCGAGCGCTCCTGTTGCCTTCCATGCCCAAGTATTTGAGATAACTAAACCTTTAATGCTATCTGGATTATTAACAGCAATACTTAATCCAATAGGTCCGCCCCAATCTTGGACTACAAGTATATATTTATCCAATTTTAAATGATCATATATGAGCGCATTAACCCACTCAATATGCTCTTTTAGAGTAAAATTATATCCTTTTGGAGTATCAGAAAAGCCAAAACCTGGCAAATCAAATGCAATGACTCTTGCATCTTTTGATAAGCTTTTTATAATTTTTCTATTCAAAAATGACCAATCTGGATTCCCATGGGTCAAAACAACAGGAACACCTTCTCCCTCATCAATATAGTGCATAAAAACACCATCTTTTTTAAACCAATTACTCTTAAATGGATACTCTTTTTTATCCACAACAAAGGGTCTTAGTTTTTTGATTGATTCATCTTTATTAAAGACAACTGGGTCTGCTTGCTGATCATAAATAACCGGCTCTGCAAATGCAAAGCTAACTAGTAGTGACGCTAATGCGCCTAAAGCTGCTCTTTTCATATACCATCCTTGAATACGTTTAGAAGAATAGTACCATCTGGTATTTAAATCTTTGCTTAAATAAAATACTAATAGGTATTTTATTTTGACAAACTATTTAAAAACCGAAAAGGCAAGAAGTAAAATATCTTTTATTTTTGATGCGCTTACGCCTGCAAAGGCTTTGCTCATTGCCATGCTTACCTGTGCATCAATGTAGTTTACTGCAAGTTCTGTGGGGATGTCTTTTGGAAATTCATTTTTTGCTTTTGCACGCTCAATCCAGTTTGTAAATGAGGCTAAATACTCTTTTTGGATTCGCTCAACCTCAGCAGCGCTTTGCTCTCCAAGAGGATATTTTGAATCCCGAACTCTAATAAATAAGCAGCCATACTGATTTGGACTTTTAGTTGTTAAAATATCTATATACTCATGCAAAACCTTTTCAAAGGGCTCATCTTTTTTAAATATTTTATGGATTGGTTTTAAAACTTGATTTTGATAGTGGGTTAAAACCGCTTTAATAAGTCCATCGTCACTTCCAAACTCACGATAGATTCCAGGTTTTGAGACTTTTGCCTCTTTGCAAATTTTATTTAAAGAGATTGCACCAATGCCCTCTTTCCAGTAAGCTTGCATACTCACATTTAAAACATGCTCTTTATCTAAAGTTTTTGGTCTTCCCCTTGGGCGTTTTGTTCCTTTATTCATATCTATACCTCATTTATTTTGTAACCACTTGGTATTTTATTGAAATTATACTTTAAATTGTAACTTTTTCATAATATTAAAATACACTACCCAAAAACCTTGGCACAAAGGCTCAAAACTGCACTCTCACTTCGTAAAATAAAAGGGCTATCTATTCCTAAGCATAAATTTTTTGAGAGTGCCACACACTCTTTTTTGCTAAATCCTCCCTCAGGGCCAATTAAAAAAGCATCCAACTTTTGGCCTGTTTGCACCACTTTGCCACCAAAATTAACCCATGCGCTTTTTGGATAGGCTTTTAGCCAATCATCTAAACTATCAAATTCCTTTATTTGCATAAGCTCCATTCTGCCACACTGTTGGGATGAGTTTATAAGAATCCGCTCCATTCTTTTATAGTCGTATCTAAAATTTCCTTGCGAATACTCAAGCCGCACTAAACCAAGGTTTTTAACTCCTAATTCATTTAACATGGGAAGGGTTTTTTCAACAATTTTTGGATCCACCATACCCCATCCAACAACTGTTGTTTTTAGCGATGGTAAGTCTACAAGAGTTTTATCAACAAGGATGAGCTTTGCACTTTTTCTATCGATTTCATCGATTTGATATGTATATAAAGTATTTGTATTTAGATTGCTAATTTCAATCTTATCTCCAATTTTTGCTCTTCTTGCTTTAATTGTGTGGGTATGGGTTTTTGCATCTAATGTAAGCTCTTTTTCTCCAGCATCTTTATGGTATACAAAGCGCATTAACTAGCCCCTAAATAGAGTCCAATAATAAGTGCGCAATCAAAAATGTATTTTTTCAAGGCAAAGCTTTTAAAATTTTCTTGATATTTTGGATTTGAGGATGTTTTTGTAAGTTTAAATCGTTTATAAGCCATAATGCTTCCACCTAGCATTAACATCCATGCTAAAAGCATTATAACTACCCAAAAAGAGAGTTTAAAATGTAAAACTGTCCAAGCAATAAGACCTGTAAAAAACATTGCACTAAGCAAAAAGTAGTAAGCTGGAATCCACCAATGGACTTTACCAAAAAGCCACTTATACTCTTTTGCAGACAAAATCATACCTACATGACCAATAGCTACTACTAAAACAATTATTGCAAATCCTACATGCAAACCTAAACTCATGCCCAACATCTGATCCATAAATGCTCCTTTATTTGCGTTATAATACCAAAAAAGGAGCGCTTATGAAACAACCCTTAAGCCAGGCTTTAGAGCTCATTGCATCTAAAATTACACCCCTTTGCTCCAAAGAGTCTGTTCCGCTAATGAAAGCCTTTGGCCGCATTAGTGCAAAACCTGTTATAGCATCTATCTCAATTCCTCCTCATGCTATATCATTAAGAGATGGACGAACTGTAAGTTATGACGATTTGAAAAATTTTGACAAAATAGATCTTTTTAATCTGCCCACAATCAGTACTGGACAAAGAGTGCCCAAAAACACTGCATCTATTATTGAAGAGGAGATGTTAGAACATATTGATCCTAAAGAGATTTGTGCAAGCCAAAACTTTATTAAGGCTAAAGGAGAGGATATTCAAGCCGGCGACGTACTTTTAGAAAGCGGATCTAAAGTGGGTCCGTTTGATATAACCAATCTTGCCAGCCAAGGGATCCATACACTAACTGTTTTAAAAGAAGCTCGCATTGCCTACATTGGAATAGGAGATGAGCTTATTGATGTAAGCTCTCCGCCAAAGGAGGGCTATATTTATAACTCAAACGCTTATACCATGGCTGCTCGTGGAGAGATGATGGGGGCAAGAACAGCTATTATTACACACACAAAAGATACTCCCCAATCAATTTTACAAACCTTTGAATCACTTGAATATGTAGATGCAATCATTACAAGCGGAGGAATGAGTCCAAATGATGCGATGAATGCACTTTTAGAAGATAAGGTTTTAAAACCACTTTTCAAAGGTGTTGCCATGGCTCCTGCTGGCTTAACGGCTCTTAGTTTTTATAATGCAACTCCAATTTTGCATCTTCCTGGACTTCCAATGTCAGCACTTCTTGGGTTTGAGGTTATTGGAGCAGCACTCATTGCAAGACTTTATGGTCTTGATCCAAATACTGGCCATATCACAACACGCACAACTGAACCTATAAAAGCTCATCCATACTCCCAAAGTATAGTTCCAGGTTACTTTGACGGGGAGTGCTTCAGTCCAAAAGTGATTGCTGCTGGAATGATAAATGTGTTAAATTATTGCAATGGATTTATTATTGTAAATAGGGGTGAACCACTCGCCAAAGATGACGAAGTGGTATTTACACCCTTTTTATCGTGGCATTAAACTTGACTAATCTTTCTATTTTGCAATTTGATAGCAAAAAGATAGAAAAATGGAGTATCTAAAAGGGCTAAAACCACTTTTACAAGATAGTCTCCAATAATCAACTTCACAAGTACATCTGCTGGCATAGTTCCTGCAAAGGCTAAGATAAAAAAGAGGCTTGTATCAAAAAATTGAGAAGTTAAAGTGCTTCCATTGTTTCGCAGCCACCATAGGGAACTAAAGCGAGCTTTTAATACATGAAAGATGACAACATCTAGCTGCTGGATTAAAAAGAATGTCACAATGGAGGCAAAAGCGATCCTGCCATCGGCTACTAAAAGAGTTGGTATTATTGCTAAAACGACACCTATTCGCACCACTTTTAAAGTTTGAGCTTTATTGTATCGTTCTGAAAGTACATCAGTAATTAAAAAACTAAATGGATACATTATAGCACCATATGTTAACCACTCATTTATGGGAAATTGAACAGTATAGTTTGCAAGCACAATAATAAGGGCAAAAAAGCTCGCATAAAGATATGTTTGTCGTGTTGTCATCTTTTTCCTTCTAAATAAAAAACTTTTTAAATAAGTCGCGAATTATATCACAAATCATCCACCTGTTTCATAAAATGCTCGGTCACTTTTTTCATTCTCCTCTTTGCTCCACTTATTCTTCTCTGGCTTATTTGCCAAAACTGTTCGCAAAATTTCCGAAGCACCCTTTACATCGCCCTTTCTAACTGAGTCTTTTATGCTCATAGCCTCTTCAAAGTAAAGGCATGGTATGAGCATTCCCTCAGCTGTCAATCGGATGCGGTTGCAAGATTCGCAAAAATCGTGCTTATGTGGATCAATTATCCCAAAAGTATATCCATCTTCAAGCGTATAAAGCTGGGCTGGGCTAGCACCTTGACGGCCTTTGTCGGTAAATTTATAGCAAGATGAGATAACCTCTAAAATCTCTTCAGCTTTCAATCCTTGCAGATTTTGATTAGCGTGGGAATTTTCCATATACTCAATAAATCTAATTGGCATATTTTTACTCTTTGCAAACTCTAAAAGATCCAAAATCTCCCCATCATTGACACCTTTTAAAGGAACGGTGTTGAGCTTTACATGTAAAGATGCTTTTTGTGCAGCCTCAATACCCTCTAAAACTTTTTTTAAAACATCTTTTTGAGCAATGCGGTGAGCCACTTCGGGCTTGAGAGTATCAAGTGAAATATTCACCCTCCCAAGTCCAGCATCAGCCAATTTTTGTGCAATTGGAGCTAACAAGTAACCGTTTGTAGTAAGCGCCAAATCAAGACCCGGCTTATAAGATTCAATCATTTTGATAAATTGATCTAAATCTTGCCTTAGCAAAGGCTCTCCACCTGTAATGCGAATTTTTTTAATTCCCTCATCAATTGCCACTTTTATAAATAAAAACAGCTCTTCAAAACTTAAAAGTTTCTCTCTTGGAACCCAAGAAAAAGGCTTTTCTGGCATACAATACTGACATCGAAAATTACATCTTTCAGTTACTGAAACTCTTAAGTATGTAACTTCTCGTCCATGTCCGTCAATGAGCATGGGACTCCTTTTAACTCTTTTTGTCGCATTATACCCAAGATTCAACAACAATAAATTGCCCTAAAGTCTTTTTTAACACATAAGAGATAAAATGTCTGATGAGCTTTGTCATTTAAGGAGGAAAAAATAGCAATGAATCACACAAATCCTACAAATGTGGAGCGACAAGTAAAAGATGTTGCTTTTTTAGTTTCAAAAACGGATTTAAAAGGACGTATAACTTATTGTAATCTTCCATTTATTGAAATTGTTGGAGCTACAGAACAGGAGCTTTTAGGCAAACCGCACAATATCGTTCGACATCCTGATATGCCAAGGGTAATTTTTAAACTTCTTTGGCAAAAAATACAATCAAAACAAGAAATTTTTGCTTATATTAAAAATATGAGTTTTGATGGATCTTTTTATTGGGTTTTTGCCAATGTCACAGCTTCACTGGATAACAATGGCCAAACAATTGGTTACTACTCAGTAAGACGAAAACCCAACCCAAGGGCTTTAGAAACTATTAAGCCCCTTTATAAAGAACTGCTCGACCAAGAGCGTCAAGGTGGCATTGAAGCCTCCTACTCTTATTTAAATAACTATTTAAAAAACCAAGGAGTTGATTATGATGCGTTTGCAAACCGTTTGCAGCGATCCTAGAGTGTATGCGATTTTGCTCATTGCAGGATTGGGTCTTTTGGGTTTTGGATTTGATCATGCTCAAACAGTTGCCGGAGGCGCACTGCTTCTTGGCGCTGCGGCTGGGGGGTTTTTTG
>DDHL01000049.1:42629-43148 GCA_002352945.1 Campylobacteraceae bacterium UBA1877 | reverse complement strand
GAGGTTTTTTTGGCTCAACCCGTAAAATGGAGGTTGATGCCCAAATTTATGAAAAAACCCTCAAGGTTGTCCAAGCAGCCGCTCAGGGAAATTTAGAGCCCCGAATCACTAATATTGATAAAAATGCTCCCCTCGGAAAAGTTGCATGGGCTATTAATGATCTTCTTGATCAAGTAGAAGCCTTGCAGCGCGAAGCCAATACTTCTGTTAAGGCTGCAAGTGAGGGAAAAACGTATAGGAACCTTTTTAACGAGGGTTTTCGAGGACTTTTTGCAGTTAATGCAAAGAGTTTTATGAAAGGTGTTGAGGGAATTGTAGCAGGCCAAAAAGGCAAAGTTAGAGGGATTTTATCTGAAAAATTTGGTGAACTTGGCAACGGAAATGCTGGAATTATGGATGTGCAAAATGATTTACACTATAGTATTCAAGAGATGTCTCGAATCACATCAACAGCTACTGATACAGCACAGCGAGCCGACAAAAGTCTCTCAACTGTTAGTGAGTTAAGCAATGATGCAA
>DDHL01000049.1:42275-42406 GCA_002352945.1 Campylobacteraceae bacterium UBA1877 | reverse complement strand
GTAAAAGAGCTTACCCATCTTATTTCAAAAACAAATGAGGCTATAAAAAGTTTGAGTGAAAGAACAGGTGAGATTTCATCTATTGTAAATCTTATTAAAGATATTGCCGATCAAACCAACCTGCTTGCTTT
>DDHL01000049.1:37592-42039 GCA_002352945.1 Campylobacteraceae bacterium UBA1877 | reverse complement strand
GATCAAACCAACCTGCTTGCTTTAAATGCAGCCATAGAAGCAGCTCGCGCCGGAGAGCATGGAAGAGGGTTTGCTGTAGTTGCTGATGAGGTTAGAAAATTGGCCGAGCGAACACAAAAAGCAACTTCAGAAATAGCCATGACAATCCACACTCTCCAGCAAGAGACAAATGAGATAAATTCAAATTCAGATCGCATTGACAGTATCGCTGATACCACTGGTAATAATGTTGCAAAATTTGAACAAACCCTCCACCAATTTAGCGATAATGCAAACCAAACTGCCAATATTTCATTTAATATGGAAAATAAAACCTTCACTATTTTGGCAAAAATTGATCATATCGTCTACAAAACCAATGCATACCACTGTGTAATGAATGAAAATTGTAATGGCAATCAAGAATCATCCCACACTGATTGCCGTTTAGGAGAGTGGTACCAAGGAGCAGGAAAAGAGCGCTTTGGAGAAACAAAGGCTTATGAAGCCCTTGAAAAACCTCATCAAATAGTGCATGAAAACACTAATGCTAACATTAAAGATGCCCTTCAAGGCTATACAATGGAAAATATGTCTGTCTTTGTTGACAGATTTACAAAGGTTGAAGAGGCTAGTAGGGAGCTATTTAAACTTTTAGATGATATGGTTGCTCAAAGAGCTAGGGGAAATTAGCTTTTTTGCAATAAACGTCTTGAAACAAAGGCTTTGCGCGCACTCTCATGATGGATGAAGCTGACATTGTATGGATGGGGTGTGCGCACGAGGCTGAAATTGTGCGATTCGGGCAGTAATTTTACAACCGAATCTGCCATTTTGCCAAATAAAATAAGCTCTAAATCCATATGAGCACACTCTCTTAAAAGAGTTTTCATAAAAGGAGCAAACTGTTTTACATGGTAGCTGCTTTTTGTTTTACATGTAAAGATTAAAGCAGTATTTAAAAGTAAAATTCCCTCTTTTTCAAAATTGCTTCTTAATTCATCAATGGAGTCAATAAGCCCTTTTTTATCAATTTTTGCAATAGCATCTTGGGATGTGTCATTTTCATCTAAATAACCCTCGTTGATAAGCTGCATTTTAAGGAAATTTCGCAAACTTGTAGCTCGGTTTACCTTTTTTGAAAAACCATTTTGACTAAATATTGTTTCCACAGCTCCATCAATAAAAGCATATCCGGTTGCACTTTGAACTCTAGGATATGGATCTTGGCCAAATAAAATTGCACGGGTTTTTCTTCGAGGCAAAGTAGCAAAAGGGGCTAAAAAGTTTCGAGGAAAGTACTCGGTGCTACTTTTTAAAAAATTGCGATACTGCGGATCTAGCGCATTGAAGGCTAAATCAATTGATTCTTGCCACGATGGATGGGGATTCATTTTAGATAATTCATCTTTAAAATAAATTGCACTTCACCAAGTCCAAGGCGGAGCTCTTTTGCAATTTCATGCTCCTTTTTTCCCTCTTTATAAAGGGCGATAACCTGCTTTTCATTGGATGATGCCGAAGGGGATGCAAAACGGTTTATACTCTTTGTTCGCTCCTCTAAAAAAGCGAGTCTATCTTGATGCTCTTCTTGAAAATTTTGAATAACATTTTCTATCTCTTTTAGGGAATTAAGAAGGGGTAAAACATGGGTATTTATCTCCTCTTGAACCATATTGTGAAACTTTGCCTCAAAGGCATCTAGTTTATTCTTTTCTGCCTTTTCTAGCTGCAAAATCTCACGTCGCAACTGATGATTTTGCTGCATAAGCTCCTCTATTGTTCGCTCAAAATGGGTAAATTTTCGCTGAGATTCAGAGTCTTTGAGATAAATCATCAAAAAGAGCAAAACAAGCACCGCAGCAATACCTGCATAAACTAAAAGATCAAAATCCATTACGCTCAGCCTTGTGTTGACGTATCATTATGCGCTCCCTTGCCATCATATAAGCATCCCAATCTTTGCGATCGCCCTCATGCATCTTTTCAATTTGAGCCAATATAGCACTTTGGGCTTTTAAAAATAGAGGAATTTCCCTCTTTGGAAAAACTGGCATATCTACCCTTGCATAGTAGCGCTTGCCAGGAATAAACCCCTCTTTTTCAAGCTGGACATGCTCAAATCCAATCGCATCAATCATTCCACAAGATGCCAATTCTAACCGCTCTGGAATTTCATTGCGCACGTATGCACTGAGTGCATCAACCTTGCGATGCAGCTCAACTAGCAGAGTCAATAGCACTCCATCGCTCTCGCTTGTCTCACCGCGAGCTTTTGCAAGTTTAAGCCACTGTCCCACCGGGTCCTCTTCTATTTGGCTTAACTTCTCAAACTCACGCAAATACCTGCTCTCGTCGCTTTTAATAATCTCATATTGCATATCCAGAGGCGCTCGAACCAATCTAGCCATTTAAAACCATCCTATCAATGAGAACAAAGAGGAAAAAAGCAATTCCTAAATAGCCATTTAATGTAAAAAATGCACGGTCAATTTTACTAAAATCTTTATGAACAATCCGGTGCTCTTGAATCAAAATCAATCCATTAACAATCACTCCAATCCAACCAATTAAGCCAAGTCCAACTGCCCATGCAAAAAGCATCCAAAATAAAACCGCAAGCCCATGAAAGAGTGCTGAGATAAAAAAAGTGGCATCTTTTCCATAGCGAGATGGAATGGAGTGTAAACCGTTTGATTTGTCATATTCCATATCTTGCAAAGAGTAAAGTAGGTCAAAACCAGCTACCCAAAAGACAACACCAAGTCCAAGAAGTACGCTCCATAAAGTTATGCTTCCCTCAACTGCAACTACTCCCGCAATGGGTGCAAGCCCAAGAGCCATACCAAGTACTATGTGGGCCAATGGACTAAAACGTTTAAAGAGTGAATATCCTCCCAAAACCATCAAAATTGGAAACGATAGATAAAATGCTAATGGATTAATAAACCATGCCACAACGATAAATATAAGTGCATTTAGAGCAATGAAAAGCTCCATGTTTCTTCTTCCAATGCGGCCATCAACACTTGGTCTATTGGCAGTTCTAGGATTAAATTTATCTATATCACGGTCTGCATAGCGATTAAATCCCATGGCAAAGTTTCTTGCGCTAACGGCTGCTAAAAGACCTAAAACAAATAATCTCCATCCAAACCATACCGAATTATTTACAAAACTAGAAGATACAATCATGGCGATAAAAATAAAAGGCAATGCAAACACTGAATGTTTAAACATAATAAGTTCATTAATATCTTTTAACTTTGAAATAAAACCTTGCACACCGCTCCTTTAATTCTAATTTGTCCGATTTTACCCAAAATCCCATAAGAAAGTGTTTATCTTAAAAGCCTTTACATGTAAAAGATTTTTGCTTGGCAAAATGTACCATTTTATTGCCCAAAATTGCAATCTTTACATGTAAGGCTAAGACAATGGTATAATACCAACTTCTAAAGGAGGCTTTCATGGGACAATCAGTAATTGTCATTGGCGGCGGAATTGCGGGACTTAGCACAGCTTTTTTTCTCCTTCAAGATGGCCATGATGTTACCGTGATTGATGAAGGGCTGATTGAAAATTCCACATCTTTTGGGAATGCCGGTTTTCTTTCTGGTTTTGAAAAAGCTCCTCTTTCTTATCCAGGAGTCATCTTAGATACATTAAAGCGAATGATAAAGGCTCAAAGTCCGGTTATTATCCATCCAAATCTTGATAGCCATCTTTTAAAATGGCTTTGGAAATTTATGGCAAATGCCAATGAAGCAAGATTGAAAAAAACGCTGATTTTATTTGAAAAGTATGCAAAAAGAGCGATTGATGGATATAAAAAGTGGATTGAGCTTGGAATGGAGTTTGACTTCCATCAAGATGGAGCTCTTTTAGTTTTTACAGATAGAAATAACTATCTTCAAAAACGCGCAAATGCCACCGATTTGACAAAATATGATGTGCTAAGCTATGAAGAGGCTAAAGATGATTTGGGCTTTGTAAAAAATAATATTGAAGGAATAATTGCTCTAAAACGTAACGCCCGCATAAATCCAGCAGCTCTTATGCATCAGCTCAAAACTTACCTAAAATCTCACGGAGTAAAATTTGTTTTGCAAGAAGAGATTATTAGCCTTACAACAAGTGCAAACAAGGTTGTATCAATCCATAGCAAAAACAGCACATACAAAGCCGATACCTTTGTTTTGGCCACTGGAGCGAACCAGGCTATTGCTAAAAAGCTAGGCCAAAAGCTTATGCTTGTGCCGGCAAAGGGTTATAGCATCACCTTTAAAATTCCTCAAGAGTTAAAGCCAAAACGGGTTGTCATGTTTCATGACCAATTCATTATTGCCACACCACGCAAAGATGATCTTCGAATAACTTCAAAACTTGAACTTGGCACAACCGATGCATCAATTCCTAAAAAACGAATTGATAGCATTTTTGCAACCTTATCACCCTATGTTTATCC
>DDHL01000049.1:29063-37383 GCA_002352945.1 Campylobacteraceae bacterium UBA1877 | reverse complement strand
TGTTTATCCTTTTGAGCCAATTGAGCCAAAACTTTGGTGCGGATTTAGACCATTAACTCCAAATGATATGCCCCTTATTGGTAGAGATGAAAAATATAAAAATATGGTTTATGCAATGGGTTATGGATGGCTTGGAATGACCTTTGGTCCAGCCCTTGGAGAGATTTTAGCAAACCTTATCACAAACGATTTAGACAATTCTCAAAGCGATGATGTGCTTTTGTTTTCAGGTTTCTATCAAGGCTGTTAATGGTAAAAATTGCAATTTTAGGACCCACTGCTTCTGGGAAAACAGCTCTGGCTCTTTGGCTTGCAAATAGGTTTAATGGGGTTATTTTATCACTAGACTCATTAGCCCTATACAAAAAAATTGATATAGCCTCGGCTAAGCCAACCTTGAAAGAGAGGGGTAAGATTGTCCACTTTGGCATAGATGTGCTCTACCCAAATGAGCCTTTTAATGTAACTCTTTTTTTTGAACTCTACCAAGAAGCATACGATTTTGCCAAAAAACACAACCAACCTCTTATTATAGTTGGAGGAACAAGTTTTTATTTAAAAGCGATGCTTGAAGGGCTAAGTTCAAAACCACCCATATCTGCTATGACAAAAGAGCGTGTGCAGCTTGCTTTAAAAGATTTAAATAACGCTCAAGCCCTAGCGTGGGCGATTGATCCCGATTTTGCAAAAAAGGTTCAAAAATTTGACCGCTACCGCCTTGAAAAATGGCTTGAGCTCTTTTTTGAAACTGGCCAAATTCCAACCCGCTACCAACTGCGCACAAAACAGCCACCAATTATCGATAAACTACCGATTTTTGAAGTACAGATTGAACGGGCAGTTTTACGTGAAAAGATTCGATCAAGAACTAAAAAAATGGTTCAAAACGGGCTTATAGAAGAGGTAAAATTTTTATATAAACATTACGGCAAAGAGCCCTCATGTATGAAAGCTATTGGTATAAAAGAGACCATCGAGTATTTAGAGGGCAGATACGATTTAAACACTCTTATTGAGCAAATTACAATCCACACTGCGCAGCTTGCTAAACGCCAGCAAACTTTTAATAAGACCCAATTTTCCAGCCCAATTATAAGGGCTCCTTTGGATCAATTAAAAGATCTTATAACTCCTTACATGTAAAGGATTATTTGCGCAATATTTCAAGAACAGAGTAGTCATACAAAGCGGGGTCAATAGTAAAGTATGAGTGCCATTTGTTTACATCTGGATCTTTCCACTCCAAAAATCCAAGCATCTCGTTTTCACTTCCTGTAGCAACCCTTAGCTTTGGTTTTTTATCGATACTTTTTACCCTTGTTGGGCCAAGTTTTCGCAAATCTGAAATCTCTTGAGCACGAAATTTACTTGTAGTAAGGATAATTTCACGGATTCCCCTTCCTGGACCACGAACTAAGTACATCTTCATACGCTCTCCTTAATTTTCAGTTATGGCTATATGTTCTTGGCACATCTTCTTCCATGGACTCTCAATCTCCATGTTAGCACACTGCTCAAAAACTTCTCTAGCCTCTGTGAGTTTATCTAATTTATAATAAAGTTCACCTAGTTTATAAAGGGCTTGTATCCGTTTTGTAGCATTTTGGAGATTATTTGGTAACTTTTGCGCAATCTCTAAGGCTTCATCCATTTTGCCCAAACGCTCTTTAGCGCTTATAGCCAAATAGTCGATTTCAGGCGAATAGGTATAGACTTGATTGCTATTTTGTAAATTTATTGCCAATGTTGCAAATTTATCAATCATCAAATCACTTCCAATTGTCTTTGCATAATCCACAAGGGCACTATAAACCTCTATATTTCCATATTCGTTTGGTAGCTCTTCTTGGATTTGATCTACTACACTTAGTGCTTCATCATAGCGCTTAAGTGCAATTAGCGCCAAAGCTTTTTTTTGAAGAATGGACTTTGAGCTTGGATTTTTTACTAAAATTCCTAGTGAATATATATCATCACTTAACGCAATAAGCTCTCTATAATTTTCATTTTTAAAAAGTGCTTTGCTAAGATCTTGCATCCAAGAGAGTCTCTCACGCAAGTTGCGTACTTGAATATGATTTTTTGCCTCTTTAATTGCCTCATCATAGCGAGATAATCTATAAAAACACTCAAAAACCTTTTTTTTATCCTTAAGGCTATCTGCTATTTTATAGCGCTCAATTAATCCAACTGCATCCTTGCAATTATCCTCAAGCAAGTCATTATTAGCCTTTAAAAGAGCAGCTTTGCTAAGAGCTTCCAATCCTTCGCTTTTTAATTCACCATCATCCATCTGTCTAATGAAATCATCAAGGCTAAGAGCTTTTTCATACATACCCTCTTTTGTATAAAGTTTAATCTTTTCAACTACTGCCCGCTGTGCAATTTCATTATCATAACGCTGCAATAAAGTGTTGTAATACTCTTCTAGTTTTGTGCTATTAGTCTCATTTAAATCAAAAAACAGTCTATCAAGCCCCTCTTGAACTTCGTCAATAAACACACCCGATGAAAACTCTCTTTTGTATCTATTTAAGTACTCATCTGCTTTTGAAATATTTTTTGCTTGCGCATACCACAAGCCAGTATCTTTAAGTAGCTCTTCATAGCGCAAATCAGCCTTTGTTTGACCCTTTAAGATTGTTTGAGCAATTTGGGCTGCTATATCTTCTAGCCCGTTATATGCAAGTTTTTGGGCCATTTCATAGGCTTGGTCCCTATCTTTACGTAAAAAGTCTGCATTTGCATTCAAAACTTTAACCAAAAACTCTTTTGCTTCTTGGATTTGTCCAGCATCAATACTGTATTGAGCCAATCTAATTGCAGCTTCTGAGGCAATATCTAAATCTTTTGCAGAGTATAAAACATCAGTATATAATCTTAAGGCTTCAATCTGTTTTGTTCCATTATAAAGCGAGTCTGCATAGATTAAAATCCCTTTTTTTGTGAAATAGTTATTGGGATGCTCGGTGATTAAAATATCCAAAAAGTAGTTTGCATCACTTGAAAAACCAAGCTTTAAATAGCTTTTTGCAATATAGTAAAGCACTTCTGGAATATGCTCATCAGATGGGAAGCTTTTAATCCACGATTTTCCCTCATTTACAATATCATCATAATCAATTTCTAAAAGCGTGTTTCTCTCATCATCATCTAACAATTTATCCATAGCACGCAATCTATATAGAGCAAATTCATCTTTGAAAATTGTCTGAGGATAGAGCATCATAGCCTCTTGAGCATCTTCAAGCACCACCTCATAGCGTTTTGCTTCATAAGCCTTTTTGATATCTAGGTAGATATTAATATCTCGGCTTCTAACATACTCTATTGGAGCTCCATTTAAATCTAAAGCTCCCACAGATGGGCGTTTCAACTCTGGGTAATATACTGGAAAATTTATCCCATCTTCAACTTCTTGCTGGGCAAAAGGCAGGCTTTCATATATCAAAATCACCCAATGGCTTGCATTTTCATTTGACATTAAAGGAACCTCTTTTGAGTCATAAAGGTTCACATCCATATTCAAAAGGCGTGAGTTGAAAAACGGGGTTACAATAATATCAAACTCGCTTTCACGCTGCAAAAAAGAGATATCCATCAATGGCGTTCTTTTGGGAGTTGGAGGATTAACTAAAGAGTTTTCAAATGTACATGTATAGCGTTTTTTGCCAAGCTCTAACTCACTTACCTTGCATGCAAATGGTTTATCGTGCCGAATATGGAGCATGCCATAGGGCTTTTTATTCTCTTGGGCAGTATTGTAGTTAATAGTAAGGCCATAAAGTGGCAAGATGGATAATAAAAAGATAAGGTATTTCATGGGCACTATTATAGCATAGGCCCATGAAAGCAATAAGGCTTCTTAAAACCCACTCGCAACCACATGATTGAGAATAAATTCAATAAGAGGACTTATGAAAACAACAGCAATAACTGTCATAATAAGTGCAAAACCAATAATGCTTTTTAGCGGAGTTGATGCGTTTACTGTATAAACCCTGCCATCTTTTGCGACAGGCTCTTTTAAAAACATATAAACAACTAACTTCATATAGTAATAAACCGCAATAGCACTATTGACTGCCATCACAAGAGCCAAACCAATATAACCTTCATTTACAGCTGCGCTCATTAAAAATAGTTTTCCCCAAAAGACTGCAAATGGTGGAATTCCAGCTAGAGAGAACATAAAAATTCCCATGATAGTTGCAGCCACTGGAGCAACTTTTACCATCCCTGAGAATTTACTATAAGGGTGTTGAAAGCGCTGGTCCCAAAGATTTTTCTTATTTCTTGTAATCCACAAAAGGGTAAATGCTCCTAGATTTGTAAACATAAATAAAATCCAATAGAGAAAAAATCCAATATTAGCTTGGGTTGATCCAATTAAAATTGCCGAGAGTACAAATCCAGCATGTGAAATTGAACTAAATGCAAGCATCCTTTTAACATCTTTTTGGACTAAAGCCATGAGGTTTGCTAATGTCATAGTAACAATCACAGCAAAAAATAAAATATCTTCAAGCCAAGTTACACCAGATTGGATGAGCATTTCAAAAAGGCGCATTGCCACAACAAAACCTGCTATTTTTGGCACAATAGACATATAACCAGCAAGGGCTGAACTTGATCCTTCATATACATCTGGGGTCCATGTGTGAAATGGAATGATTGAGAGTTTAAAGCCAAGGGCTGCAAGCATAAATGCGCATGCACCTAAAATACCAATAATTGGATCAAATCCTCTTTCATAAAGAACATTAACAATCGTACTAATCTCCACACTTCCAGTTAGGGCGTAAAAAATAAGCATTGCAAAGGCGTAAAATCCAGCAGCTAGTGCACCCATTGTAAAATACTTAATCGCAGCTTCAATTGCTTTTAGGCGGTTGTGCATTGCAATCATAGTATATAAAGCCAAAGATGCTGTCTCAAGTCCAATAAAAATTAAGATGAGATTGTCGGTTGAAACCATAAATAAAAAGCCAGCAATCATAAACAAAAAGAGTCCAAAAAATTCACGCATTGAAAATTCATGAAAACGTTTTGAACTCATTGCCAAAGGGATAAATAGCGCAGATGTGACAAGAATGATCAATCCTGAAACAATTGCAATGCCATCAATTAGCATCATATTTGAAAATCCACGCTCATTTCCATTTAAACCAAGGGTTGCGCCAATTGATAAAAGGATAATTAAAACGCTCAAATAGGTATAAAAACTTCTAGATAGCTTTGGCACAAAAAGATCAATACATATAACCAAAAGTGCGCCAACTATAAGGATAAAAGTTGGTATTAAAGTAGCCATATTTAGTGCGGCCAAATCAACAGATACAGGTAGCATTAGCGCACCTCCTCAACAGTATTAACACTTTTTAAAACCTCTTTTGTTTTTGATTCGCTTGCTTTGTTTTCCATCAATGAAATCATCTTTTTAACACTCAAATCCACTGGAGTTAAAATAGGCTTTGGATAGACGCCAAGGAGCACTACAAGGACTACTAAAGGAATTAAAGCTGTTAGTTCGCGACTATTTAAGTCAGATAAACTCTTATTAGCCTCATTTGAAACTTTGCCAAAAAAGGAGCGCCTAAAAAGAGTTAGCATATAAATTGCACCTAAAATAATTCCAGTTCCAGCCAAAAGCGTAAGCCAAATACTCACTTTAAAAAATCCCATCAATGAGAGAAATTCACCAACAAAACCTATGGTAAGTGGCAGTCCGATTGAACCCATTAGCATAATGCCAAAAATGGTAGCATACCCTGGCATTACAGATGCTAAACCGCCAAACTCTTTCATGAGCTTTGTATGGCGGCGCTCATAGATAACACCAACTAACATAAACAATCCCCCACTTACAATACCATGGGAAATCATTAAAAAGATTGAGCCTGTGATTCCCTCAGCATTAAGAGCAAATGTTCCTAAAATTATAATTCCCATGTGTGAAATGGAGCTGTATGCAATAACTTGTTTCATATCTTCTTGCACATAAGCAATCATGGCTGTATAAATAACCATGATGATGGCTATGATTGCAATAGGTGTCATCAAGGCTACACTTGCATCTGGAAAAAGCGGTAATGAAAAGCGCACAAATCCATATGTTCCCATTTTCAATAAGACAGCAGCCAAAATGACCGAGCCAATTGTTGGAGCTTGTCCGTGAGCATAGGGTAGCCAAGTGTGAAATGGAACCATTGGAACTTTAATTGCAAAGCCCAAAAAGAAGGCTCCAAAGAGCCAAAGCTGTACATTTAATGGCAACGACATAGAGTACCAATCAGGCAGCGCAAAACTCCAAACTCCAGTTTGCTGGTAGTACAAATAAGCCATTACAAGTATACCAACTAACATAAAAACCGAACCAAAAAAGGTGTATAAAAAGAATTTAACTGCTGCATAAATTCGCTCTCCAGAACCCCATGCACCAATAATATAGAGCATTGGAAGCAAAGACATTTCCCAAAAGAGGTAAAAAAGAACTACATCTAGGCTTAAAAACACTCCAACCATAGTCATCTCTAAAAAGAGAACTGAGATAACTAAATTTTTAACATCCTCTTTTATGCTAAGTCCCACAAGAGCAATAAGGGTCATAAAAGTGCTTAAGATAACCAAAAACAAAGATATGCCATCTACGCCTAAATAGTAGCTTACTCCAAAGTTTTCAACTAAAGGATAGTACTCTACAAACTGCATCCCGCCATGGCTTGTATCAAATGCAATCCAAAGCACTAACGCGAGTAAAAACTCGATAGCCGCAACAGTGATAGCATAAGCTTTAGCACTCTCTTTTTGGATTGTAAAACCAAACAATCCTGCCAAAGCAGGGAAAAAAACAATTAAGGATAAAATATGATCCATCGAGCAAGCTCCTTAAGGTCTATAAATCAGTGCTAAAATTAGCAATATAACCACACCCATAACCATCAAGCGAAGCATTTGGGAAAGGTTTCCTGTTTGCATGGTATTTGCGCTTGAACCTAAGCGCATCAAAATTTTGGCAACCATATCAACTGTGCGATCAACAATAACCATATCGATGCGTTTCCAGGCAAATTTGGAAAGCTGGGTAAAAGGTTTCATAATGGCTTTTTCATAAAAAGCTGGAATAAAGTATTGATTTAAAAGCAGTTTATAGCAAAACCTCTCTTCAATCCACTTTGGAAAGCCTCCCTTTTTGCCATACATGTAAAGTGCAAAACCAATTCCGCCAAGAGCAATGAGCAAAGTTCCGCCTATTAGCAAGTAAGCAGTGCTATGGGCAATTTCCATCGTATAATCTGGCAATAAGGTAGTTACAAAATGGTGAAAGCCCTTCTCAAAAAATCCTGCAATTAGAGCCAAAATTCCAAGAGGTGCCATTGCCATTAGTACATATGTATAAGCTTCATGGGGATGAAATCCAAACTTCTCATACTCTTTTTTACCAAAAAAGACTAGCATTACCAAGCGAAAACTATAAAACGCAGTTAGCCCAGCTCCAACAAATAGGGCGAACCAAAGGATGTAAGCCCCCTCATTAAAGGCCACTTCTAAAATCTTATCTTTTGAGAAAAATCCAGCAAAAGGGTAGATTCCAGCAAGTGCAACAGAGGCTATAACCATTAAAATTGCTGTTATCTTCATGCTTTCATATAATCCACCCATCTTTTTGATATTTAGCTCATCATCCATTGCATGCATTACATTACCCGCACCCAAAAAGAGTAGCGATTTAAAAAATGCGTGGGTCATTAAATGAAAAAGTGCAATCCAGTACGCCCCAAGTCCTGCTGCTACAAACATATATCCAAGTTGAGAGAGGGTTGAGTAGGCAATAATCCTTTTTAAGTCATTATTTACCAAAGCCATCGTGGCTGCAAAAACTGCAACGAAGGCTCCAAGAGATGCAATGAAAAATCCAACTTGTGGAATAATCTCATATATCGGGTGGGCTCTAATTACCAAATAGACACCTGCTGTTACCATTGTTGCTGCGTGAATGAGGGCTGAAACTGGAGTAGGACCTTCCATCGCATCTGCAAGCCAAGTATGGAGTGGAAATTGAGCAGATTTGCCCATAGCGCCGATAAACAAAAAAGCCCCAATAAGCGCTACTATAGCTGGAGAAACAGATTCGATACGCAAAAAGACTTCATCATACTGCAAGCTTCCAACTTGCCAGTAGATTAAAAACAGACCCATAAGCATTCCAAGGTCTGCAATTCTATTCATAATAAAAGCTTCATTAGCAGCCCATGATGCCGAATCTCTCTCATACCAAAAACCAATGAGCATCCAAGAGCACAGCCCCACACCTTCCCAT
>DDHL01000049.1:19369-28835 GCA_002352945.1 Campylobacteraceae bacterium UBA1877 | reverse complement strand
CCCCACCCCTCCCCAGCCAATAAATAGGCCTACAAAATTGTCACTCATAACTAAAACCATCATTGAAAAAACAAAGGCTGATAGGTATGAAAAAAAGCGGTTAAAACTCTTATCGTGGTCCATATAGCCAATTGAATAGACATGAACTGCAGTTGATACAACTGTAACTGTTACCATCATAATTACAGATACTTGATCAACTACAAAACTAAAAGGTATAGCAAAATTTCCAGCCGCAATCCAATCAAAGAGCTTTACATGTAAACGGGTTGTTTCATCTACATAACTAAGTAGCATCAATGAGGCAATCATTGAAATGGCAATTAAAGTTGATGTAACAATTCCGGTAATTAAAAGCTTAGGTCGCGCTCCAAAAATAGCCGCAAAAAGCGATCCAGCTAGCGGAGCAAAAAGTGCAATATAAAGTAGGTTTTCCATAGCTAGCCTTTCATGATTTGTAAACTATCAAGATCAATGGTTCCGGTACGTTTATACCAAAGCACCAAAAGACCCAATCCCACAGCAACTTCGCTTGCGGCTATGGCGATAATAAAAAATGCCACCATCTGACCAGTCAAATCCATATAAAATTTTGAAACAGCAGCAAAGCCTACATTTGCAGCATTTAATAAAATTTCTGTTGAGAAAAAGAGCATCAAAAGATTTTTTCTGCGCAAAATGCCTACTAAGCCTATTGCAAACATCAATCCTGCAACTACAAGATAGTGCGTTAAAGTAATCATAAATTCCCCTCCCCGTCAACTTCTTCATTTAAAGTGATGCTATTATCTAGCCGCTTGCTTACTAATACAATTCCTGAAATCATTGCAACAAGAAGCATAACAGCCGAGAGCTCAAAGGGTATGAGATAGGTTGTAAACATAACTAAACCAAGGGATTGAATGTTTGAATATGATTCGCTCATAGGATAGGTTGCTTCAAGATGGGCTCCCCAAAGAGGTGCACTTACAATAACAACAATAAGCAGTGCACTCAGGATTGATAGCGTATAAACACTCTTTTTGCAAGTAACGCGCTCTTTTACATCCTTAGTTGTATCAAAAAGCATCATTCCAAAAGCATATAGAGCCATAACTGCCCCTGAGTAGACTATAATTTGTACAACTCCTAAAAATTCCGCATCCAACAAAAAGAAAAATCCAGAGATAAAAATCATTCCGCCCGCAAGAGCACTCATGGCATATAGTGCATTTCGACTAAGAACTGTTATGCTAAACATGCCAAGAGTAATTGCCGAAAAGAGATAAAAAGCTACTGCTTCGTACATGATTCATCCTCCTTAGTATATGCAAGCGGAGTCTTTTTTACCCACTCATCTGCTTGTGGACTTAATGAGCCATAGCCTGGATATTCACGCTGCTTGTTTGCCTTAAATTGATCTAATGGAGTTAGCATATCCTCTTTGCGTGCAAATTGGGCACGCTGCTCACTTGAGTTTTCATACTCACCACCATGAACTATGGCAAGCTCAGGGCAAACCTCTGCGCAAAATCCACAATAGATACACCGTCCAAAATTGATTGTATATTCGCCTACATGTTTACGTCCATCTTCACCTAGACTTGAGTCTATTCGAATGCAGTTTGCTATACAAATTTTTTCGCACAATCCACATCCAATACAACGCTCATTCCCACTCTCAATGAGTCTTAAAAGTTTGTGAACTGCTCGGTATCTTGGACCAATTGGAAGTTTTTCTAAAGGGTATTGGACTGTTGCTAAGTTGCCCTTGGTTATCAATTCACGAAAAACAATCCACAATCCCACAAAAAGCTCCCCTTTTATACTCCTTGCAACAACTTGCTTAAATTTTTCCCACGGCTTTTTGGGTATTGGTGTCTCATCCACATAAACATATCCGCAATTTCTATCTTTATACGCTTCCATTTTCGCTCCTATAATAACACCAAACCGGTGATAAGGATATTTAGTAGAGCCAAAGGCATAAGCACCTTCCAGCATAACCACATAAGTTGATCAGGGCGAATATGCGGCCATGCTGCACGCACCCACATAAAGAAAAAGACAAGCAAAGAGACTTTTAATAAAATAGCCAATCCGCCTGGGATAAACCAAAGGGGATTAAATCCGCCTAAAAATATCAAAGATACTAAAAAGGATGCGGTAAACATATTGGCATACTCACCAATAAAAAACATTCCCCATCGCATTCCAGAGTACTCAGTTCCATACCCTGCAACAATCTCTGTTTCATGCTCAATCAAATCAAATGGAGTCCTATTAGTCTCTGCAAAAATGGAGATAACAAAAAGAACAAAGGCCAAAGGCTGCTGCCAAATCATCCAACCACCAATTCCTGCATCTTGATAATTATTAATATCAATCAAAGAGAGTGAGCCAATAATCATAATAGGCGCTAAAAGCGCAAAGCCTGAAACAACTTCAAATGAGAGCAACTGCACAACTGCCCTTGCTGCGCCCAAAAGCCCCCATTTGTTTGCACTGCTCATCCCAGCTAAAAGCGGTGCATACATACTAAGAGATGCAACACCCATTACAAAAAGAACTCCAACGCCAACATCTGCAATAATTGGGCGGATAGTGTGCCCAAACATTTCAAATTCAGGCAAGAATGGCACAGCAGCTAAAGCCGTCATAGCTGAAATTGCTGCAATGAGCGGGGCAATCAAAAAGACTGGCTTAATGGCATTTTGGGGGATGATATCCTCTTTTGTAAAAAGCTTTATCATGTCTGCAACAAGCTGCAAAATCCCATATGGACCCACCATTGTCGGACCAAGTCTTCGCTGGAAAAAGGCTAAAATCTTTCGCTCAATATAGGTCGCTAAACCTGCTAAAGTTGCGAAAACTGCAATAACGACAATTACTTTTATAACCGTTTCAACCACAAAGACCGCTTCACTACTCATGATCTACTCCTTCAATTCTTACCTGTGCAAAACGGTAGGGTGTAAAGAAACGGTGTGCTCCAAGTTTGGTATCAAAATCTGGCAAATAGGCAATAGTTCCATCAATAAATGGATCGAGCTTTGCTTTAACAACCAAAGGTTGGACTTTATCTTTTTCTATTCGCACCATTGCTCCATCTTCTAAACCTTTTGACTCTAGCCACTCTTTGGAAACATAAAGCGCACCTGCTTCATTGAGCTGATGGGCTCGATTTGTAAATGGGCTAAATTGGTGCACAGGATTTGCAAGATAAAGAATCTCTCCATCTAAAGTTTTAACATCCATTGGCTCCCAGCTATCATCTGGAGTGGTGCTTTTTGCTTCTAGCAAATAGCCATGTTTTGATGTGCCATCATTTTCAAAATGGTATGTCAGCGCATCAAATTCAACTCCTTTAAAGCCTTTTTCTTGTGGAAGTTTAGCTGTATAATCAATAGTCAAATCTGCCTCAATTCCAAGAGCATTTGCAATATCATTAAGACAATACCCTCTATACTCCAAGGCCGCATTTGTTGGAACAAGCCTGAAGTCATAATTAACAAAGGTTCCCTCTTGCTGGTTTAAAGAGGGCATATCCAAATCCCCATCACCCAAGGCACTTAAGGTAAAATCAGCCTTTTCATTGTATCCAAGAATCTTTCCTTTTGATTGGCTATCAAGTTTACATGTAAGCGCAACTCCTAAGCTATTGGTTCGTGGAGGAATGAGCATAACATCAATATTGCAATAGCGCTCAATCAATCCAAGCAATCCACCAAGGATGCGAGCCCTTTCATGAGTATATAGATCCTCTCCAGCTATAAGACTTAACTTATCTTTATTGCCAAAAAGCTTCTCAACAGCCTCTTGATTATCTTCAACACCCATAATCTCCCATAGTTTACTTGTAACTACTTCAACCTCTTTTTCAACACTTTTAGTAACAACCTTAGTAACCTCTTTAACCTCTCCGGTATCTTCGTCGGTTACTTTTTGAACAACACTCTCTTTGACACTCTCTTTAACGATTTTCGTTGTTTTAATTTCAAATTTTGCCACTTCATCTTGCAAATCTTTTGGCAAATCCTTTCCAAAATAACTTAATATCCACCATAAAGCAGCCTCTTCGGCGCCAACTTGATGATAGATTGGAAGGATGTTTTTACTATACTTTTCAACAACTGGATCTTTTATTGGATGAAAATATAAAGCTGCTGCTTTATTGATTGTAAGAGCATTATTAAGAGCATACCCTAAGTTTGGTGCATCTGTTTTTAAAGCAGTTCCAATTGAGATAATCCCATTGCTTTTTGATATGGTTGTTGATTTTGCACTGTATTGGGTTTTGCCACTTTTACATGTAAAGGCTTCTAAAAAATCTTGATACCGTTTTGCTTCAGGATTGATAAGAGCTATATCGTATCGCTCTTTCATCTTTTGCAAAATAGAGGCCTCTTCATTGGTAATAAAGCTGTTAAAGTGGATTGAGCCGATCTCTTTAGATTTGATTGCATCTACAATTTTTTGAAAACTCTTTGTATCTTTGGATGTAACCTTATTTTCAAAATCATATCCCCATCTTGCTGCTGGGTTAAGTGTGCAAAAGTGAAAATCGTTTGTAACTCTATAAAGAGTTATTTCTGGATTTGAGATCGAACGGTGTCTTACCTCATAATAAAGTGGAGTACAATCACTGCTATGAGGGTTTGCAGCTGGAATCCGCCTCAACTCCCAAGCATTTGCCTTATATTGAAAATCACTTCCAACTAATGCACCCACAGGACATACTGATGTGCACTCTCCGCACTCTGTACACAAAAGCGCATCACCACTGCTTGGTCCAATGAGTGATTTTTGCATCTTATTCCACATTGCATAAGCATCTTTTGGCATCTGCTCCTTCCAGCTTTTAGCAAGGGGCTCACCCCCTCTTGGAACAGTTTTAAGAGCAGCCTCACCAATGCGGTCTTTACACACAGTTATGCAGCGCTCACAAACAATACACAAGGATGGATCGTAATGAATTTTGCCCCAGGTTTTAGCATACCTTGGGGTATCAGCTATAAAATACTCTTGATGGTCAACTTCCATTTCAAGTGTATAGTTTTGCAATTCACACTCACCACTTTGATCGCAAACACCGCACTCAAGCGGATGGTTGATATCATACACTTGCATAATCGCTTTTCGCTCTGCTTCAATTTCAGGAGTTGAAGTGAGCACATTCATTTTGTCTTTGGCTTTGGCATTACATGCATAAGCACGCTTGCCGTCAATTTCAACTAAACAAAGCCGACACGCAAGGGTCGGAGAACAACCTGTTAAATAGCAAAGCGCTGGTATAAAGATATGATTGCGTCTTGCAATATTTAAAACATATTCGCCCTCTTGGGCGGTGCATGGTTGGTTATTGATTGTAATGGTAATCATAGACTATCCTACTGGTGTAATGCGTGATTTTGCGTATCGATATCCCGAAGGTACCGTTGCAAAAGGCAATAATGCAATTGTGCCTTTCATGGCATCTTTTACATGTAAACGACGTATCTCATCTTTCCATGGGGTTTGTACTCGCACTTGTGCCCCATCTTTAGCCTTAGCTGCTATTGCAAATTGCGAAGATGCGATAATAGCTTGGCTCTCCCATGTATCTTTAGCAGCACAAGCATAAACCACAGTTCCATCAAAACTCTCAAGCTCAATATCCATATTGGGCTGAACAGGAGCTTTTGCGGCAGCCATTTGAGGATCTTGCCCAATAATAACAACTCGAATCGGCAAAATTGCACTCATAAGCGCTACCCATTTTGCAATCTCTTGAGCTTGGGGATGATCTTCCCACTCTGCGCCAAAAATCCAAACGCTAGGCTCTTTTTTTAACCACGCTGCTAAAATTTTTGCCTCTTCTTCGCCCACATTGGATTCTGCGCTGATATAACCCTCATCAAGTGCACCAAAAATGTGTTTAAATGACTCATTTTGCTCATAAAGTGATGCACAAAGAAGGGCTAATACCCCCTCTTCGGTACCAACTTCATACTTTATGTAATTTTCAAAACCACTATCTTCAAAGGGTGCTAATTGATATTTTGAGTTTGCATTTAAAACCGCCTCATAAGCGCTTGGGTCATCGCGAAAGAGCTCCACACCTAAAAAAAGTACTCTATCAATACTCTCTTCTAGTCCATGAAGGCTCACACCCGCATTTATCAGTGCAGTTGAGAGCTTCATTGGCCAGCCTTCTTTTTCACAACTATTGTCCAATCCACCTCATTATATTTTAAAGAGTTCATCAATTCATGACCCCACTCTTTTATTTTTTTTGCACTCTCATGCACTGGTGAAAAATCTCCAATCTCAAACATAAAAATTCCAACTTCACCGGGCGACATCTCATTTAAAATCTCTTCCATCCGATCATAAAAGTCTGCCTTTAAGTGCCGTAAATCATAACGCTGCATAACTCTCTCCTAACGGTCGATTTCGCCCAATATAATATTGGAGTTACCAATGATAGTAACCACATCAGCCAAATACTCTCCCACCATCCACTCTTGGTAAAATCCACAGTGAAAAAAGCTAGGAGCTCGAACTTTTAATCGATACGGATAAGGGTCGCCTTGTGAATTGATGTAAAATCCAAGCTCTCCTTTTGGAGATTCAGTAGCTACGTAAACCTCCCCTTTTGGCGGACGCATACCTTGAGTAACTAAAACAAAGTGCTGCATTAGAGCATAATTTTGAGTCATTATCTGCTCCTTTGGAGCACTTATATATCTTGGCACATCAGCAATAATTCCAGGCTCACTCTCTTCATAAAGTCTAATGAGCTGTTTTAAAATCCGTACGCTTTGGCGCATCTCTTCCATATAAAGAAGATATCTTGCATAACTATCACCGGCTTTAGCAACTGGCACATCAAAATCAACCTCATCATAGAGTGCATAAGGTTCCTCTTTGCGCAAATCCCACTCAATTCCAGATCCTCGCAAAATTACACCAGTACAACCCCAGCTTTTTGCCTGCTCGGCAGTTACAACACCAACTCCCTCAAGGCGCATCTTCCAAATTCTGTTTTTAGTTAACAAGCCTTCATAATCATCAATATCTTTTGGAAATTTTTCACAAAAAGCTTCAAGCTGTTTTGTCCAGCCTGTAGGCAAATCTAATGGCACTCCTCCAATTCGGATAGATGAGTGAGTAAGCCTTGCACCGCAGTAATCCTCAATCAAATCTAAAACATACTCCCTCTCTCTAAAGGCGTATAAAAAGATTGTCATTGCACCTACATCTAAAGCATGGGTTGCAAGCCATAAAAGGTGAGATGAGATGCGGTTTAACTCTAAAAGCATCATACGAATTATCTCTGCTCGCCTTGGAACTTTTATATCAATGAGCTTTTCAACAGCTAAAGCAAAACCGTAATTATTAGATGATGCAGCTACATAATCCATCCTATCGGTTGTTGGAATAAACTCATTATAAATCATATTTTCAGCCATCTTTTCCATACCCCGGTGCATGTAGCCAACACATGGAACTACTTTTGCCACCCGCTCTCCATCTAACTCTAAAATGAGGCGCAATTGCCCGTGGGCTGATGGATGCTGTGGACCCATATTAATAACCATACGGTTATCATCTCGCTCAAAAGCGATATTTTCAAAAAATGGTTCTAATCGGTTAGGAATTTGATTTTCCATCGCTTATCGCCTCTCTTTTAGGGTTTTAGTTTGAGCTTTACGCACTTTTTTAACTCCAAAAACACCCTCCTCTTCTTGGTACTCTTGTTCTATTGGAGTATTGGCATACGAAGCTCCTTTTGGAACCTCATGTCTGATTCTTACAAAATTGGTTGTATCTTCTAAATCAACTCTGGCTGGATCGCGTTGTTCTGGACCAACAACATCTCGATACTCTTTGCCAAAAAGCGTATCAATCTCATACCACTGGGCAGCTTCATCACCCAAAAGAGGATAGGTTTTTAAAAGCGGGTGCCCATGCCAGTCATCAGGCATTAAAATACGCTTCATGTAGGGGTGATTTTCAATTAAAATCCCAAACATATCATACATTTCACGCTCAGCCCAGTTGGCACTTTTATAAACACTCTCTACGCTTTGGAGTGTCTCATTTTGAGGAACAAAACATTTTACTCTTGCGCGAGTGTGGTGGCACATGGAAAGGAGTTGATAAAAAACTTCAAATCCTTGCTTTTGAGCTATAAAATCTACTGCCGAGAGTTCGCTTAAATTCTCATATCCTATGGCTTTCATAGCCTCTAGCGTTTGCTTATTCTCTTCTGGCTTAATCCAAATCACCCATTGGTTAGCCTCTATGTAGGTATCTAAAGGCTCGACATACGCTTTTAGCGCTTCAAGTTGCTTTTGGAATGTTTCGTTTGTTTCTACTTTATGCTTTGGAATTGATGGCTGGATTCGGAACCTATCGGTAAAATAAGCCTTTTTTTGCACATTGTCTTTTGGTGTAAATTGACGCATTATACTAACCTTTTTGGCGCAACTTTACGTCCCGCACGTTCACGACGAATCTTCTTTTGCAAGAGCATCAAAGCATACTGCAAAGTTTCAGGACGTGGTGCGCAACCTGGAAGATAGATGTCTACTGGAATAATCCTATCAACACCTTGAACAGTTGAGTAAGTGTTAAACATGCCGCCAGTATTAGCACAGCTTCCCATGCTAATTACCCATTTGGGTTCGGCCATCTGATCATAGAGTCTTTTTGTAAATTCAGCATGCTTTTTTGTGAGCGTTCCTGCTATTATCATCACATCTGAGTGCCTTGGACTTGCCCTAAAAATAGTTCCAAATCTATCAAAATCGTAGCGGCTAGCTCCTGCTGCCATCATCTCTATAGCACAACAAGCCAATCCGTAAGTAAGAGCCCAAAGGGAGTTACTTCGACCCCATTGAACCAACTTATCCACTGTTGTTAAAGCAATAGGCAATCCGCCGCTGCTTGCATAATTTACTTGATGCTGTGCCATTCGAGTGCTCCTTTTTTCCATTCATACATAAATCCAACAGTCAACAAAGTCAAGAAAAATACCATTGCCGCAAACCCATATCCGCCTAATAATTTAAAATTTACAGCCCATGGGAACATAAAGATGATCTCAATATCAAAAAGAATAAAAAGCAAAGCAAAGGTATAAAATTGAGCTGAAATACGGTTTGGTTGCTTCGTGGGCTGGGGACCGCACTCATAAATGCTCAATTTAAGTTTTTCTGTATCTTTGCGAGCAAGCCCATTGCCAACCATATTTGCAAGATAGACTATGCCGCAAAAGATTACAACAGCAATAAATAACATCATAAAGGCACCAAAATAGGGGTGCGCTACATCCATATGACTCATGCTCATTTCCTTTGAGTAAGAGGTGAGGGGGTACAAAGACCCAATAATATACATAAAAGTTAATTTAAAAAAGCTTTGAAACCTTCTTTAGTTATTTGCTACTTAAGGCAAAACGAAGCTTTTAAACGCCAAATCCCATAGGCTTGCTCTCTCC
>DDHL01000049.1:14454-19147 GCA_002352945.1 Campylobacteraceae bacterium UBA1877 | reverse complement strand
AGGCTTGCTCTCTCCAAAAGCACCACTAGTTTCCCTTTCAATAGCTTGTCGGAAATCCTCCATAGTAAAAATTGGCTCATCTTTTACCGCCACTTTTAGAGCTGTATTTTTTAAAACAACCACAATTTGACCACCGCTTAGCGGATATTTTGCTAAGCTAGCTATATCAAAATCCTCTTCATATACTGCACTCTCTGGCAAAACGCGTCTCCAAATTTCAAGTCTTTGTTTAAAATCTGGCCTTTCAAAAGCAATTTTATAATCAAATCTACGCGAAAATGCCATATCAAGGCTCTCTAAAAAATTCGTAGTTGCAATTAGTATTCCTTCAAAGCGTTCAATCTGCTCTAAAAATATATTTTGCATCTGATTGTGCATCTTTTCTGCGCCGCCTGCGCCTGAACTGACCCTTGAGCTTAAAAATTGGTCAGCCTCATTTAAAAGCAAAACGGGCTCACTCTTTGTTTTAACACAAAGCTCTTTGTATGTATCAAAAATCTTTCGCACATTTTGTTCACTTTCGCCTACATATTTTGAAAGGATTTTGGAACAATCAAAGCTAAGAACACGCTTTTTAAGAGATTTTGCTAGCGAAACTGCCGTCATAGTTTTTCCAGTGCCCGGAGGTCCATATAAAAGAATCTTTGCATCTATACCACGACGATTTTTTTTAATGCCCCACTCTCTTAGTCTTGATACAACCTTTCGATCAACTTGGCGCAGTAAATTATCCATAAGCTCTCTTGTTTTTGGATGCATTACCACATCATCTAGAGTTGTTTTAGGATCAATAAGTTCAAAAATCTCTTGCTGTTCAACTAGCATATCAAGTTTAATCTTTTTGCTCTTTTTTTCCTTGTCTGGATGCATTATCTTTTGCAAGATATCTTCTTGAATATAAAAACTTCTTGTCACACCACCTAAAGCAGTAAGCATCTCATCATAGTCGATTAATCCGCTCTCAACTAGCTTTGATCCCTCTTCTAAAAGGGCTCGATTTTTAATCTTTTCATAATCATCAAAACTTACTAATGAAATGAGTGTATTCATCTCACGCAAACTTTCAAACTCTCCAGCATACTCCTCTTTTAAAAGAGCTAAAAATATAAGCTGCTCTTTTTCATCAAGATTGTGCTCTTTAAAAAGAGATTCGATGATAATCTCTTGCTTTGTAACTTTAAGACGCTCTGCAATTTTAGTCTCAAGCATTTGTAAGGTTGTGCGCAATCGATTCAAACCTTGCGAAAACTCCATTGTTCCTTGGCGCAGATTGCCAAGTTTTTGGTAAAGCTCAATGCGAAAAAATTGGTCTTTTAAATACTCCAAATGGTCATTATATGGAGTTGTTTCTGGCAAAATCATCTCCAAAGTACCCTCTTCTAAAAGTTTTAAAAATGTGGTACTTAAACAAATTGAGCTATTTAGCAGTTCGAGCAAGGAAACCTCGCCGGTTTTTAGGCCAGAAAAATTACTTTGTACAACCCAACCTGAATCCAATAAACTTTTAATAATTGGCAGTTTTTTTAAATGGTCATACCCCTTTTGATCGCTTATCTCCATCAAAGCTTCACTAACTGGTATATCGATTGTTCCAGCAACATATTGGCTGCTCATATAACGTAAAATGACCGCCTCTTCTAAGGAGCATTTTAATTGGGAATAGATATAGGTTTTTTCAATAGATGGATTTTCTAAAAAATCGATCAAATAGTTCATAAATCTCCTTAAATCTCATAATGATAACAAAGAGATATGATACCAAGATGATGCTTGAAAATACAACACAAACCTTTACATGTAAAAGCTTTACATGTAAAGGCTAGTTTTTAGATATCTTTTCGGCGCTCTTGAATTAACTGAGTGAGGTAAGTAAAGAGCTCTTTTGAGTTTGATTCTGCAGTATCAAAGTGGGCTTTTACCTGTTCGGCCTTTTGGATGGCCAAATCGTTATTGAGTATTTCAAGCGCTTTTTGAATACTTTGATGCACACCCTCGTGAGGAGCTTTTAATTTACCAAAGATTGGGTATTGTGAAAACATTTTCTTGCCTTCATTGGCATACCATTTGCCAAATCTGCAATTTGCACTGTTGCTTAACTCTTTGTTTTTATCATCCCTGAAAATGGCCAAATATCCATCGGCTTTAAAAATAATATGATCAATCTTTGCTAAAGAGACAAAGAGTTCATGGGTAATATCTTCATTTTTACGCTTAGTTTGACGCGCATTGTCAATGAGTTTATTAAGTGTCTGGGTAAATTCTCCTAGCTTTTGCGAAGACTCATTTGTATACTTTTCAACCGCTTCGTTGCTCTCTAGCATAGTGTTAGAGTTTTGGCGTAAAATGTTGATATTCATCTCAACCTCTTGCGTTGCTTTTTGGGTTCGCTCTGCTAACTTTCTGACTTCATCAGCAACTACTGCAAACCCTCTTCCATGTTCTCCGGCGCGAGCTGCTTCAATGGCTGCATTTAAAGCAAGCAGATTGGTTTGGTCTGAAATATCTTTAATTAAAGCCATAACGCTGCCAATCTCATCTACATTTTGATTTAACTGTTCTGAGCTAGCCCTTGCTTTATGCATCATTTGGACAATTTCATTAATGTTTGCAACGATTGCATCTGTGCTTGATTGTACACTTTGAATAATCTCTTCGGCCGATTCATTAATAGCATTAACTTCATTTATGCTTGTAATATTTGCATTGATATTGTTTTGTAAATCACTGCCATCATAAACCACTCCATCTACAAGCCTCTTTGCCAAAGAGGTAAAAAGCCTTGCTTTTTTTAGATTTTCCAAAGCCTCTTTACTAGCAAGCTCTGAGCGTCTTGCCTCCTCTTTTGCACTCTTTGCAATTGCTTCAGCCTTGCCTAAAAATCTATCAAAACTCTGCGCAGCTCTTCCAATCTCATCTTTACTTTTAATGTTAAGCCGTTTTGATAAGTCTGTCTCACCCTCACATAACTCTTTTGCAACCTGATCAAGCGCCCTAATTGGTCCAATTACACTTTTGCGAACAACTATAAATACAGTAAAAAGAACAAAAAAGAGTACTAATCCAACAATAATTCCTTGAGTATTTAAAGCTTTTGTAGCAGCGTGAATTTGGGCTTTAATTGCATCTGAAGTAACTCCTAGTAGTGCATATCCTACTAACTCTTCATTAAAATTTTTTATTGGAAGAGCCTTTGTAAAATATTTATCATCAATTACATAAGGCTTATTAATAGCATCAGTTAAGCTAAATTCATCTGAAAAGACATACTCTTCAAATGCTGCATCAATACGAGATGAGCTTGAAAGCAAGTAGCCATCTTTGGATTTTTTTGCTTTTTGAAAAAGTTTAGCGTAAGATGAATCTAAAAAATACAAAAAGTCCACTCCGCTTTTTTTAAGCGGACTTGCAAAATTATTTATTCCTCCATCAAAATCTAAAAGTCCTATGAATCTATTTCCATCCATAACTGGAAAAATACTTTTAAATCGAACTCCTCTATCGCTTTGTTCAAAAGTTACAAGCGGTTTTTTACTTTTAAGAACTTCTTGATACGCTGGTGAGTTTGCGTAACTTTCGCCAAAGCTTTTGCTATCCCATGACTTAAGATAGGATTTAAGCTCTGGGGTCAGAAGATGTACATTTACTGCACGAAATGCTGTATTTTGCCTGTAAAGATCACCAATATTTGCCAAAATTTTTACAAGCTCATCCCTTTGATTAGTAGCAAATTTAGCAATAATGTCTTCATTTTTAGCAAGCTGCATAGAGTTTGTCAACCACACATTTGCCTTTGCTTCAACCTGTTCATTAAATGCTATTTGGAAATTTTCTACTCTTTTTGAATAAGCCTGCTCCTCCATCGCTCTTATATTAAACCATCCAGCTATCATTGCAGCAAGCCATCCAATGAATATTGCAACAATAAATGGCACAAATATTTTAGAGCTTATGCTCCTAAAACCAAACATCTATTCCTCCAAAGATTAATATTTAACAATTATAAAACTATCTCTCTTAATTCTAGTTTCATTTTTACGCCATTTGAAGGATAAAATATAAAAATTTAGTAATTAAATTGATGTTTTTTATACTAATTTTTATTATTTAATTTAAATTTAAAAGTCGACGTATAGATTTATAGACTTTTTTAACTAAACTCCTGGCCAAAATGGCCAAGAGTTTACTCGTTTAAATCTACTTTAGAGGGAATTTGCCAGATTGAATGTAATCTTTTAAAACACGTTTTAATACTTTGCCAGTAGCATTTTTTGGCAACTCTTCAACTGTAAAGATATGTTTTGGGAGTTTAAAATTGGCAAGATGGGCTTTAAGATACTTTTTTAACTCTTTTTCTGGAATCTGTTCAACACCATCTTTAAGCTCAATAAAGGCGATAACCTCCTCTTCGCCTACACTATTTTTTACACCAACAACAGCACAGGCGTCAATTCCTTCATACTTATAAATCACCTCTTCAATTTCGCGAGGATAGATATTAATTCCTTTGCAAATAATCAAATCTTTTTTTCGATCTACAATATAAAGAAATCCATCTTCATCCAATTTTCCTAAATCTCCGGTGCGGAGCCATCCATTTACAATTGTCTCATCGGTTGCGTCAGGCCGGTTATAATAACCCTTCATAACGCAATCACCCTTAACAATTATCTCACCCACTTCACCCACGGGCAGC
>DDHL01000049.1:10448-14270 GCA_002352945.1 Campylobacteraceae bacterium UBA1877 | reverse complement strand
TATTATCTCACCCACTTCACCAACGGGCAGCTCAACCATCTCATCATTTACAATTTTTATCTCATAGCCTGGCAGTGCCGGTCCCACAGATAGAGCTTTTTGCTTTTCAGGTCGATTTACCGCTACAGCAGGGGAACATTCGCTAAGACCATACCCTTCTAAAAGGGTTGCACGTTTAAACCGTTTTGAAAAATCATTTAAAGCCTTTTCACTCAATGGAGAACTTCCTGAAATGAAGAGGCGAACCTTATTAAACCACATAAAATACCATGGAATTTTTGCTTTTAAAAGGGCATTATAAACCGTAGGAACACCAAGAAATACTGTAACTCTTTTTAAAAGAGTTTGCTTCATAACATTGCTAAATGGAAATACCGATTTTACAATAACTAAAGATGAACATGCATATAGGGGCAAAAGCACCATAATTGTCAATGTAAATGAATGGAACATTGGAAGATAGACAATGAATCTATCTTTTGATCGTATTTTAAATATCTTATCAGCAGAGACCATATTTGAAAACATACTTCTGTAAGTTAGCATGGCACCTTTTGGCTTACCTGTTGTTCCCGATGTGTAAACTATACAGGCTATATCATCTAAACCTGGAGGGTTAGATAATTGCTCATGGGTCTCCATGCTTCCAGTGATTTCCAAAAAGCTGTAATTTTGTTCATTTAAATCTGTGTAGTGTCCAGTCCAAACTATCTTCTCAATAGAGCTTACATGTAAAAGATCTTTTGTCTCCTTAGCAAACTCAGGTGAAGAGATAAGCAGCTTTGCTTGAGAGTCATTGATAATATAGGCAAACTCTTCATGCTTTAAAAAAGTATTGATTGGAACAGCTACCGCACCAATTTTCGTAACTGCCAAAAAAGAGATGATAAACTCCTCTGAGTTAGAAACAATAATAGCGACCTTATCACCACTTTTTATAGCACTAAACTCTAAAAATCTAGCAAATGTATCAACCTTTTGCTTGAGCCTTAAATTGTCAACTTTTCGCTCACCAATAAAAAGCACCGCCGTTTTTGGGCGGCGCTTCGCATTTGCCTCAACCATTTCGTAAAAATTACGGTAT
This sequence comes from Campylobacteraceae bacterium UBA1877, assembly GCA_002352945.1. Classification (GTDB taxonomy): domain Bacteria; phylum Campylobacterota; class Campylobacteria; order Campylobacterales; family Campylobacteraceae; genus UBA1877. Next base: position 13,186 of record DDHL01000049.1, on the reverse strand, counting down.
TTGTATGAAAGCATATTAGAACCTATAAGTAATGCCAGTAGTTACTAAGTGTGCACTACTATTGCTAAATTCACCTTTAACAGTATCGGTGTTGGCAGTTCGATCTTTTTTATCGCTATATAAATAAGCTAAACCCACTTCTACATCCTTTGAAACTTTATATTTAAAACCAGCTGAATAGATATTTGCATCTGAGTCTGGAAGTTCAAAACCAATAGTTGCATCAGGAGTTGGACTCTCATCATATGCATATCCTGCCATGAGAGTCAATTTATCACTATATTCATGAGTAATACCAATACGATAGGTGTTTGAATCCTTCCAATTTTTATCAACTGGCGCGTCAAAATTTTCTAAATATGGATTGCCTATAAAACTCACATTGTAGTTAAAATCGAGCTTATCATATTCAGACCAAAAAACTCGCTCATATACAAGCTCAACTGTAGTCTTATCCATTGTATAAGCTGCAGCTAATGCCAAAGTTGCTGGCAACGGCACTTCTACAGATGCGCTGTCATTATATTGCAAAGCTCCACCTGCGTAAAGTTTCGCATTTCCTTTTACGGTTAAATCAACGTTTGAACGGTAAGTTGCAGCTATTTTTAAATCTTTTGTTGGACGGTATGATAGCGCTAAGTTATAACCAAAATCGATTGAATCACCAGACATATCCCTTGCAATTGGCGACCCAATATCTGTTCCATCACTTTTTACAACCCCATCGGTATAGACTGCTCTTAAACCAAAACCGATTGCAAGTTTCTCATTTATCTTATATGAAGCTGTTGGATTTGCTTCAATAATTGCTAGTGTAAACTCTTGCGCAAATAGTTTTGCATAAGGAGTTTCCCAACGTTTAGATAAACCTCCAGGAGCGGTTATAGAAAAGCCAAAACGCCAATTTTCATAATACTCTTTAGTTACAAGATGTGCTGTTGGAACAATAAAGTGTTCTACCTTTGATTCGCCATCATATAGCGAAACAACTCCATCAAAGTTTACCTTTGGCAAATTTATGTAGGTTAATCCGCCCTCAAAGTGGTATTCATCTTCCATCCATGCCATATTAGCCGGATTATAATAGGATGCATCTGCACTTTTAACTGCCGCCACATTTGCCGCACTCAAAGCTGTTGCGCTAAGAGATTGCTCTGGAATCTTATACCCACTAGCTTGCAACGTAACTGCACAAGCTAAACTCACACCCGCAATTTGAGCTATCCGCCTCATCAATGTCCTTTAAGTTTAATTGTTGGCTTTCTCCATGCTTCGAAGCAATGCAATCTCATCCGCCCAAATGGAATCATCGATTGTTTCAAGCACCAAAGGGATATCATCCATTCTAGAATCTTGCATAATACATTTGAAAGCTTCTAGCCCTATTTTGCCCTTGCCCAACGAATGATGCCTATCAACTCTAGAGCCAAGTTCCACTTTGGCATCGTTAATATGCATTCCCTTTAAGTAGCCAAATCCTATGGTCCTATCAAATTCTTCCATAGTTTTAGCATAAGTTTGTTCAGTTCTAATATCATATCCAGCACTAAAAAGATGACAAGTATCTAAACAAACCCCAATACGCGCCTTATCTTCAACTTTTTCAATTATATAAGCTAAATGTTCCCATCTGTAACCAAGGTTTGTTCCCTGTCCTGCGGTGTTTTCGATAACCATCGTTACATTCTTAGTCAAATCTAAAACACGGTTGAGATTTTGTGCAATATTATCCAAACACTCCTCTTCTGAAATTTTATTTAAATGAGATCCTGGGTGAAAATTAAGAAGCTCCAAACCAAGCTCTTCACAGCGTCTAACCTCATCTAAAAATGCTTCATATGATTTTTGACGTTTTTGAGAATCAGGATGGCCTAAATTGATAAGATAGCTATCGTGAGGCAAAACATGTTTTGGCAAAATGCCTGCATTGCTTAAATTTTCTTTAAAAGCTTCAATACTCTTTGGATCAAGTGGTTTTGCATTCCATTGGCGCTGATTTTTTGTAAAGAGTGCAAAGGCATTTGCACCAATAGCTTTTGCGTTTAATGGGGCATTTTGAACACCTCCACTTGCGCTTACATGCGCTCCAATATATTTCATGCTCTTCCTTACTTAAAATTTTATTAAAATCTTTATATTTTGGATTTTATCTTCAAATCTTACGCTGCTTTTTAGCACTTGATAAAAAATTTGACTATTTTTAAGCTCTATTGATTGGATAAAACCTCCATCAATTTTCTCAAGCCCTACTCCATCGTAAATAGCTTTTGCTTCTAAAATGTCATCTAAAAGCATTGGATAGTGCTCGTTTTTAAAAAATCGTTTATTAAAAAGTGTTCTCTCATAGCATGGGCCATTAAAACAGAGCTGTTCGCTCAAACGCATATCTAATACTACTTGTCCAGCATTTAATACATGTAAACGGGTATAGTTTGAATGGCGCTTTATAAAAGCGTAGTCTGCCAAGCGAATTAGCGGCGTTTTTAAGACCAAATAGAGGCTTTTTGATGACTCAGGCTCTGGCTTTAGTGCGCATCCAAAGAGCGATAGTATCAAAATACCATTTAATACAAACTTTACCATCTGTTGCCTTTTTCTCTCAATTGTACCATACAAGATTTTTCATTTTAAAAGTTTTTTATATTTATATTTTTTTAAGGCTGCAGCATGTATAATTCCATCCTCAACAAAAACGTGGCCCATTCGTCTAGCGGTTAGGACACCGCCCTTTCACGGCG
>DDHL01000049.1:8675-10240 GCA_002352945.1 Campylobacteraceae bacterium UBA1877 | reverse complement strand
CGCCCTTTCACGGCGGTAACACGAGTTCGAGTCTCGTATGGGTCACCACCTTTTTTATATAATTTCAATCCTATCTCCCCCGCTATCTTTAGCTTTATCTAACCTATCTTTTATCTCTCTTAAAATCTCTTTTAAATTTTCATTTTTTACAAACTCATGCAAGGCTATACTTACTGTAACTTTTTTTTCGTATGATTTAAAATGATAATTTGAAATTTGAGTACCTATTTTTTGTGCAATTTTAAAGGCTTGGTCTTCTAAAATATGAGGAGAAATTATTAAAAATGTCTCATCTTCCCATCGTCCTATAACATCGGCTTTACGAATATTAGCTTTTAAGGCTTTGGCTGTTTGGGCTAAAATCTCATTTACAACTTTTTGCCTGTTTTTTTGTTCAGTTATTATTGGATCTAAATTGATAAAGATGAGTGAAAATGAGCTACCATAACGCTCGGTGATTGCAACCTGTTCATCTAAAACATCTTCTAATTTTATTCTATTGTATACCTTTGTTAGCTTGTCTGTAGTTGCCATTTTAAAAAGGGATTTATCATTTGATTTTAACTGGTTTAAAAGGTATTTTATCTTGGATTTTAATTTATCTTCAGAAATTTTAAGTCCTTTTGCCGCAGCTAGTATTGAGTTTGAAAGCTGCGAAATTTCAAGAATAGAACTATCTATGGATTTAATTTGTTTAAAATTTTTATACTCCAATTTTTGAACTTGCATCATAAGTTTAAATAGTGGCGAGACTATGGAGTTTGATAGGGAAATTATAAGTGGCGTTATAAGCCCAGCACCTAGTAAAAAGAGTATGACAACTGCATAGACTCTCTTTTTGTAAGGTTTTTGAACCTCTTTGTATGGAGCAAAAAGAGCAACATACTCTTTTTCTTGGGCTTGGATGGGCTTTATTTGGACAATATATTCAACCTTATCTACAAAAACTCTTTGGGGAGTACTAAAATTTTTAAAGGCCAACTCTTTTTCAAAAAACTTTCTTAAAGGACCATTTTTATACCGAGCCGATAAGATCTCTTTTTTGTCTGTAAAAAGATATGCGTGAGTATTGGCATTTTCAAGAAACATACTATATAAGGCTGTAAAATCATTAATTAAAACATCGATTCCTACAACTTGATTATCATCTATACGTTTGGCATAAGAGATCCCTTTTGTGGGAATATTTTTAAACTTATACGGCAAGGTTGTAATAATTTTATCTGTCTCCATAGCCGCTTCATACCAAGGCCTTCTTCGAGGATCATAATCAGTGCTAACATAAATTGTATCTCTTGAATTTAAATTTGCATCTAAAAATGAGACTTTTTCTCTTTTTTTATTTGAGCCATCCATCTCAAGAATAAGCCATTTGTCTTCTGGTTTTGCTTTGTATCTATTTCGCAAATCAGGATACATATCCATATTTACAACACTAAAGACATCTCCTTTTTTATTGGCACTATAAACAGAGTAGAGGTTTAGATTATTTTTAAGAACTTTCACATAGGCTCTTTTTTTATCATTTGAACCAAGCTCTAAAAGTTCAATAGTCTGCCTGTTTG
>DDHL01000049.1:3991-8491 GCA_002352945.1 Campylobacteraceae bacterium UBA1877 | reverse complement strand
AATAGTCTGCCTGTTTAAAACATCTTGATTGTGGATTGTCATCTGTATAGCTTGTGTTAGCGCCTTTGTTTTTACATTTACACATTCATACAAAATATAGTTAACAAAGTTAAAGAGCTGCCAAACCAAAATGGCACCAAAAAGCAGTATAGAGATAAAATATAGTGATAAAATGACACTCTTAAGGGAAATTTTTTTTCTCTTCAATAAAAATTGCAATACTTCTCCTCCAAAAAACTTTTGCAATAATAATATTTTAATGTATCAGTAGAGCAAGATTTTATACCTACTTATGATATTTTTTAAAAAGTTAGCTATGCCAAAAAAGAGAGTTGCTATTTATCAAAACTACTAACGCCACAAAACAACACTGCACCCATTTAAAAATCATTTGCGTTAAGACTAAAATAGCAGTTTAGTACATTAAAAAGATACTAACATCTTCTTAAAATGTACTAACAATTTACTAACACTCCTCTTAAATGTCAATCTCTATTTTATGCAAACTATAAATAATTAAGAATTTTTATGGTAAATTAACACATCAATTTGATTTTTATTATTTATGATGAATTTAAATAATATCATAATACCATTTAGTAGAGGTGCAATATTATACGTTTTATACTTCTTTTTACCCTTTTTACATGTATGCTTTTTGGCAAAGAGTATACAGATTTATTAGGACGCAAAGTTACTATTAACAAAGCCCAAAGTTTTATCTTTTTAGGTCCTGGCGCACTTCGGTTAGGAGTTTATCTAGGACTTGAAGATAAATTAGTAGGCATCGAAAGGGTTGAGCAAAAACCATCTGTAAGCCCCGCAGCAGTTTATAGAGTCTATCTGGGTCAAGATTTTTTAAATCAATTCCCAGTCGTCAGCGAAGGCGGTCCAGGAAAGATGCCCAATCTTGAAGCTTTAATTGTTGCAAACCCTGATGTTATCTTTACCTCTTTTTTAGATAAAAGTCAAATTAAGCAGATACAATCAAAAACAAAAATTCCCGTTGTAGCCTTAAGTTACGGCTCATCTTATGGGGGTGCAACACAGAAGAATTTAGAAGATATCAAAGCCTCTATTTTGCTTATTGGTCAAATAGCAAACGTATCAAAAAGGGCTCAAGAGCTTGTTAATTTCATCTCTTCTCAGGAAAAAGAGCTCTCTAAACTCTTTTTTGAGAAAAAATCTCTTTACATTGGAGGAATCCCTTACAAAGGCATCCAACCAATAACAAGCACTGATGCAAACTATCCTCCATTTGAGCTTTTAGGCTTAAAAAATTCCCTTTTTGAAAATGGACAAAATCAAAATTTGCAAGGACATCAATTTATCGATTTTGAAGCCCTTTTAACAACAAATCCTCAAACTATTTTTTTAGATTCACTTTCCAAAACAAAGATAAATCAAGACTATATCGCCAATAAGGCTCTATATGACTCTTTGCAAGCTTTTCAAAACAACAATGTTTTTTGGCTTTTAAATTTCAACAATTACAGCACCAATGTAGAAAATCTCATTCTTATTGCTTGGCAAATTGCTTTTTATTTAGGCTCTAACGTCCCTTTACATGTAAAGGCTGCTGAAATTTATGAAGCCTTTTATCCAAACCATGGCAAAGAGCTTTTAAAAAAACTAAACCTTAATTTGGAAAGACCATGAGTTTAGCGCAAGCAGCATCTTTTCGCAAAAAAAGGCAGCTTTATCTATCTTTAGCTCTTTTTTTAATTTTGCTATTTTTGATTTGGCTTAGCCTCATTAGTGGCTCAAAAGGGCTTGATTTTAGCCAAACATACAAACTTTTAAACTACCACCTTCAATCCCAAACATTCCAAACAATCATTGGCTCTATTCGGCTGCCCCGCACACTTGCGGCAATAATTGTAGGTGCTTTGTTAGGTTTGAGCGGAACTATCATGCAAGGGGTTTTGCGCAACCCTTTAGCTTCCCCATACACCCTTGGAATCTCTCAAGCTGCTGGATTTGGCGCTGGGGTTGCTATTATAGTGCTGCCAAAGTTTGAAAACTATCTTTTTTTTACACCTTTTAGCGTCACCATTTGCGCATTTTTTTCGAGTATGGTTTGTGTATTTGCAATATTGTGGATTAGCTCTAAAGTAAGCATGGTACCAACTTCAATCATCTTAGCAGGCGTTGGACTAGGCTCGCTTTTTCACTCTGGAACAATGTTTTTGCAATATTTTACCGACGAAATGAGTGCAGCTGCAACACTTTTTTGGACCTTTGGCGATTTAAGCAAAGCCAACTTTACCGCCCTGCTAACAGGCTTTGCCTTTCTTTTGCCAGCACTTGCACTCTTTTGGGTCCATCACTGGAAATTTGATGCTTTAAGTTTTGGAGATGAGAGTGCTTTTAATAAGGGTGTACATGTAAATAGGTTTCGCACCATAGCTCTTATTGGTTCAGCTCTTTGTACAGCTGTAGCGGTATCTTTTTTTGGAATTATTGGTTTTATTGGTCTCATAGCTCCCCATATGGTACGAATAGTTTTGGGTGCAAACCATGGAGCACTTTTGCCCTTATCTGCCCTTTTTGGTGCTGTTTTGCTCCTTGGGGCAGATCTTATTGCAAGGATGCTTTTGTATCCGACTGTTTTGCCAGTTGGAATCTTAACCTCTTTTATAGGCGCTCCTTTGCTTTTATATTTATTGGTAAATTTAAAGAGGGTTTAAATGGCTTTACATGTAAAGAATCTATCATACAAAATTGGCAAAAAAACAATTTTAGATAATATCTCTTTTAGCGCAAGAGAGGGTGAGGTTGTAGGCATTATCGGTCCAAATGGCGCAGGAAAAAGCACACTTTTAAAACATATTGCCACAATAAAACCTATTCCTAGAGGCTGTGTTTATGTAAATGAAGATGATATCTTTTATTTTTCACCGCAGCTAATTGCAAAAAAGATTGCCTACTTAGCACAATTTACTACTATCCCTCGAATTAGTGTTCTTGAAACCCTTGAACTTGGGCGCCGAACCTATAGCGGAATGGTCCTTTCAAAAGATGATAAAAAGAAACTTGAAGATGTAATTGAACAGTTTGGTTTATCAAAGCTGCTTAACCGTTTTTTAGATACATTAAGCGGTGGCGAGTATCAAAAGGTGCTTATTGCATCCTCTTTACTCCAAGAGCCACAAATTCTTCTTTTAGATGAGCCAATTTCCCACTTAGATCCAAAAAATCAGCTTGAAATGCTAGGAGCCATACATGAAGCCACTTATAAAAAGGGGCTCACAACACTCATTGTGCTTCACGATATTCAGCATGCAATCCACTATTGTGATAGTTTATTGATGCTAAAAGATAGGCACATTTTGCACCATGTTAATACTTCAAAATTGCATGAAGAGATGCTTGAAGAGCTATTTGATGTAAAAACAAAACTCTTTTATGCAAGCAAACACATCTTTGTCTACTTTGGCCATAGCCACTTTTTTAACTCCAGATAGCAAGAACCATTTCTGAATCTACCACGTTTACTATCTCTTGATTTTCATCTTCAAACTCTTTTAATATATTAACGAGTTTGTCAGTAGAAAAAGTGACGCCATTTATATCCAAATGCCACGAAACATTTTCGATAGCTTTTGCAAGATTGTAAACACTCTCACGTCTCTCTTTTAAAACTGTATGCCTAAAATCCTTTTTAGTCTCTTTTAGCCAACTTAGCAAATCAAGTCCGCCACTTGGGGCGTGATAAGAGCTTCCAAAGGCCTTAAAAATCGGATCATGTAAAGAGCTTTGCCGCTTTCCTCCCCAGCCTAAAAAAATCTTTGTTTTTGCACACTTATCCATCTTTTCAAAACTCTTTACATCGCTGACTGCCGGACTCATAGAACAAAAGGCAATATCATAATAAAGGCTACTTTCAAAGGCATCAAAGGTACCTGCAATTGTGTTGATATTGTTAATTTCAAATCTCTTTGCATCTTCGTTTAAAATCTTTAGCATCTCTTCTGAGAAATCCAAGGCATCTACATGTAAAGCTTTTTTTGCCAAATGAAGCGTATAAACACCTGTACCACAGCCAATATCTAAAACTCTTTTTTCATTTAATTTAACGCTATTTGTATCAATAAAATCAAACACTTTTTGTTGAAACTGGGTTGGTTTTGGAGTAAATCTTGTATAGCTAGTTGCCTTTTTATCCCATTTGGTTTTACTCATGAATTATCCTTACACTCTTTACAGCGCCCTTTTAAAACCGCACTTGTAATCTGCTCTCCATCAACACTGGCTGGAAATGGAAAATCGACACACTTTACACTATGGCACGATTCGCAAATAAAGTGTGCGTGCTTATTTGAAGCAAGCTCATAATACCACTTTCGATCATCTGATTCAAACTTATTTACCATTCCTCCCGATTCAAAAAGGGACATATTGCGATAAAAGGTTGCTTTGTCAATAGTTATATCCATTTTAGCAAGTATTTGATCATAATTTAAAGGTGATTTTGCACTGCATAGAACTTTGACAATT
>DDHL01000049.1:0-3764 GCA_002352945.1 Campylobacteraceae bacterium UBA1877 | reverse complement strand
GACGAGCTTTTGTGGATTTGATACCAAACTGCTTTAAAAAATTTTGCGCTTCCATTCTCAAGCCCCCTTATTGGCTCAATTTAAACTAATCATAACGCATTTTATATTAAGGTGCAACTAAGTCGCTTTTTTCTATACTTTTGCAACTAAGTTGCAGGAGGTTTTATGCTTATGAGGATTTTATTGCCAATTTTTTTAGTTTTGAGCTCTTTTTTATGGGCAAAACCGACGGTGAGTGTTAGTATAGTTCCCCAAAAATATTTTGTAGAGCAGATTGCTGGTGATACACTTGAAATTAACGTTATGGTTCAGCCTGGCAATAGCCCAGCTACTTATGAGCCAAAACCCAGCCAAATGCGCAATCTCTCAAAAAGTACAATCTATTTTGCTATAGGTGTTCCATTTGAAAAAAGTTGGCTGCCTAGATTTGCTAGCAACGCCCCATCAATGAAGATTGTTCATACAGATGAGGGAATTAAAAAAGAGATGATGGCTGTACATACTCACGACCATGATGATCACGACGAGCACCATGACCATGACGAGCACCATGACCATGGCGAGCACGCCGGTATTCCAGACCCACATATTTGGCTTGATCCAATTTTAGTAAAAACTCAAGCATCAAATATTGCAAAAGCGCTTATTAAAGCCTTTCCTGAGCACAAAGAGCTTTATGAGTCAAACTTAAAAAGTTTTCATGCAAGGCTAGATAAGCTTCACAAGGAGCTTGAAAGTCTTTTTGCAAATGTGAGTTCAAGAAAATTCATGATTTTCCATCCATCTTTTGGCTATCTTGCTAGACGATATAACCTCATTCAAATTCCTATTGAAATTGAAGGCAAAGAACCAAAACCAGCCCAGCTTGCACAATTGATCGATTATGCAAAAAAAGAAGAAGTTAGAGTTATTTTTGTTTCCCCGCAATTTTCATCCCAAAGCGCAAAGGTTATAGCCAATGAAATTGGCGGAAAGGTTTTAAATTTAAATGGCTTAGCTTATGAATGGGAAAAAGAATTGCACAAAAATGCCACAATTTTAGCAAAAACACTGCGCTAGCTACTCCTAGAAAGCTAAAATTTGTTACAATACCCCTAACTTCTCAAGGAGCTATTAGAGTGTTAGATAAAGTTAAGGGGTCTGATTTTTCAAAGGATGAGTTAGAGGTTCTTTTAAAATTATCTCCAAGCGTATATTTTAAGTGGGAAAATAGCGCCACTTGGACAATTTTGCAAGTTAGCTCAAATGTAAAAGAGCTCTTGGGCTATAACCAAGAAGAGATTATGCAAAATTTTTCAAACTACTCTGAACTGATTCATCCAGAAGATATCAACCGCGTCTCTCAAGAGTTTATCAATTCAAAAAAAAGCAACAACTACACTTACCAGCCTTATAGGCTACGTAAAAAAAATGGAGATTATGTTTGGGTTGAAGAGTCTAGCAAAATAGTAGATGAGGGGTATATTTTAGGAAGCATAGTAGATATATCATCTTTAGTAAATAACACAAAAGGCTTATCAAAGGTAACAGCTTTTTTAGAAAACTACAAACGGGCGCTAAATGAAAGCTCCATTGTAACAAAAAGCGATAAAAGAGGCATAATAACTTACGTAAATAGAAAATTTTACAAATAACCGGTTTTACAAAAGAGGAGTGCATAGGAAGACCCCATAGCATCAACCGCCATCCAGACACTCCAAAATCAGTTTTTAAAAATCTCTGGGAGACTATCTCAAATAAAAAGGTTTGGAAGGGTGTTTTAAAAAATCGTAAAAAAGATGGAACCGCCTATTGGGTTAATATGACTATTCTTCCAATGGTTGATGATAGTGGGGAGATTGTAGAATATATTGGTGTTAGGTATGATATAACTACTATCATGGAGCAGCGTGAAACCATTATTCGTCAAGCTTTTACCCACCCATTAACAAAACTTCCAAACCGCCAAAAATTACTCAAAGATTTAAAAGAGCTTGCCCCAAGCGCTCTAGCTTTGATAGATGTTGATAAATTTAGCCAAATAAATGATTTATATGGATACCATAATGGAGATACTATTTTAAATACCCTATCAAAAGAGATTCACAAGCACATAAAACAAACTCAAACATACAATCTTTACCATTTGGGTGCTGATGAGTTTGTAATCACCTCCACAAAGGATGGATTGCTTGAGTTTGAAACCTGCATACGCAACCTTTTAGAGAGCATTGACCACTTAGCTGTTAAGCTTGAAGGTATACATGTAATGTTAGATTTAACTTGTGGCATATCCTTTGAGCATCCATCCCAGCAGCTTCAAACAGCCGCAATGGCTATGAAACATGCTAGGGTTATTCACAATGATATTGTTATTTACAAAGATGACCTTGCAAAACACAAAGAGTATGAGGCAAATATCTTTTGGAGCTCTAAATTACACATTGCACTTTTGCAAAACAAGCTTAAGCCCTACTACCAGCCAATTGTAAATAACCAGACTTTACAGTGGGAAAAATATGAAGCTTTAGTCCGGCTTATCGATAGTGATGGCGCAGTGCACTCTCCTTTTCATTTTTTAAACATTGCCAAACAGACAAAACAGTATAAAGCAATTACCCGAACGATGATTGAGCAAGCTTTTGAAGTTTTTAAAGATAGAAGCTGCGCAGTATCAATTAACATATCAATTGATGATATTATGGATTCTCAAACAAGATCTTTTATAATTCAATCTATCCAAGAGTCTAAAATTGGAAGCCATCTTGTGCTTGAAATTGTAGAGTCTGAAGGCATTGAAAACTTCAAAGAGGTAAAAGTCTTTATTCAAGAGGCAAAAGCTCTTGGCTGCCAAATTGCTATTGATGATTTTGGAACTGGATATTCAAATTTTTCATATCTATTGCAACTCAATCCAGACTTTATCAAAATAGATGGTTCTATGATTCGCAATATCACCACCGATAAAAACTCCTTTCTTATCGTCCAAACCATTGTTCACTTTGCAAAATCAATCGGCATGAAAACCATAGCCGAATTTGTAAAAGATAAAACCACTTTTGAGACTGTAAAAGAGCTAGGTATTGACTACTCTCAAGGATACTACTTTAGTCAGCCTCTGCCTAGCATACCGGCAAAATGCGTATAATTTCACTTTTATTTGTCGGATTTAGTTTTTTGTTTGGATGCGCACTTTGCGCTATTTATACACCCACAACCTATGTTAATCTTCAATTTCACACCCAAGATAAAAAGATTGAAGCCATTGATGTTATATGGCGGTTTTCAACTGAATTTACAGAGCAGACACTGCAAAATTATGACCGAAATGCAAATCAAAAATTTGACCAAGATGAGCTCAGCTTAGTTTTAGATGTGCTCCTTGAGTATATACAAGATAAAAAATATTTAAGTGAAATTGGACACTATGTTGGCACACAAAACACCCAATACATCCCGATAAAACCGGCAAAAAACTCCATTGAAATCAAAGACAATCAGCTAGTTTACATGTATACAATTTTAACCCAAATTCCTATTGAAAATAAAAGAGTAATCAGAGCGCAATTTCACGATTCTGGAGGTTTTTTTAACTTTAGAATTGACCAAAATGAACCAATTCAAATCGCTCAAGATTTATGGGCACATACCAATGCAAATAGCTTTGTTGGTTTTTATGAGATAAAAAATAGTAGCAAAACCACTTACAAACCGCCCCTAAAAGAGGTTTTAGAGCCTTCTAAAAAAGAAAGTAGTTGGGCTGCTTTTTTAAAAAATAAGCTAGA
>DDHL01000048.1:3224-3376 GCA_002352945.1 Campylobacteraceae bacterium UBA1877 | reverse complement strand
TTTTTAGCCTCTTTTGCAGCCTCTTCATTACTCATTAAGCCCATAATACGCTTAATTGAATAGATTGTCTTTTTTGGGTTTGTAACAGCTTGTCGTTTGGCAGTATCACCTACTAAAACTTCGCCCTTATCTGTAAAAGCTACAACCGAAGG
>DDHL01000048.1:0-2973 GCA_002352945.1 Campylobacteraceae bacterium UBA1877 | reverse complement strand
TCTGTAAAAGCTACAACCGAAGGTGTAGTATTTTTACCCTCTTTATTGCTAATTACCTTACTCTCTCCACGCTCATATACAGCCACACATGAGTTGGTTGTTCCTAAATCGATTCCAATAACTTTTCCCATATTTTTTCCTTTCAAACTATTTATTATTTTGCAATACTTACCATCGTTGGACGTAAGATTCGATCTTTAATGGTATAGCCTTTTTGGAGCACTTGAACAATCTGACCACTCTCATGATCTTTGCTCTCTACTTGCATTACAGCTTCATGTACGTTAGGATCAAACTCTTTTACGTTTTCAACTGGACTAATTCCATGTTTTTCAAAACATTTCATGAATTGTTCAATTGTAAGATTAATCCCCTCTTTTAGCTTTGCAACCACATCGTCCCCCTCACTAACATTTGCTGCGATCTCAAGTGCATCAATAACTGGCAAAAGATCTCTTGCAAACTGTTCATGAGCGTACGAGACTGCTTGAAGCTTCTCTTTTTCCATTCGTTTTCGAAGATTTTCAAACTCTGCATTAGCACGCAGATACTTATCTTCAAGCTCGGCAATTTTATCTTTCAAACTGGCAACCTCATCCTCATTACTTTCCTCTTTGGTCGCAACTTCTTCACCTTTACCTTTTTGATCTGTTGCAACATCCTGCTCTTGCTCTTTTGTTGCAACCTCTTGCTCTTTTTCATCCTCGTTTTTAGCTGCAACATCTTCTTGATTTTTTGGTTTTTCTTCAGCACTCACTTCATCTTTTGAGTGCCTCTTTTTTCTCTTTTCTTCTTTACTCATGTATCCTCCTTGGCCGCCTCAAAGAAACGCTCGTAATCTGAATACAAGCCCCCGATGCAAAAAAGCTCTGCATCTACTCCTTGATATTTGGCGGGTTGTTTAATTGCCATATAGCCTTTTGGCAATATATCCTCAAAATAGAGTCCATCTGTCAAAGAGTCTGGAAAACGAGGATCTAAAAACAGACGTACAATTTTGGGATCACCACTTGCTTTTGCCATTTCATACACGCACATCTCTCCTTCTTTGAGCAAAACGTTAACATCTCTGAGTCTTGAAGCTTTTTTGGCAAGTTCGTAAAGTCCAACTTGCTTACCTATATCTTCTAGCTCACCAATTGATGCACCAATAAGATTTGGCAAAAATCTAGCAACTGGGTCTGAATACTCAAGCACCAAAGCCTCTTTGCCTAAAACCAAAATCAAATATCGTTCATCAACAGGTATAATCTCTTCAAGCCACAAAGTTTCAGCCCGGCTTACAAGGCAAAAAATATCTGAAGACCTTGCAACTTTTTTAAACTTTTTCCCAAGAAAACGGGTTTGGGAGGTTTTAATACGTTCACTCCAATACCGCTTCATAGCAATCACAGTAGGCACTCTGCCTCCACTTACATGTAACTGAGTTAGGGCACCTTCTTGGGATAATTTTTTGAAATAGACGCGTATTGTTGAAGCTGGAATATCGCCTGGCATTCGAGACCCAAGTTCCATTGAGCCGATTGGAAGATTTTCTTCCAAATAAGCTTTGATAATAGAGTTAAGAATCAAATCTCGTTTGCTCGTTTTTGGCATATTAGCACTCATCCTTTCTGATTGCTAGGTGTATTATACTCCATTGAGTGAGTTAATGTCAAGAGCAAACTTTATATAAAAAAACATAAAATACTTTAGCATACTAGACTAAGGTTTGTAAGGATATAGGGATTTTGAAGCAAAAAAAGGGTAAAAATGCTTTTAAGAGTGGAAATTAAATCTAAAAATCTTTCGTAGTCGTTTAAAAAAGCGGATATAAAACGGAGGCGTTGTTTTAGCGTAGAGGCTCTCAAATAGCTCATTGAGCCCTTGACGTTCATTTTGAGTTAAAGAGTTCAACTTTTCTCCCTTAGGTTTCTACGAATCCGTCTGAGTACATGTAAGGCATCTTCATCATCTAACTCACACAACATTTCAACTACAGCTCGAGCCGCTTGAGGTTCAGAGTTGCCAAGTTTCCAGTCTTGGTATGTACGCATAGATACACCTAGGCGTTCTGCCATCTGCTTTTGGCTTATCTTTTTACCGAAATGTTTTGACTCCACTGCATTGTGGAGCAGATTGAAAATATCTCGTGTTTTCATAAAAGAAATTATAGCCTAGATTAATTTAAATACCATTAATTACTCGTACTTATTTCAATATTCTACCATATAAAAACAAAAATTGCTAGTTTTTACGAATTTATTTTATCTTAATATACATTTTTTCGTGTATTATAAGCAAAAAATCCTTACATGTAAAGAATAGATTCTGTGTCAAGCGCGCAATAACTTGATAGGTGTGAAATTGCTTATCCTCTTGTCACCCTGATTTTACCCCTTCTGTCACCCTGAGCTTACTCTCTTGTTGCCCTGAGCTTACTCTCTTGTTGCCCTGAGCTCACCCTTTCTGTCACCCTGATCCCACCCTTTCTGCCACCCTCATCCCACCCTTTCTGTCACCCTGAGCTTGACTCAGGGTCTTTACATGTAAAACACATGGATTCCGCTTCAAGCACAAAATGACTAAGTTAGAAAGCATAAATAACTTGTTTTTGTCACGACAAGCTTGACTTGGCATCTACTTTTACATGTAAAGATATGCATTTGTTGCCTTAAGCTTGATTCAAGGTCTGCTTTGATCATTATCATCCTGAACTTGATTCAGCCAGTCATCCTGAACTTGATTCAGGATCTACCTTGTATACCTTACCTATTTAATTGCTTGGCTTTACATGTAAAACACATAGATTCTGTGTCAAGCACGGAATGACTTATTCACTTTGTCATCCTGAACTTGATTCAGGACCAACTTATTTTTAAAATAGATTCCGAATCAAGTTCGGAATGACTTTAAGGGAGGGGTTCGGAATGACTTTAATGGGGAAGTGTCTGAATGGCTTTAGGGGGGGGATAAACTGGCTACAATTATGGT
>DDHL01000047.1:5900-6133 GCA_002352945.1 Campylobacteraceae bacterium UBA1877 | reverse complement strand
ATAAGAGAGGAAAAGATGGCGCGCCCGAAGAGATTCGAACTCCTGACCGCAGGTACCGCAAACCTGTGCTCTATCCAGCTGAGCTACGGGCGCATCTTTTGTTTTGAGGTCGGTATTATAGCTTTTTTATTCTTAAAAATAAAGGGGTTTTACCATTTTTTCTAAAATTTCTCCCGCACAAACCATTTTTTTATTTTTTGTATAAAAATAACTACTCATTTTATACAAAATTT
>DDHL01000047.1:5220-5662 GCA_002352945.1 Campylobacteraceae bacterium UBA1877 | reverse complement strand
CTCATTTTATACAAAATTTTGCTAAACTTCACCCCATGAAATTTTCACTAAAAGCCGCCCTAAATCGCGCCGGCCATAGCGCGTGGATTGTATTAAAGCTGATTATTCCCATCTATATCCTTGCAGATATTCTCTTTTTTTACGGAATACTCGCCAAAGTCTCTTTTTTATTCTCGCCACTAACTGCCTTTTTAGACCTGCCGGCCGAGAGCGCCTTAGCGATTGTTAGTGGTATGTTTTTAAACCTCTATGCTGCTGTTGCCTTTGCAGCACCATTGAGCTTAGATGCTAGAGAGTGGACAATCTTAGCAGTTTTCCTTGGAATTTGCCATGCTCTTTTAGTTGAAACTGCCATCATGCATCGCCTCCAGATTCCTCGCAGTTTTGCTATTGCACTGCGCTTTTTTGTAGGGCTTTTTGTGGGTTGGGTTACCACATTTTT
>DDHL01000047.1:0-5027 GCA_002352945.1 Campylobacteraceae bacterium UBA1877 | reverse complement strand
GGTTACCACATTTTTACCCCACTCTTGGTTTGGTATCACAACCGACTACACACCAGAGCCACTTCCAGTGTATGAAAATATTGGAGCAATGCTTCTAAATTCGCTAAAAAATGCCTCTATTCTCTCCATTGAGATTATCGTTTTAGTTTCGACCATCATCATTGCGCTTGATTTTATAAAATCACGCCCATTTATCGACCGCTACGCCAAAAAAGTCAATACCGCTTTTAGCTTGGGCGCCGGGACAATCCTTGGCATCACATACGGGGCTGGAATTCTCATAAGCGAATATGAAAATTCAGCCATGAGCACAAAGGATGTTTGGTTTGTCGGAACATTTTTAATGATATGCCACGCCATTATAGAAGACACTTTGATTTTTGTTATATTTGGTGCAAATCCTTGGGTAATCGTAACTCTTAGAATTCTTTTTGCTATTTTCTTTGCACTAATTATTGCTCAAGGGGTTGGGCGCGCAAACCAGACTATTCATACACAATCGTAAGTAGCTCTAAAAAATCATCTGGCTTTACATACCCAGGAAACATCTCCAAAGCCTCATTTGTGCGAGGATCAACTATAAAAGAGGTTGGAAAAATCTGCGCTTTTAATCCGCACTCTTTTGCCTCCTCTTTTGAGAGAATCTCTAGAGCGTACATTGGCGAAATATTTTTGTCATAAAACCCACTCTCAACAATATCATAGTGCATTTTATGACACCAAGGACAGTTAGGAAGCTGCACAAAAACCCATAAAAGTTTATTTGACTCTTCCATCTTTGGTAGCTTTGACTCATACACACAGCCAAAAGCCATCAAAACAGCCATTATCCACACCATCAATACTCGCATCAAATCTCCTTTTGTTTTGTTTTTTGCAAAAGTAATCCACCAACAATCAAAACCAACCCAATCAAGGTTGAAGCTAAAATCTTCTCACCTAAAAATATCGATATAAAAAAGAGCGATAAAAAGGGTGAAAGAAAAATCAAATTTGCTATTTTAGCAGTCTGCTTGGTCAATCGCATAGCCTGCAGCCATAAAAAAAATGTTATACCCATCTCAAAAACACCCACATAAACCGCTCCTGCAACTCCTTGCCACGGCATAAAAAAGTCTTTGTTTTGAAAAATATTCCATATCAAAATCAACACAAACCCAGCTAAAAAGTTCAACCACAACCCAACCACAGGATCAACCTTCCACTTTGTACTATAAATCCAGTAAAAAGCCCAAAGAACAGTTGAACCTAAAGCCAAAGCAACTCCAAGTGGATTGCTAAACTCCAAATTAAAAACATCTCCATGGGTTGATATAATAAGCACTCCACTATAACAGATAATCCCTGCTACAATATCCTGCCAAGTGATGCGTTGCCTTAAAATCAATACTGATAAATACGCAAGAGTCAATGCCCATGTATAATTTAACGGCTGTGCCTCTTGAGCTGGTAGCAAATCATAGGCTTTAAATAGCACCAAATAGTAGGCAAAAGGATTCAAAACACCCAAAAACACCATCTGTATCCATTGGGCTTTAGAGAGTGATTTTAGCAGCTTGATTTTTCCTTGGGCATAAACCATTGCGCCAAGCACAATGACCGAAGTACCCGAAGCAACTAAAAGCAGCTCCACTGGAGAGATGTAATGCAATGAGTATTTAAATGCAGTTGCCACAGTCGACCATAATAAAACTGCAATGAGTGCATAAACAGTTGCGCGCCTCTCGTACATTTTACTCCGTTTTTGATAATTGTATCTAATTATATCTTTACCCTTACTCAGGTATAATTATACTTTTTTTAAGGAGCAATTTGTGAGCGACATTATTATCGCCTATCAAGGAGTTGAAGGCGCTTACTCTCACCTTGCGTGTAAAAACGCCTATCCGCAATCACTCTCTATTGCTTGCGAAACTTTCACCCAAGCCATGCGCATGGTTGAATCAGACACCGCAAATTTGGCTATGATTCCACTTGAAAATTCAACGGCAGGTCGTGTCGAAGAGATATATCGACTCATTCCAAAGCTTGAATTAAACATTGTTGCCGAACACTTTGAGCCAGTTCGCCACTGTCTTTTAGGAATCAAAGGAGCTACAATTGAAAATATCAAAACAGTTGCTTCCCATCCTCAAGCGCTTGCCCAATGCCGTCAAAATATAGCTCGACTTGGCTTAAAGGCCGAAGCTAAATTTGACACTGCCGGCTCAGCCAAAGAGGTTCAATCTCTAAAAGACCCAACAAAAGGGGCAATTGCATCCAAGATGGCTGCAAATTTATACGATCTTGAAATTTTAAATGAAAACTTTGGCGATGATGCTGGAAATACAACACGCTTTATCATTCTCTCAAAAGAGAAAACTATCCCAAAATATGATCCCAATAAAGGCTATATAACTTCTCTTGTTTTTACAGTTCGAGACATTCCGGCAGCTTTATATAAAGCTCTTGGAGGATTTGCAACAAATGGAATAAACCTTGCAAAACTTGAAAGCTATACCCTAGCTGGAAGCTTGAAAGTAAGCCAGTTTCATCTTGATATTGACGGGCATCCTGAAAATAAAAGCCTCGTTTTAGCCCTTGATGAATTGCGCTATTTTGCTAAAGATATCAAGATGCTAGGGGTTTATGAAAAACACCCATTCCGATTTAAAAACTAACCCTCAAACCCAAAAGGAAAAATGTGAAAGATGCTAAGGTAGTTGATAGTGTATGCACCTATTGTGGCGTTGGATGTGATATTGCAGCTAGCGTAAAAGATGAAAAGGTTTTAGCAATCCACGCCCATCCAGAGGGTGTGGTTTCGCAAGGAAAAATTTGCGTAAAAGGCAAATATGGATTTGAGTTTCTAAATGCACCCGATCGCCTAAGAACACCACGCATTAGCAAAACCTTTCTTGATAAAAACCCAGCAATAGCCCAAAAAATTTCCCATACTCTAAAAGAACTTGATGACTCATGGGTTGAAACCTCTTTTGATGGCGCTACCACGGCAGCAGCCATGAAGCTTAAACAAATCCAAAAAGAGTATGGAAATAGCAGTATCTGCGCAATCGGTGGAGCTAGAACCTCTTGCGAGAGTGCTTATTTGCTTCAAAAATTTACAAGAGAGTCCATAGGCTCACCCCATGTAGACAATTGTGCTAGAGTTTGCCATTCGCCAAGCTTAAAAGGCATGAGAGATACTATTGGCGAAGGGGCTGCAACAAATCCATACAACGATATTTACAACACTGAATTTATGATTGTCTTTGGCTCAAACACAACCGATGCTCACCCAATCATTGCAAATCGCATTTTAGACATGGCAACAAAACACGATAATTTGGCCGTATTTGATGTACGAGAAATCACTTTGCATCGGTTTTCTAAGTACAAAGTTATTATGCCTCATGAAGCCAACTTAATGGTTTTAAATATGCTAGCATATGTGATTATAAGTGAAGAACTTTATGATGAAAACTTCATACAAGAACGCACTAATGGCTTTTTGGAGTTTAAAGAGAAGATTTTAAATGATCCATACGCAAATCCAGAATATTTTAAAAACCTGCCAGGATATGAGCATTTAAGCAAGCTTATTCCTAAAATTGCTCGTGAATATGCCCTTAAAAAGTCGATGATTTTTTGGGGACTTGGAGTAACAGAGCATATCGATGGATCAAAGGCGGTAATGGCAATTGTGCATTTAGCTTTAATGACAGGAAATATTGGCAAGCAAGGTGCTGGATTGATGCCGCTAAGAGGTCAAAACAATGTTCAAGGCGCATGCGATATGGGAATGTTACCAAACTACAAGCCAGACTACCAAGAACCAAATGAAATCGGCCTTGCTACACCGCAAATAATCAAGGCGATGCAAGAGAATAAAATTAAAGCGCTTTTTAACATGGGTGAAGATATTGTTCACATACATCCAAATACAAATGCAACTTTAAAGGCGCTCAAAAATCTAGAACTTTTAGTCGTTCAAGAGCTTTTCATGACTGAAGTTGCAAAACATGCAGATATTCTCTTTGGAGTAAAATCAGCCTACGAAAAAACGGGCGTTTATATAAATGCAATGAGAAGACTGCATCTATCTCAGCCTTTAGTTCAATGCGATTTGCCAGATGATTGGGAAGTCATTCAAAGCATTGAGCAAAAACTTTTGGGAAAATTTAATTACTCAAGCTCTAAAGAGATTTGGGATGAAGTTTCAAATGTTGCTTATAGACGTTTTTCAGGAGCAAGCTACCATAGGCTAGAGCGCCATCGTGTACGCGGCTTACAATGGCCGGTTCATACTGAAGATACGCCAATTTTACACCAGCTTGACTTTAGAACAGAAGATGGTTGTGGGAGATTTTTTTATCATCAATATGAGTTGAGAGGTATGGTTAAAGAGCTGCTAGAAAAAAGTTTAAGTGGCTACTATCTTACAACAGGAAGGGTTTTAGCGCAATACAATAACGCATCTCAAACCTCAAGAAGTCCAAGGTTAAACAAACGCTACAGCGAGGATGTAGTGCTTGTGAGCGAAGAGGATGCAAAAGAGTTTAAAACTGAGTATGTAGTTTTAAAAACAGCGCATGGACAAACAGCACCACTTCGGATAAAAGTAACAGATAAAATCCAGCCCAAAACTCTGTTTTGCAGCTTTCACCATGCAAAATCAGAAGTAAATAAGATCTTTGGAGACAAAAGGGATGCGCTTACCAACACCGCCGCTTTTAAGTCCATCAAGGTTTCAGTTTTACATGTAAATCCCCCGTCATCCTAAACTTAACTCAGCCCTCACTCTGAACTCGATTCAGCCGTCATCCTGAACTTGATTCAGGACCTACCTTGCACACCCTACTAGCTTCAATAGCAAAGCATCATGTCACCCTGAACTTGACACCCCGTCACCCTGAACTTGATTCAGGGTCTTTACATGTATAAATTTCATATTCAGCTTAAAATAAAAAGCTTTAGAGTAGATTGCAAACAAATAAAACTTCATAAAGCATAAAATAGTATTAGAGTAGATTCCGCATCAAGTGCGG
>DDHL01000046.1:23467-23608 GCA_002352945.1 Campylobacteraceae bacterium UBA1877 | reverse complement strand
CTAAGATTTTACCAAAAATATTTGAGCCCTTTGTGAGTGCAAAAAAGAGCTCTGGTATTGGGATTGGATTAAATATTGCAAGAAATATTATACAAGAGCACAAAGGAAAGATACGAGCATTTAATAGTGATGTTGGCGCTG
>DDHL01000046.1:4574-23214 GCA_002352945.1 Campylobacteraceae bacterium UBA1877 | reverse complement strand
TTACATGTAAGCTTACATGTAAAAGGAGTTTTACACATTAAATCTAAAGTGCATCACATCTCCATCTTGAACGATGTAATCTTTACCCTCTAATCGCATTTTGCCAGCCTCTTTAGCACCGGCTTCGCCTTTAAAGGCAATAAAATCTTCGTAACTAATAACTTCAGCCTTAATAAAGCCTTTTTCAAAATCGTTATGAATAACAGAGGCTGCCTTTGGAGCTCTCCAGCCGCGCTTAATTGTCCAAGCTCGAACCTCTTTAACTCCAGCAGTAAAATAGCTAATAAGACCAAGTTTTTCAAAAGCGGTACGTATAATCTTTTCTAGCCCCGACTCTTCTACTCCTAGCTCATTTAAAAATTCTGCCGCCTCTTCCTCTTCGAGTGCTACCATCTCCTCTTCAATCTTAGCGCAAAGTTTTATGACATCTGCTCCGACTTTTTTTGCATGCTCTTTTAGGGTAAGAACGTGTTTATTATCTTCAAGCAAGCCATCTTCATCAACATTTGCACCATAAATAATTGTCTTATTTGATAGGAATCGAAGCTCCTTATTGAGAGCTTGGAAATGGGGATTATCTTTATTGTCAAAAGTACTTGCTGGCTCAAGATTGTCTAAATGGGCAGCTAACTCATTGGCTAAGTCTAAAGCTGCCCTTGCATTTTTATCGGCCTTTGCTTGGCGGGTTAGCTTTTCAATCTTTTTTCCAAGCTGTTGGATGTCTGATAAAATAAGCTCACCCTCAATAATTTCAATATCTCTTAATGGGTCAATTGCGCCTTCAACATGGGTAATGTTTTCATCTTCAAAGCATCGTACCATGTGGAGTATAACTTCTACTTCGCGAATATTTGAGAGAAATTGATTGCCAAGTCCTTCGCCTTTGCTTGCTCCTTTAACGAGCCCGGCTATATCAACAAAGTCGATTGTTGAGTGTTGGATTCGTTCTGGATTTACGATTTGAGCAAGCTTGCCAAGTCTAGAATCAGGTACGGGAACAATTGCTTTATTGGGTTCAATTGTACAAAACGGATAATTTGCCGATTCAGCATTTTGAGCCTTTGTAAGGGCATTAAATGTAGTTGATTTTCCCACATTTGGCAAGCCCACAATTCCAACACCAAGACCCATTAGTCTTCCTTTCTGGCCATTTGAGAAAGCCAATATAAATTCATTCTCACACCAGCCCCACTAGCACCTGCTTGGTTATAGCCCCAAGGTTTTTCAACATATGCTGGACCTGCAATATCAAGGTGAAGCCACTTGTTTTTATTCTCTTCATTAATGAAGTGATCTAAAAACAATCCAGCGGTTATAGCTCCTCCGTATCGAGATGAGCCAGTGTTTGAAATATCGGCTACTGAGCTTTTGAGCAGTTTTTTAAGATGGCGGTTAAAAAAGAGGCTATTAGTGTTTTCGCCACTTTTTTGTGCAGCTTCATGAAGCTCTTGCATTAACGCTTTATTGTGCCCCATAACTCCGGTTGTATACTCTCCAACTCCAACGACGCAAGCTCCTGTTAAAGTTGCCAAATCTATTAGTAAATCGGGATTAAATCGTTGTGCATAGCAAAGACAATCAGCTAAAACTAAACGGCCCTCTGCATCTGTATTTCGAACCTCAATTGTGGTTCCATTCATCCCAACAAGCACATCATCTGGCTTATAAGCATTTGAGCCAATCATATTTTCGGTGGCTCCGATTATTGCATGAACTTCAAAAGGAAGCTTTAAAAGTGCAGCGCCTTTTAGAATGGAGATTGCAGCTGCACCTCCGCTTTTATCTGCCTTCATTGTTACCATGTGTTCGCTTGGTTTTAAACTCAATCCACCACTATCGTAAGTTAAGCCTTTGCCCACATAAATAACTCTTTTTTTGGCTTCAGTTTTTGGGGTGTAGGTAAGGTGAATTAAACGAGGAGGGTGGCAACTTGCGCGGTTAACAGCTAAAAACGCTTCCATCTTCTCTTGGGCTAAGTAAGTTTCATCATAAACTTTACATGTAATGCCCTCAATCTCCTCTAAAGCCTTTGCATCTTGGGCCATGCGCTCTGGAGTGTATTCATTTGGAATTGTATTTACAATATTTTTTGTACTATTTGTGCATGATGCAATAATTTGAGATTTTTCAACTCTCTCTTTGGCATCTTTTAAGTCTGTATAAAGAGTTAAGGTTGTAATGTTAGACTTTTCTGGTTTGGACTTATACATGTCAAAACTATAACTTGATAGTTCAAAACCCTCAACAACAGCCTCGATGGAAATTGGCTCTTTAATAGCTACGCTTAGCTTTGTGCATTTTGTGGGCTTTAGCACTTCCCACGCTTTTGCGCATGCTATTCGAATCTCTTCATCACTAAAGTCTTCACATCCAACACAGACACAATCGTGATGGGGCAGATAAACTCCCGCTTCACTTTGGGGCTTAAATCCAAGATGTTCAAGCTCCTTTTTGTATTCAAAAGTTTCAAAATTTTCACTATTGAGGAAAAAAAGTCTTGTATCTTCTGGTGTTTTTGATAATGGTAAAATATCTATATTCATCTTCTGCTCCGTAAAATTAAAATATGTTTTTCCACACTGTGAAAAAAGTATACTATGCTTCCAATAAAGAGTGCAATTAATGGAAGTGAAAAATACCAATGGGTTTTTGCATAAGTAACCAAGGTTAAAATCTCATTTCCAAAAAACCATGCACTTGCACAATAAAGTGTAGCCCAAGTTAAAGAGCTAATTGAGTTTATGAGTATATAGTTGCCCCAATTGTAGCGAGTTAAGCCAACAGATACTGGTACAACTACTCGCAAACCATACAAAAAGCGCTGCAAGAAGACAATTTTTTTGCCATGCTGCTTCAAGAGCATATGGGCAATGGCAAATTTACGCCTTTGCTTATTGAGCTTTTTGTATATGTAGTTTTTATTGGTACGTCCAATATAAAAATAGAATTGATCTCCAGCAACTCCCCCAAGTGCGCCTATACAGATGGCTAAAATTAAATTCATATCTCCTGTATGGGCAAAAATACCTGCTGTGACAAGGGCGGTTTCGCCCTCTAAAATACACCATACAAATAAGACTAAATAGCCGTAAGTACTAACCCACTGAATAAAAGTTGCTTCCACGCAATCTCCTAATTAAACTCTAATAAGGATTGCGCTTGAAGCATATCTTTATCGCCTCGTCCTGAGAGATTTACTACGATAAGGGCATTTTCTCGAATTTTAGGGTCCATTTTTTTCAAGTATGCCACCGCATGGGCGCTTTCAAATGCGGGGATAATTCCCTCTTTTTGACTCAGCCAAACAAATGCATCTAGCGCCTCTTTATCTGTTACACTCTCATAGCTTACCGCATCTAAATCTTTTAAGTAAGCATGCTCTGGTCCTATGCCAGGATAGTCAAGTCCAGCCGAAATAGAGTGGGCTTCAAGAATTTGTCCATCATCATCTTGGAGAAGATAGCTCATCTGACCATGCAAAACCCCAGGAGATCCTTTTTGGAGACTTGCACCATGTTTTTGAGTTTCTAAACCTAGGCCGCCAGCTTCAATTCCGATGCAGCGAACTCCATCTTCATTTAAAAAGTGGTTAAAAATTCCAATGGCGTTACTTCCACCACCTATACATGCAATAACAAAATCTGGAAGTTTTCCTGTGGCCGATAGAAGCTGCGCCTTTGCCTCAAATCCAATAATGGCTTGAAAATCGCGTACCATCATAGGATATGGATGGGGTGCGGCAACTGTTCCAATAACATAAAAAGTATCTCGAGCGTGGGTTACCCAGTGGCGAATAGCTTCATTCATTGCATCTTTTAATGTGCAACTTCCGCTTTTTACAGGATGAACTCTTGCTCCAAGAAGTTTCATGCCAAATACATTTAAAGATTGGCGTTGCACATCTTTTTCACCCATAAATACATCACACTCTAATCCCAACAGAGCAGCTACTGTTGCAGTGGCTACTCCGTGTTGTCCGGCTCCGGTTTCTGCAATAACTCTTTTTTTACCCAAACGTTTTGCAAGAAGAGCTTGAGCGATAGTATTGTTAATCTTGTGTGCTCCCGTATGGTTTAAATCTTCACGTTTAAGATAGATTTGGGCACCAAGTTCATTGGATAGATTTTGAGCAAAATATAAAGGACTTGGGCGTCCAACATACTCTTTTAAATAGTGGTTAACCTCTTGCCAAAAATCACGATCAAATCGTAAGCTTTCGTAAGCTTTGTTAAGATCAATAAGTATTGGCATGAGAGTCTCTGGCACATACCGGCCTCCGAAAATACCAAAATGTCCATTGGTGTCTGGATCATATGAAGATGGCTTTGGAATATACATCAATCAATCTCCAAAACCGAATACACTGGAGTGCTTTTTTGAATGAGCAAATCCCCTTGAAGAGCAGTAAGGTTTATAATAAAGCAAGCTTCAACGCACTGGGCACCAGCTTTATTGATAAGACTTACAGCCGCATTTGCTGTGCCGCCAGTTGCAATCAAATCATCAATGAGTAAAACTCTTGGATTATCAATTTCGCTTTGGAAAGCATCAATATGCAATTCAACCTCATCAACCCCATACTCTAGCGAATACTTTTCGCTAATTGTTGTATAGGGAAGCTTTCCTGGTTTTCGGATGGGTACAAACCGACTCCTAAGTCTTGCAGCTAGTGCGGCTCCAAAGATAAATCCGCGAGATTCTATGCCAGCGATATAGTCTAATTTCATATCTTCATAGCGCGCTGTCAAGTGATCCATTAGGAAATTAAAAACTTTTGCATTATTTAGAAGTGTTGTAATATCTTTAAATTGAATACCCGGTTTTGGATAATCGGGTACATTACGAATTGATTCTAGAATATAACGCTTATCACTGGCGTTAAGTTCACGCATAAATATCCTTTAATAAAAAAGTTTGTATTTAAGATACATGAGCCCTGCAACCAAAAGGCCAAATACAATATAAGTGCCAATCATAAAAGAGCCTCGATTTTACCCTCTAACTCTTTAATGCGTTGGCGCAACTTGTCGCTTTCAATGCGGTATTGGCTATTTCTAGTACGCAAAGATTTTGTATCCCCACGAATCTTATTTAATTCATCACTAAGGATGTCAATATTGCCAAGAGCTCTTTGGAGTTGGACTTGATATTTGCGAATAACAATTTCTGCATCTCCAAGAGTGTTTTTGATGACTATATTTCCCATTTTTTCTTTTTTGAGCAGGGTTTTGTAGTAAAAAACCATAACAGTTAAGTAGATACAAAGTGAAACTAAAACTGTAGTAACAATCCACTCAAAAAGCATTGTTCATCCTTCAATTTTAGCTACTCGCAAAGCGTGTCTTCCACCCTCAAAAGGAGTAGAGATAAAAGCATCGATCATCGATTCAACTACCCCAAGGCCGACAACACGTTGTCCAAATGCGAGAATGTTTGAATCATTGTGAGCCCGTGCCATTTGCGCAGTATAAGCATCATGACAAAGAGCGGCTCGAACTCCTGGAATTTTATTGGCTGATATTGAAATTCCAATACCAGTGCCGCAAATGACAATTCCAAAGCTACCTTTGTCTGCCGCAACAGCGCGGGCAACTTTGTGTCCAAAGTCAGGGTAATCAACCCGGTCACCGCTATCTGGACCCAGATCAATTACTTCACAATTGCGCTCTTTTAAAAGCTTTTTTACATCCTCTTTAATGAGATAGCCTGCATGGTCTGTGCCGATATAAAATTTCATTAATTTTCCTGGCATTAAGTTATGCAAGATTATATCATAGCAAGATTTAAATATCTGTTAGGTGCTAAATCAATTTAAAAGAAGGTTGATAATAAGCCGCATCGGAGCAAATATGAGATAAGAAAACGGTGAGATAATAAGAGCAATTAAGATAATAAATCCAAACTTACTCCACTTTTGCATAAAATGCATAATTTCTGGATAACCCAGCCAGCTAGCAATGTATCCAAGGGCATGGGAACCATCAAGTGGCGGAATGGGGTAGAGATTAAAAATACCTAAAATAACATTGATAATAACAAGATAGTATAAAAAAGATTGTAAAAATAGACCAATATAATTGTTTGGCATATCAATAAAATGCAATAAAATAGCTGCTATAATGGCTAAAATCAGATTATAAATAATTCCAGCTAGGCTTACATGTAAAGCTCCAAAATATCCTTTATTTTCCAAAACTGTTCGCATATAAACAGGCACGGGTTTTGCCCATCCAAAGATGAATCCTGAACTAAAATAGAGAATCAATGGAACTACAATTGTGCCAATTGGATCTACATGTATAATTGGATTAAAACTCAATCTGCCTTGGTTTTTGGCAGTATCATCGCCATAAAGGTTTGCAACTCTTCCGTGCATCACTTCATGACCTACTATTGCGATGATAAGGGCTAAGCCCATGGCAACCATGGGCAAAATATCAATGAGATTCATCTAAAAAATCCACATCTGTTTCAACAGTAGAAATGAGTCTTCCTATACGATCCCATCGAATAACATAATTTTCATCCCATGAAAAATAGATAAACCATGGACGGCCAACAATATATTTATAAGCCACGCTTCCCCAAAAACGGCTATCGTTTGAATGGTCGCGATTGTCGCCCATCATAAAAAATTCATTCTCAGGAACTTTAAAATAAAAAGCGTTGAAGTTAAGATCTTGACGCACTAGTGGTAAATCTTTAAGATAAATTGGCTTCATAGCCAAATCATTTGCCATGAGATAAAGCGTCATTTGTGAAAAAAGATCAACATCTAAATCGTAGTGGATTCCAGGAAAGTGGGACATGTATGGATTTTTCACCCACAATTTTCCATCGATTTTAACTATTGCGCTTTGTGGAAAAGTTTTTTGAATATACTCATCACCCTCATAGGGCCTTAGGTAAAAAGCCTTATCTTGGTAGATGATTTCATCTCCGCCTAGGGCGACACACCGTTTTACGTAGTGAATTTTTGGCTCTTTTGGGTATCGAAAAACCACAATTTGACCACGCTTGGGCTTAGGCCCTTCTAGCAAATGTCCATTTCCAAAAAAATCTGGCAAAACAGGGATTTCAACCCAAGGCAGGTGGGGAACTGGAATTCCATAAGAGAACTTTTTAACAAAAAGATGGTCTCCTATAAGCAAGGAGCGCTTCATTGAGCCGCTTGGAATAACAAAGGCTTGGGCGATAAAAAAGATGATTAGCAGAACAATGATTACAGTTCCAGTCCATGAGTTAGAAAATCGGTAAAGCCTACTTAAAAATGATTTCATTACTTTATACCTTTGGAGCGATTGTGCGCTGATTCAAGACAGTTTGATAAAAGCATTGCAATAGTCATTGGTCCAACTCCTCCGGGAACTGGAGTTATAAAACTGCATTTTTTAGCAACGTTTTCAAAATCAACATCACCCACAAGGGCGCCAGATTCGACTCGGTTTATACCAACATCAACTACAATCGCACCATCTTTTACCATATCTTTTGTCAATAAATTTGGTCTTCCAACGCCAACTACAATCAAATCAGCCTCTTTTGTGAAGCTTTGGATTGATTTTGTCTTGCTGTGACAAATTGTAACTGTTGCACCTTTTTGTAAAAGCAGTGTTGCCATAGGCTTGCCAACAATATTGCTGCGGCCTATAACACAAGCATTCATTCCTTTTGGATCAATGTCATACGCTTCAAGAAGTTTCATAACCCCATAGGGAGTGCAGGGTTTAAAACCGTTTAATCCTTGCACCAAGCGCCCGACATTATATGGGTGAAAACCATCTACATCCTTGCTTGGATCAATAGTTTCTAAAATAGCATCTGTATCCATATGTGCAGGCAAGGGTAGTTGCACTAAAATACCATCAATTTTTGGATCTTTATTTAGCTCTTTAATGAGCCCTATAAGCTCTTCTTGGCTGGCATTTTCATCAAGTCTGTGCAATAAAGAGTAGATGCCCACTTGATTGCAAGCCTTCTCTTTCATGCCTACATAAGTTGCGCTTGCTGGGTCATTGCCTACTAAAATTACAGCAAGTCCTGGAGTTATACCTTTTTGTTTAAGTGATTGACACTGGTTGGTTAAATCGGTTTTGATTGAAGCCGAAAGTGCTTTTCCATCTAAGAGAGTCATTTTGCCAAAAGCCTTTTCATAAGTTATTAATTAAGTGTGGGGCATAATATCTAAACTTGCATAAATAGAGGATTAATGAGATAAAAATGGGTCGTATAATTGTACTTTTATTCATAACTATTTTTTTGCATGCAGAGGACTTTATTACCCAAACAGAGTATGCAAAGATGCTTTATTCCAATCCAAGAGGAATCGGCTGTGATAGTTGCCATGGAAAAAAAGGAGAAGGCGGAGTGCTTGCTACTTTTAACAAAAAAGGTGAAAAAAAGCTTTTAAAAGCACCTCCAATAAACAATCTTAGCTTAAATGAGTTTCGGCGAGGGATTTTAAAGCAGTCTCCTGTTATGCCAAGCTATTTTTTAACTGACGAAGAGATTGTTAGTCTCTATAATTATGTACATGTAAAAGACCAAAACAGCTCCAAGTAAGCACCTTTTTACGTGCAACGCGTTACAATTTCTTAAAAACAATCAACAAGGATTAGTATGACTTTAACTCGATCAAATGCGGCATTTGAGTTGGCTAAAACCGTGATACCAGGCGGCGTTGACTCTCCTGTGAGAGCCTTTGGAAGTGTGGGGGGAGTGCCTCCTTTTATCAAAGAAGCAAAAGGGGCTTATTTAAAAGATATTGATGGTAATGAGTATATTGACTTTGTGCAAAGCTGGGGGCCGCTTATTTTGGGGCATGCTAATGAAACAATTGAAAAAGCAGTCATTGAAGCGGTTAAAAGAGGGCTTAGTTTTGGTGCTCCAACTGAGGTTGAAACAAAGTTGGCCCAAGCTGTGTGCTCTCTTTTGCCAAGTGTTGATAAAATCCGTTTTGTCAATAGCGGGACAGAAGCTGTAATGAGTGCAATTAGATTGGCTCGAGGTTTTACTAAAAGAGATGATATTATCAAATTTGAAGGCTGCTACCACGGCCATAGCGATGCCTTGCTTGTAAAAGCAGGAAGTGGAGCTACAACATTTGGCAATCCTTCAAGTCCTGGTGTGCCAGAAGGAACTACAAAACATACACTACTTGCAAAATATAATGATTTAAAAAGCGTAGAAGCTTGCTTTAATGCAAGCAAGGGAGTAGCTTGTGTTATAGTTGAGCCAATTGCAGGAAATATGGGTTTTGTTCCGGCTAAAGAGGAGTTTTTAAAAGGGTTGCGCCAATTGTGTGATGAGTATGGTGCTATTTTGATTTTTGATGAAGTAATGAGTGGTTTTAGGGCATCTTTAAAAGGAGCCCAGGGAGTTTATGATGTTTGTCCTGACATGGTTACTCTTGGAAAGGTCATTGGCGGTGGAATGCCTGTTGGAGCCTTTGGTGGTAAAGCCAAAATAATGGCGATGCTCTCACCCGAAGGACCGGTTTATCAAGCGGGAACTCTTAGCGGAAATCCCGTGGCAATGAGTGCAGGTTTGGCGAGTTTAGAGGTTGTATCAAGCAAGGCCCAAACTCTTTATCCTAGACTTGAATCTTTAGCAAAACGTTTAACAGAAGGCTTAAAAGCAGAAGCAAACGAAGCAAATATTCCATTGCAAGTTGGATATCAAGGCTCTATGTTTGGCTTCTTTTTTAACGATAATCCAGTTTATAACTTTGAAGATGCATTGCGAAGCGATACCAAACGGTTTGCACTTTTTCATCAAGAGATGTTAAAAAGAGGCGTTTACTTTGCTTGCAGTCAATTTGAAGTTGGCTTTATTTGCAGCGCTATGGATGAAAAAATCATTGATGAAGTAATTGTGAAAGCTGCTGAGGTTATGAAAAAATTATGAGTGAACAAAAAAAATCAAAAACCCGTCGTTTTATCGAAGGAGCTGAACAGCTAACACTTGGAATATCCATGATAGTAGCTGTTTTATTAGGAGTTGGTCTTGGCATACTCATGCGCGATTTAAGTGGGATTGGATGGCTCTTTTGGTTGGGTGTTGCATGGGGTGTTGGAGCAGCAATTTTAAATGTGTACAAAGCTTATAAAAAACAGGTAAAATCCCTTGAAGAGCTAAAAGATGATGTGCGCTATAAGTATGATGATAGCGGGGATGATGAGGATTGAGTAGCATGCCTTGGCGATTTTCATATGTCTATTTAAGTGCAGATCTTATTTTAATAGCTATCTCATCTTTTATGGGTGGCTTGTGGCTTCTTAATACACAAGTCGCCTTTATCTGCTCCATGTTTATAACCTTTAGCTCCTTTTATGCATACAAACGAATGGTTAGCAAGCGTCTTGAAGATAAAGATTTAATTGTTGAACAAGAGCAAGATGAAGACGATCCTTATGGACTTTATACTGAAGATGAAGAACCTAAAGCGCAAGACTTTAAAACGATGGTAAAAGAGGAGAAAGCAAGGCTAAAATCAAAAGGGCACAATATCAAAAATACATTCCAATCTATTTCGGGATTGCTTTTTCCTTATCGTTTAATTGCCTATGGGTTTTTAGTGCTTGCATTTTTATATTTGCAAAGGCAAGGAGTTTTTGAGACAATTCCTTTTTTGCTAGGGCTTGCAATTGTTCCGGTTAGCTCTTTGATACTTCCCTGGATGCAGCGCGAATAGACCAAGGCAAAAGCATAGTTACACCAATGCAGCCTAGACTCATTATAGTGCAAACCCAATAAGTGCTTTCTAATCCAATTGCATCGCCAAGCAGACCAACGCACAAAACAACTGTTGAGCTTACCCCAAAGTTGACACTCATATAAATGCTATTCATAAACGTCGGCATGGCAGTGTTTGTATCTTGAACGCTTGCCATGATAACCGGTCCTGAAGCAAACAAGAAGAAGCCAATTAATCCTAAAAGTGGAATTAATAGCGGTGTAGGTGAAATCATGAAAATTCCCATTAAAAGGGTTTGGGCAACTGCTATAATCATAAGCATTTTATGGCGGCCAATTTTATCTGAAAGGTGTCCTGCAACCACTACTCCAACGACTCCACAAAGTTCTAAGACTGCTAAGGATATCCCACTATACCAAAGTCCAAGCCCCTGAAGCTTTAGATATACTGGCAAAAAGAGAACAAGAGCAGTTTTCATCCATGCTTGAAATAGAATAAAACTTCCAATAATAAACAAAAAAGGTGCATATTGAATTAAAAGTTTTTTTACATCCCCTTTTTGACGCGGTTTTTGTAAGGAGGTTTGTGGTTTGAAGTTGCGAAGTTTAAAATAGAGTATCAATGAAGCTGCAATTCCAATTGGCATCAATCTGTATGTGCCTTCTAATCCCCACCATGAAATTCCAGCTGTTATTATCAAAGGTCCAAGGGCTCTTGCCCCTTCTCCTCCAACCATAAAAAAACTCATTCCAAGACCTGTTCTTGAGCCTGCCGACTCTTTTATCATAACAGGCGAAGGGATATGAAAGAGGGCTGCACTAATACCTGCTACAAGTAAGAGTATGCACACAATCCAAACAGATGGGGCTAAGCCTACAAAACTCATAGCAATACCTGTCACAGCAGGTGTTAAAATAACAAAATAGCGTGCTCCAACCCGCTCTGCTAAAAGTCCCAAAAATGGATTTAATAAAAATGGAGCTCTTCTTAAGATGTCAAACAAGCTTGCTACTGCTAAACTAAGTCCAAGTTTTTCAATAAGCAGTGGAAGCATTGGAGGTAGAAATGATGAGTATAAATCATGGGCTAAATGGGCAAGTGAGACTGTAAAAACAGTGCCTTTTTGAAAGCTTTTCTTCTCTGACATTTTAAGCACTTATTAGCGGAGATGTGATGATGATTTCATTGGGTTTAAAGCGGACTAAACAGTTTACATGATTTGCGATTGCTTCAAGGTCATGTTCGTATCTATGGGAGCGTTCTTGGCCCGCAACTACGATTGTAAATATAGGATATTTTTTCTTATCAAAACGGATATATTCGCCAGTTTTTAAAGAGAGCTTTGTAGTAACTTGAGATGATGTGCTAAAGCTTAAATAGGTTTTATTAAGCAGTTTTGTAAAACCATCAACATTTAAACGTAAATTTGGAAATGTAGGGTCAAACTCTTTTTTGAATTGGATATTTTTTGCTGTAGATGTTGCGCTAATGCAAAGATCAAGTAGGGCGTAAATATTTACAGGTACGCCCTGGTCTTTTACTGTAGAAAACTTTTTGCTTGCATATTTATAAAGTTTAATGCCAATCTCTTCTTCGTTTTCATACCCAACCGTAATTCCATAAAATTTATAGGGTCCAAACTCCAAATCTAAAATTGTAGTTTTAAACCCATAGGTCAAAGATGCATACGCTCCAGCAAGGTCAAAAATCTCTTTAGATGAGACCTCTCCTAAAAGGTACTGAGCCTCTTGGTTAAGAGATTTTACTCGACCTGCGGAGTCAAAAATGATAAATGGATTGTAGTCGTTTTCTATCCATTGTTCAAGAAAATGCACTAGGTTCCTTTTGCTTGTAAGGCTTAGCCTTCAATATAATTTTTCAGTTTTCGTCCAACTTTTGGATGTTTTAATTTTTTGATTGCCGAACTTTCAATTTGGCGAACACGCTCTCTTGTAACATTTAACTCTTTTCCAATCTCTTCAAGAGTTCTATCGCTCTCATCCTCTAAAAGCCCAAAACGCATGCGAATTACCGCCTTTTCTCGTTCGTTAAGCTGGTCTAGTACATCATCGATCTGATCTTTTAAGTCATTTTTTAAGATATGATCCATTGGGCTAAGCGTGCTTCTATCTTCTACAAAATCCCCAAATTTACCATCATCTTCATTGCCAATAGGAGCTTCAAGCGATATTGGCTCTTTTGTGATTTTAATCACATTTTTAACCTTATCAGGGCTTAATCCAACCTCTGATGCAATAGTATCAATATCTGGCTCTTTGCCATGTTCTTGTAAATGTTTGCGAATAATTTTATTAATTCGATTTATGGTCTCAATCATATGGATTGGGATTCTGATAGTTCGAGCTTGGTCGGCAATAGCTCTACTGATAGCTTGCCTAATCCACCATGTTGCATACGTTGAAAATTTATATCCCTTTTTATACTCAAACTTATCAACAGCCTTCATAAGACCAATGTTTCCCTCTTGGATAAGGTCCAAAAATGGCAAACCGCGGTTAGTGTATCGCTTTGCGATAGAAACAACAAGACGCAAGTTGGATTTTGCCATACGGGTTTTTGCCTCATCTGCAATGCGTTTACCGCGTTTAATTTGCTCTAAAATCTCTTTTAAAATTTCAGGCTCTAAATCAAACCCTTGCTTGCTTGCCTCTTTTGTTTGGAAGAGTTTTTTAATCTCCATGTAGGTTGAAACCATGGTCGCTTCTGGAACTTCAGCTGCAATCTCCTCCTTTGTCATATCGACAATTCTAGAGAGGATTTTTTGATGGTTTTCTCTTAACGTTTCGTTAAAAAGTGGCAATTTATACTCAAGGCGTTTTAACTCCTTGTCAAACTCTCCATCGCTTTTTAGTGCAGTTTCCATGGATCGAACAAGTTCGTTGATAAGTTTACTTGTAGGACCCAAATCCATCAACTTTTCTTTGAGAATTTTTTTCTTGTAAGCTAAGGTTAAATGGTAAGATAAAACATCGATTTCGCTCTCGCCAATCTCTTTTGCGCTAGCTTTCATCCAATCTTTTTTAGCCTTTTCTAGGGCTTTAAAACTCTCAATGACTTTTTGCGTTCGCTTATTATCTTTTTTCCCTGATGGTTTGCTAGAGCCTTCAGTTTCATCATCATCGTCATCGTCGCTATCATTGTCATCTTCAAAGCTTTTAAAAAGCTCCTTAACGCGGCGTTCTCGATTGATTAAAGCCTCTTTATAATCTAAGATAAAATCGATTAGGTAGGGTACTGAGCAAAAAGCATCAATGATGATATCTTCACCAAATTCAATCTTTTTGCTTATATCAATCTCTTCTTCTTTTGTAAGAAGAGAAATTTGACCCATCTCACGCAGATACATCCTAACAGGGCTGTCACTTCTTGACCACTCTAAAAGCTCTTTTTCACTAGCTAAATCAAACTCATCTTCGAGCGATTCATCTTTGAGTTTTTGACGTTCAGCCTCTCTTCTTTTTGCCTCTTCGATATTGCGCATTTTGGCAATTTCGGCCGAGGTTATAAGGGTTATTTGATATTTTTCAAGAAGAGAGTGGATCTTTTTTATGTTTGCAGCTGTTGGCTGTTTTGGAAAAAAATCGATGAGGGTTTCGTATGTGACATGCCCTTTTTCATGTTCTTTAAAGAGATCTTCAATTTGTTGGAACAGTTCTTTTGTAGACATTAAGGCGCTCCTTATTAAAAAAGGCCATATTTTACCCAATTCATATTTAAAATGTGATAAAAGCTAAAAAGCTCACTTTATATCAAGACTCTTTAGCTTTACATGTAAAGAGTTGGAACGGCTATTGCTTAGGCATATGCAAAGAGTTATGTAAGCAAGGAATGTCTATGCAAAATGGCTATTATAGCGCAACTGGTGCGATGGTGACTCAATTTAACAGATTAGATGTCATCTCAAATAATCTTGCCAATATCAATACTCCAGCATTTAAAAGAGATGATGTTGTTATAGGTGATTTTAGTCGCATCTACCAAGAGGTGCGCGATGAGCTTCCTTTAAGAAACCACACAAGAGATGCGGCTAAATTTTTAAATCGTTCAATTGACCGTGTGCCGCAAGTTAGCCTTGAGTATACAAACTTTACCCAAGGAGCTATTAAAGAGAGTTCAAATCCCTTGGATTTTGCTCTAAAAAGAGATGATCTTTTCTTTTTGGTAGAAACCCCGCAAGGCATTAGGCTAACTCAAAATGGAAGTTTTACTCTCAATAATGAAGGGCGTTTAGTAACAAAAGAAGGCTATGCAGTACTTCCTGCAAACCATTTTCAAAATCAAGGATATATCGATTTTGATCCAGATGCACAAATATCAGTAGATAACAATGGAAATATATATGCAGATGGGAATATTGTAAATGCATTTTATCTTGCCCAGCCGATTGAGCCTAGAATGCTTACAAAAGAGGGAGATAATTTATACAAAAGCGATTTGGAAAATTTTCGACTTGTTCAAGATGCTGATGCTGTTGCACAAGGTTTTTTAGAAGTAAGCAATGTCAATCCTGTGCGGGAAATGGTTGGATTAATTGAAGCGCAAAGATTGGTTGAAATGTACCAAAAAGTGATGACATCCCATATGGATGATCTTAATAATGAAGCTATATCAAAACTTGCTAACACAAGTGTCTAGGAGTAATGGATGATTCGTGCATTATATACTGCAGCAACTGGGATGAAAGCCCAGCAAACTCAAATTGATGTTACCTCAAATAATATTGCAAATGTAAATACTATTGGATATAAAAAAGAGCGGGCTGAATTTGCAGATCTGTTTTACCAAACTATGGAGTATGCAGGAACTTCTACTAGCGCTACTACCCAGTCTCCCACAGGGATTGAGGTGGGTTTAGGTGTTCGTCCAACGGCAGTGACAAAGCTTTTTGGACAAGGAAACTTTAAAGAAACAAGCAACAATTTAGATATGGCAATAACTGGTGATGGTTTTTTTCAAATCCAGCTTCCAGATGGACAGACTGCTTATACAAGAAATGGCGCATTCAAACTTGATGGTGAGGGAAATGTAGTCAATAGTGACGGCTATTTGCTCATTCCAGAAATTGTTGTTCCAGAAGATGCGACTGAAATTTCAATAGGAACTGACGGGACTGTTTCAGTGCTACAAGCCGGTGATACGCAGATGAATGAGATTGGTCAAATTGAGATTGCAAAATTCATTAACCCAGCAGGATTGCACTCCCTTGGAGATAATAACTTTATCAACACAAACGCTTCTGGTGATCCGCTCATTGGTGTTCCAGGACTTGATGGTTTTGGCCAAATTCGCCAAGGCTTTGTGGAGATGAGTAACGTTCAGCTTGTTGAAGAGATGACAGATCTTATTACGGGACAAAGGGCATATGAGGCAAACTCAAAAGCTATTACTACTACCGATGAGATGCTCCAAACCGTTAATCAACTCAAAAGATAGGTAAATAAAATGATGCTCTATCTCATTTTTTTAGCAGCTATTGCAGTTTTGTTTTTAGCTGTTTTGAGTGTAGAGTATATTGAAAAGCTTTACATGTAAAAATTCCAATATAAACATAAAAAGACTAAGTATTAGAGTAGATTCTGTGTCAAGCACGGAATGACTAAGGAAGGGTAAAATGACTAGCGTTGTCATCCTGAACTTGATTCAGTTAGTCATCCTGAACTTGATTCAGTTAGTCATCCTGAACTTGATTCAGGACCTACCTTGCATACCCTACTTGTTTAATTACTTAGCTTTACATGTAAAGATTCCAAATCAAGTTTGCAATGCTAGGAGATGGCACAAA
Organism: Campylobacteraceae bacterium UBA1877; assembly: GCA_002352945.1. Classification (GTDB taxonomy): domain Bacteria; phylum Campylobacterota; class Campylobacteria; order Campylobacterales; family Campylobacteraceae; genus UBA1877. Next base: position 6,715 of record DDHL01000046.1, on the reverse strand, counting down.
ATGATTTGCATAGCGCATAAATTCCATTTCTAACTGTGGGTTTTATGATAAGTTTTAAATGATAAAAAGTTGCGGCAAAACCATCCCTTATACTCTTTTATAATTTATGTTACAATTTTTCTTTTTTTAAAAAGGTGGCTTTGTGCGAATTGGTCAAATCATAAAACTTACCATTCCTGTAATGATGGGATATATTCCCCTTGGTATCGCATTTGGATTACTAGCATCTTCGTTGTCGATACCATGGTATTATGCATTTTTTATGAGCATTTTTATCTTTGCTGGAGCAGGGCAGTTTTTGGCTTTGACTCTTTTTGCATCCCATGCTACTTTGCTTGAAATTGGAATTGCTACTTTTTTACTCAATTTGCGCCACTCCTTTTATGGACTTTCGATGATAAGTGAATTTAAAGGCTTAAAAAGAGCAAAACATTATCTTATCTTTGGACTTACTGATGAAACCTTTGCCCTTTTAAAAACTGCAAACATATCTTCAGATCAAAAAGAGCGTATTTACACATGGATTACTGCTTTAAACCAAAGTTATTGGGTTATTGGTTCAGTTATTGGTGCTGTGCTTGGAAATGTAATTCCGTTTGATTATACAGGCATTGAGTTTTCATTGACAGCTCTTTTTGTGGTTCTTTCGATGGAGCTTTACCGCAAACACCCCAGCCCAAAACCGTTGATGCTGGCATTAATGATAGGTCTTTTTGGGATTGTTGTTTTTCCAAGCGATAAGATGCTCATTTTATCACTCTTTTTGGCAACTTGTTTGCTAATTGGGTTGCGAGGATGGATAAATGAGTGATATGTATATAATTTTTGGAATTATTATTGCTGCTTTGGCAACTTATGCGACAAGAATCCTCCCCTTTTTATTTTTTGCCAAAAAAGAGCCTGGGCCATTGGTGCGCCACATTGAATTTTTTATGCCCATGATGATTATGGTCATTTTAGTGTTTTATGCAATAAAAGATGTGCCCTTTGGAGAATACCCTTACGCAATTCCTGAATTTATCGGGATTTTAGCGGCTTTTTTAATGCATTTATGGAAAAAAAATGCTCTACTTAGTATTATAGTTGCCACAATTATCTATATGGTTTTAATCCAAAAAGTATTTTAGCTTTACATGTAAAGGATTTGTAAATTGAGCAGCTCTGTTTTGATGGTCTTTGTTCCTACGTTTATTGCAGTATCTTTAACTCCTGGAATGTGTATGACTTTGGCAATGAGCCTTGGAATGAGTGTTGGATTAAAGCGAGCGCTTTGGATGATGTTTGGAGAGCTTATTGGGGTTGGAATAGTTGCCATTTTATCGGTTATTGGAGTTGCGGTTGTAATGCTGCAATTTCCAGCTTTTTTTATCGCTTTAAAACTCATTGGTGGGCTCTATCTTGTCTATCTTGGTCTTCAGCTTTGGCGCTCACGCGGAAAGATGGCAATTTGCAGCGCTAAAAAGGGTGAAATATCACGTAAGGCTCTTGCTTTACAAGGCTTTGTAACAGCGATTGCAAATCCAAAAGGATGGGCCTTTTTCATAGCCTTGCTGCCTCCTTTTATTGATCCAGAAAAACCGCTTGTAATACAGCTTTTTTTCATAGTTAGCATAATTTTGAGTATTGAGTTTTCATCTTTACTTCTTTATGCTTTGGGAGGAAGCTCATTAAAAAGAGTTTTGCAAGAACCAAGGCATGTAAAAATTCTCAATAAGATTGCAGGAGCTTTGATGATGGGGGTTGGTATTTGGCTCATGTTTGAGTAACTTCAGTTTCGCAGTTAACTTTTATCTCAACAAGCCATGAAGTGCGAGTTTGGAAGTTTAATCTTTCTTATACCGATTTTTGGTTAAAATATCCACTATTCTTCAATAGTTTAAGGATATTCATGAAAACCATTACTGGTAATGTTTGGCGCTTTGGCGACAATATTGATACAGATTTAATTATTGCAGCGCGCTATCTTAACTCTTCAGATCCAGCTCATCTTGCTCAACACGTGATGGAAGATGCAGATCCGGATTTTGTTAAAAAGTTAAATCCTGGTGACATAATCGTTGCTGGAGAGAATTTTGGCTGTGGAAGCAGCCGCGAACATGCTCCAATAGCCCTTAAAGCGGCTGGAGTTTCAGCTGTCATTG
>DDHL01000046.1:0-4354 GCA_002352945.1 Campylobacteraceae bacterium UBA1877 | reverse complement strand
CCTTAAAGCGGCCGGAGTTTCAGCTGTCATTGCTAAAAGTTTTGCTCGCATTTTTTATAGAAATGCTTTTAATATGGGGCTACCTATCTTTGAGCTCTCTCAAAGCGATCAAATAAACGAGGGTGATAATATCACAATCGATTTAGAGTCTGGAGAAATCCGCACTCCATCACAAACTTTTCATTTTTCACCAATTCCTCCTTTTATGCAAGAGCTACTCCAAGCAGGTGGGCTTATAGCTTATGCGAAGGCAGAAATTGCCGCAGGAGGTAATGCGTGAGTAGTTATAAGATTGCACTCATAAAAGGAGATGGCATTGGTCCTGAGATTATGGATGAGGCCATTAAAGTTTTAGATGCGGCTACATCTGGTGAATCTTTTGAGTTAAATTACAGCGATTATTTAATGGGTGGAGCGGCAATTGACGTTTTAGATGACCCGCTTCCAGAAGAGACAGTTCAAGGATGCTTAAATGCAGATGCAGTGCTCTTTGGCGCCATTGGTGGCGAAAAGTGGGATAATCTTCCTCGCGAAAAACGTCCTGAAACTGGTCTTTTGAAATTGCGAAAAGCTTTAGGGCTCTTTGCAAATCTGCGCCCTGTTAGTGTTTATGACGAACTTGTTAATGCAAGTACGCTAAAACCTGAAATATTAAAGGGTGTTGATTTGATGGTTGTGCGCGAATTAACCGGCGGAATCTATTTTGGAACACCGCGTGCAAAAGAGAGCGATAAAGCTTATAATACCATGGTCTATTCAGTTGAAGAGATAGATAGAATCGCAAAAGTTGCCTTTGAGAGTGCTATGAAGCGCAGAAAACAGCTATGCTCGGTTGATAAGGCAAATGTGCTTGAAGTCAGCCAGCTTTGGCGTGAACGGGTTGAGTTGATGTCAAAAGAGTATCCAGAAGTTACCCTTTCACATATGTATGTAGATAATGCTGCCATGCAGTTAGTACGCAATCCAAAACAGTTTGATGTTATTTTAACTAGCAATATTTTTGGTGATATATTAAGCGATGAAGCAAGTATGATTAGCGGCTCTATTGGGCTTTTGCCGTCTGCTTCCATTGGTGGAAGAGTAGGGCTGTTTGAGCCAATTCACGGTTCGGCTCCAGATATTGCAGGACAAGGAATCTCTAATCCTATTGCAATGATTCTCTCAGCAGCAATGATGCTCCGATACGCCCTAGGAGAAGAGAGGGCTGCAAATCGAATTGAAAAAGCGGTTAAAGAGGTTTTAAAAGAGGGTTATAGGACAAAAGATTTATCATCTTATGATGCCAAAGAGGTTTGCTCAACCGATGAGATTGGCTCAATAATAGCAAGCATGATTTCTAAAGTATGAATACTCTAACCTTAGCAAGCGTATATGAACTTCAGGGCCTAAAAGATGAGGCTTTAGAGATTTATAAAGAGATTTTAAAAAAGGATCCGCACAATAAAGAGGCCAAGGTTGCTATTCGTCGGCTCAGCGGTATACGCAAAAAATTTGCAGGCGTAAACGAGGAGATGAAGCGATTTTTCATAACTATGGATAGCGAGGTTGAATTTATGGAATTTGAGCGTTGGTTGGTGAAAATATGGAATTAAAAGATATGATTCTCTCTACATTAGCAGAGCTAGAAGAGTCTGTTGAAGAGACAAAAGAAAAGGATGCAAACCCTATCCAAGAGGAGCCAAAACAGACTCCTGAAAATGTTGTAACTGAAGTTGAATCTAGCGAGGTTCAACCAGTTTCAGATGTGAAATTCCTTCAAAATGTAAGAGAGAGAATATTGGTGCTTTTTGAAGGTTTTCAATCTCCAAATAATCAAAATATTGAAGCAAAAATCGACTTGACTCTTAACTTTTTAGAATACCTGCTTGCCGCTATTGACGAGCAGTTAGAAAAAAAAGAGAACCCCTCTTAAAGATGAACTTTCTAGAAGCTTTGCCAGCTTCATTAGCAAATAGATTAAATCAATTAAAAACAGTTTTGGCCGCCCATACCAAAAGAGCCTATTTGGTTGGCGGCTGTGTGCGTGATATTTTACTTGGAATTGAAGTAAAAGATATTGATATTGAAGTGTATGATATCAGCCCAGAGGCTTTTAGCAAACTTATGGATCAAATTGGAGCTGTTGGGGTTGGAAAATCTTTTTTTGTCTACAAATGGCATAAAATCGACATAGCTTTAGCAAGAAAAGAGAATAAAGTTTCCACTGGCCATAGAGGTTTTGAAGTTACAGTGTGCCAAGATGAAAAAGTTGCGAGCATGCGAAGAGACTTTACATGTAATGCTTTGATGGTTGGATTGTTTGATGGAAAAGTGCTTGATTTTTGGGGCGGAATTGAGGATTTAAAAGCTTTAAGATTGCGCCATATTGATGATAAAATGTTTGGCGAAGATTCACTTCGTGTTTTGCGCGCAGTACAGTTTTCAGCACGATTTGGATTTAAAATTTCTAAAAAAACTCTTGAGATAATGAAAAAACTCGATTTAAAAGAGTTGAGTCAAACAAGAATAACATGGGAATTACAAAAGCTCTTTTTGGGAGAGTATTACACAAATGGCGTTTTTGCCCTATGTAAACTCAATCTTTTTGAATCAGTTTTACATGTAAAGCTTTCGCCAAACCAAGCACGCCACTTAGCAAAAATGCTCCATAAATACAAAAAAAATGTTCCAAAAAACCTAAAACCCTACTATTGGCTTTTTTGCTTTTTTAGTGTAACAAAAATCGATCCAAAACCTTTTTTGGCCCATTTAGGATTGGGGCGAGAGTATGAAAGAGTGTTTGTGAATGTACCTTTAGGAAACCCAAATATGAGTGATTTTGAGCTTTTAAAAGTTGCGATGGATAGACCATTGAAGTCATGGATTGGCATCTGTTATGATGGTTTTGCAAAAAGGGCAAAAGAGCTAGGAGTTTATGAAAAACCTTTTGATGGTGGCGTGGATGTACAAGCGGTCATTCAAGATGGTTTTAAAAATAAAGAGATTGGGATTGAGTATAAAAGACGCATTTTAGAAGCAGCCAAAAAGAGGGTGGATAGTTAGCTGCCTCATGGGCTTGTTTTGCCTTGTAATCTTAAACTCGATTTGACCAGTCATCATGAACTTGATTCAGTTAGTCATCCTGAACTTGATTCAGTTAGTCATCCTGAACTTGATTCAGGACCTACCTTGCGTACCCTACTTGTTTAATTATTCATTTATTTGCTAAGCTTTACATGTAAAGATTCCAAATCAAGTTTGAAATGACTCATAATGGCTAAATTAAAAGTGTACAATCAAACAAAAATTGTGTAACAATAAAGGATAGTAAAAAAATGATAAAAATAGATTTTTCAACCCCAATTTTAGAAGATGGCTCTAAAATTTATGAACTTGTTAAGCGCTCTTTTCCTCTTGATTTAAACTCCCAGTACGCTTATATGCTTATTTGCACACATTTTTCCAATACAAGTATTGTTGCAAAGGTTGATAATCAAGTTGTTGGATTTGTAAGCGCATACCTTTTGCCAAAAAGCCCTCAAACACTTTTTATCTGGCAGGTTGCTGTGGATAAGTCGATGCGAAATCAAGGTTTGGCTAAAAGGCTCTTAAAAGAGATTTTACAAAATTTGCCAAATATTAAGTGGATTGAGACGACAATATCACCCTCAAATAAAGCCTCTTTAAAACTTTTTACAAGCATTGCACTAGAGCTTAATGTTTCAATTCAAAAAAGTCCATTTTTTGATGCAGCTCTTTTTCAAAATGAAGAGCATGAGAGCGAAGAGCTATATCGCATTGGTCCGCTTTGTTAAAGATGGGGTTAATTACTAGGCAAATTGATAGAAAGATACTATAAAAAGGAGTATTGATGATTGTGCGAAATATCAAAGATATTATCGGCTCAGAACGTGAAGTTCATGCAAAAGATGGGCAGTGGGTAAGCAGAAGAATGCTGCTTAAAGGTGATAATATGGGCTTTTCTTTTCATGAAACCATTATTAAAAAAGGCACTAAAACACATATTCACTATAAAAATCATTTAGAAGCTGTCTATTGTGTCAAAGGAGATGGTGAAATTGAAGATTTAGCAACAGGAAAACGGCATAAAATTTATGATGGAGTGATGTACGCGCTTAATTTGCACGATGAGCATAATTTATATGGTGGTAGCGAAGATATGCGTCTTATTTGTGTTTTTAATCCTCCCATTGTAGGAAGTGAAAACCATGATAGTGATGGAGCTTATCCGTTAATAGAAGATGAAGTGGAGTAGTTAAAGGCACCAAAAGGTGCCTTATGATTATAAAGCAGTTACGTTTTCGGCTTGAGGACCTTTTTGTCCTTGACCAATTTCGAAAGATACTTTTTGACC
>DDHL01000108.1:4418-8470 GCA_002352945.1 Campylobacteraceae bacterium UBA1877 | reverse complement strand
CTACCAGCACGTGCACCACCACGGCCTTTTTGGCTCCAAGGTTTTTTTCCACCACCGCTTACTGCACTGCGGTTTTTAGTATGGGCTGTATTGGCGCGCAATCCTGCTGCATACGCTTTTGTATATAAATATAGGTTGTGAGGATTAATAGACGCATACGCTTCTGGCATTGCAATTTCAGATGTTTTTTCCCACTGTGCATTTAGTACAATAGCTTGACTCATTTTACAATCCTTACACGTCCTGTTGCACCATTGAATCCTGGAACTGAACCTTTAAGAACCAAAATTCCATTTTCAGCATCAAAAGAGACGATTTCATTTTTAACAGTTGTTTTAGCATTGCCATAGTGTCCAGCCATCTTCATACCAGGCTGTACGCGACCTGGCCATTCACAGTTACCAATAGAACCTGGACGTCGGTGAAAACGACTACCATGACTTGATGGACCACCTGCAAAATTGTGTCGCTTCATAACACCAGCAAAACCACGACCTTTGCTGTTAATGCTCACTTTAAGCACAGAGGCTTCTTGGAGCGGAGTAAGATCCAAATCGCCAGCTTCTTGATTTTTGATATTCAAGGTAGCAAAACGATTATATTCAGCAGAAAGGTTATACTTTTTTTGTTGTCCGGCAATTGCTTTGTTTATCTTTTTGCCTTCGCTATAGGCAACAATAGCTTTATTTCCATTTACCTCACATACTTTTGCAGGCACAACCTTCAAAAGTGTGACAGGCACGCTTGGTACGCCGATTGTTCGACTCATCCCGATTTTTTCTACAATATATTCCATTTAGCTATCCTTACTTACCCATCGCACGAACTTCGACGTTCACTTCTGGGGCGAGGTCAAGTTTCATTAATGAATCAACTGTATCAGACGTAGCAGAAACAATATCAATCATACGGGCGTGGATACGCATCTCAAATTGTTCGCGAGAATCTTTATTTACGTGAGGAGATTTGAGCACTGTATAGCGCTTAATCTTAGTAGGCATCGGAACTGGGCCACGAATTTCTGCACCCGTTCGTTTAACAGCTTCTACAATTGCTGCAACAGATCGATCTAAAACTCGGTGATCATAAGCTTTGAGCTTAAGACGAATTTTTTCCATAATTTAACCCTTAAAAAGAACATGTCGCTCGGAAGTCGACCCTAAAAAGGACTGAGATTTTACTGAAAGATTTGAAGAAAGTCAAGTATTTGGGGGTTTTTGAAAAATAATTATGTAAATCTTTTCCTTTTTAAAAGGATAAATTAGACTTTTTACCCCTTTTCAAACGCATGTCTTTTTTGACGCATATTTCCTTGTTCAATCTTTTTTTGACTCACTTTTTGCACAATTTTTTCTTCTTTTAAAAATGATGGAATTTTTCTATTTGGAACAACAAGCAAATCATTTTTTATCATCTCTTGTACGTAGGATTTTTCCAATTTTTTGTAAGTGAGCATATATTGCATGAGCAGTTTTGCCAATCGTTCAAGAGAAATTTTCCATGTTGATTCAGTCTGCATATAAAGCCAGTCACTAAAGTGCAAAAAGCCACTAAATACATCTTCATTTTCCCATAAATGTGTAACTGTATTTTTAAAATTGCCGCTATTAAAAACCATATCCCAAAAACGCGCAAAACGTTTTAGCCTTTGCATCATCTCAAAAGAGATTAAATCATTTTGCATAATTTCATAAGGAGGCAGATGGGAGTAGATCATCTTATGCTCCTTATCGTGTCTTGAAAGAGTAGTGCCCGAGAGCTTTTTTAAAATACCAATTTGAATCTCACACTGAGTGAGCGAATAGAGCCTATTTAATCCATCCGCAAAGCTCTCTACACTCTCGCCTGGCAAGCCAATGATTAAGTCTACATGTAAATGAGCCTTAGTGTTTTGCTGTAAAAAAGCCAAATTTTCTTCGATTTTTGACATGTTTATGCGGCGGTGGATTGCCTTTGCGATTTGGGGATTTAGAGTTTGGATACCAACCTCAAGCTGCAAAGAAGCTGGAGAAAATCGTGCTATTCGCTCACACAGTTCTGGCGGAAAACGCTCTGGGATTACTTCAAAATGAACAAAATAAGGCTCATTTTTTGCTAGAAAAAAGTCAAGTAATTTTGAAGCGGTTTTAATTTCTAGGTTAAAACTACGATCTATAAATTTAAAATTGCGAACACCTCTTTGCCACAATTTTTCAAGAGCTGATAAAAACTTTTCTAGTGGAATATTGCGCACCAATCTATCAAGAGATGAGAGACAAAACTCACACCCAAAAGGGCATCCACGGCTTGCTTCTACATAGCAGTAACGATGGGCAATATCGTGATCAGTATATGCATCATATGGAAGTTCAATCAAACGCATATCAACAGGCTCAGCTCGAATAAAACGCTCGTTTATAGCTTCATTGTTTAAAATCTTTTGGCAAAGTTTTTTAAAAGCAATCTCACCCTCTCCTTGAATAATAAAATCAGCTTCATCATACGCTACTCGGTGGGGAAGATGACTTGCTTCTGGGCCCCCTAAAATAATATAAACATTTGGAGCAATCTGTTTTAAAAGTTTTACAAGATGCTGCACTTCAAGAGCATTCCAAATATAAACTCCAATTCCTACAATAGATGGATTTTTAGAGAGTATCTTTTCGGCACATTCTGGAATATTTGCCCCAATGACAAACTCTAAAATCTGGCAATCTTTTTTCAAATCACCCAAATTAGCAAAAAGGTATCGCAAGCCCAAAGAAGTGTGGGTGTAGCGAGCATTAAATGTAGTTAAAACTATTGTAGACATGGATCTCTTTCTAGTGAAGTTTTTGTTAATTGGGTATTATAACACCTTTGAAATCTTTGCATAGCTTACGCTATACTTCTTCTTTACATGTAAAGGAATTTTTTGTGGAAATTCTCGAAACGCTTTATGAAAAACCTCCAACCCTTTCACGGTTTCAAGAGCGAAAAGTACAAATTACTTCAAGCAACACTCTCTTGCTTGGTCCAAAAAGTTCTGGAAAAACCACACTCATTTTAGACTATCTTAGCAGATTTGACCAAAAAGAATACCTTTACATAAGTGCTAAAGATTTGCGCATTAAAGAGGAGTTAAAGAGTTTAGATTTAAGTAGATTCTACCGCCAAAATGGATTAAAGCTCTTGGTTATTGATGATTATTCAAAAGATATTGCGCTACCAAAAGATTGCAACTTGATTTTAAGCAGCTGGGATACATCTTTACATGTAAAGGGGTTAAAACGCCTAACTTTAGACTACTTAGACTTTGAAGAGTTTATTGCATTTAGCAAAGGAAGTGTTTTGCCCGAACACATTTTTAATCTCTACACACACCATGGAAGGCTTCCGGGAGCTGTAAATTTACAAGATTGGGCGTGGTTTGATTTTTTGCAAAATCAACTCCACCAAAGCCTATCGTGCCCCAACCAGCTCTACCTTTTAAAACAGATGGCCTTTTTCCAATCAAAACCCCTCTCTTTGCACCAGCTATATAAAGATTTAAAAAACAAAATAAAGCTTTCAAAAGATACTCTTTATGAGAGTGCAAACTTTTTTCAAAGGCATGGATTTATCCATTTTCTTCCCAAGTGGCAAGCTCCAAAAACTCCCTAAAAGCTTTTTTTGCGTGATTTTGCTCTCAAAAATGCAATCACTTTTGAAAAAGATTTTTTAAAAAGCTTTGAAAATATTATCTTTTGTGAATTGACCCGAAGCTTTGATGAAATATTTTATACTGACAAACTTGATTTTTACATACCAAGCGAGAATCTTGGCATAATTTGCATCCCATTCTTGCCCCCAGAGCTCATTTTGCGCCGATTTTCAAAAATTTTAGACCATTTAAAAAGCCTTCAAATCAAAAACCTCACAATTCTCACCCTTGGCAATGAAGGAGCCGGCAAAAAAGATGAAATCGAGTGTGAGATTATCCCTTTTTGGGAGTGGGCTTTACGCCAATAAAGGAAAAAGATGGAAAAACTATGCGGAATTGATGAAGCTGGGCGAGGATGTATTGCCGGACCGCTGGTTGTGGCTGGGTGCGG
>DDHL01000108.1:0-4190 GCA_002352945.1 Campylobacteraceae bacterium UBA1877 | reverse complement strand
GCTAAAAGAGCCAATTGATGGATTGGCTGATTCCAAAAAACTCACTGCTAAAAAGCGAGAAGAACTCTTTAAAGTTATAAAACAAAAAAGTGATTTTACAATCGTATGGTTTTCCCACTCTAGAGTTGATTCATGGGGACTTAGCAAATGTTTACATGTAGCATTAAAAAGAATCAAAAAATATTTTGATGGATATGAAATTTTAATGGATGGAAACTCCAATTTTGGAGTTGATGGAATTAATACTCTTATCAAAGCAGATGCAACCATTGCCCAAGTAAGCGCAGCTAGTATTTTAGCCAAAGTTTCAAGAGATAGATTTATGCTTCGCATGGATTCTCGCTACCCTCTTTACGGATTTAAAAATCATAAAGGATATGGGGCAAAAGCCCACATTGAAGCAATTAAACTTCATGGTCCTAGTCCCATTCAACGCCACACTTTTGTGTTAAAATCTCTCAAACAACCTTCTCTTTTTTAATAATATTTAATATTCAGCTCCTTTTTAGTATACCTGTGCAAGTATTAAGTAATAATTTTTATTATAAAGGATAAATTATGAGTAAGCACTTGACTACAACTGCTGGTAATCCAATTGCTGATAATCAAAACAGTCAAACAGCTGGAGCTAGAGGTCCGCTTTTAATGCAAGATTATCAATTAATTGAAAAACTTGCCCATCAAAATCGAGAACGAATACCCGAACGAACTGTTCATGCCAATGGAAGCGGGGCTTATGGAGTGCTAGAAATCACTGAAGATATTTCACGCTACACTAAGGCAAAAGTTTTACAAAAAGGTGAAAAGACCCGAATGCTTTTGCGCTTTTCTACTGTTGCTGGCGAAAGAGGAGCAGCAGATGCTGAGCGGGATGTACGCGGATTTGCCATGAAATACTACACAAAAGAGGGAAACTGGGATCTAGTTGGCAACAATACTCCGGTTTTTTTCATTAGAGATCCTTATAAATTTCCAGACTTTATCCACACCCAAAAACGCCATCCTCAAACAAATGTGCGTTCAAATACGGCAGCTTGGGATTTTTGGTCACTTAGTCCAGAATCGATCCATCAGGTAACAATTCTTATGTCAGATCGCGGACTTCCAAAAAGCTACCGCCATATAAATGGTTACGGCTCTCACACATACAGTTTAATTAACGACAAAAATGAGCGCTTTTGGGTAAAATTTCACTTCAAAACCCGTCAAGGCATTCAAACACTTACAAACCGTGAAGCCGAAGCAATCGTGGCAAAAGACCGCGAAAGCAATCAAAGAGATTTATACGAATCCATTAAAAATGGCAACTTTCCTCAATGGGATTTCCAAATCCAGATTATGAGCGAAGAAGATGCAAAAAATGCACCCTTTAATCCATTTGATTTAACAAAGGTTTGGCCACACAAAGATTATCCTGTTATTCCAGTTGGTGTTTTGACTTTAAATGAAAACCCAAAAAATTATTTTAACGAGATCGAGCAAGCCTCTTTTTCACCATCAAATGTAGTTCCTGGAATTGGATTTTCGCCAGATAAGATGCTCCAAGCAAGGATTTTATCCTATCCAGATGCTCACCGCTACCGCGTAGGAACCCATTATGAAATGCTTCCAGTAAACCGTCCAATTGTTGAAGTCAATACTTACAATGCCGATGGAGCTATGAATTTTAGCGATGGAAATAGCTCAGATGCTTACTATGAACCAAACAGCTTTGGCGGCCCAAAAGAGGATAGTAGCTTTTTAGAGCCACCTCTTGCGATCGATGGAGATGCTAACCGATACGACCACCGCGAAGGCAACGATGACTTTTCTCAAACAAGAGCACTTTTCGAGCTTATGAATGAAAGCCAAAAAGAGCAGCTTTTTAATAATATAGCCGAAGCAATGAAAGGTGTTCCAGACGAAATAGTCAACAGACAAATTGAACTCTTTAACAAAGTGAGCCCAGATTATGCCAAAGGTGTTAAAAAAGCTTTAGGAAAATAGCATGCAAACTTTAAGCCCAGAAGAAGAAGCCCGCTACCAAGAGTTGCAGTATATTGCATTGGATTTAGCAAGAAATGGAGACGCAACCACTCTTATTTCAATGATCGATGCAGGTTTGAGTGTTAATTTGTGCGACTCTAAAGGAAACACCCTTTTAATGCTTAGCGCTTACCACAACCAGCTCCAATGCGCAAAAGCCTTGTTAAATCGAGGTGCAAGGGTTGATCAAAAAAACGATAGAGGACAGACCCCGCTTGCTGGGGTCTGTTTTAAAGGCTATAAAAACATGGCCGAGCTTTTAGTAAAATATGGAGCAAATGTTTATGAAAACAATGGCCTTGGCGCAACTCCACTAACTTTTGCCCTAATGTTTGGGCATAGAGATTTAGCTAAAATGCTCATGGAAAGTTCAGACAAAAAAGCCTCAAAAATTAGCAGGATTTTTTTTAAACTCTTAAGCTTTTACAAATCCAAAAAAACTTTTCAAAAATAGCTTACATGTAAAGCCCTTTTACCCCTTTTAAAACCCCTAAATATAGGGGTTTTAAAAAAACTTGCTCAAAGTATGAAAAATTAAAGTACAATTGCAATTTGAATATTTCTAGGAGCAAATTCGTGCCAACTTTTAGCGTTTGCGCCCACAAGCTAAAACACTTTGACATCAAGGCTAAAGCTTTGATGGAAACCTACCTTAAAAAGCTTGATATCAACATAAGCGATTACACCTTTGCGGCCAATTACATTTGGCTTTCAAATACAAGTGGTTTTTACACAATTATTCACAACTCATTTTGCCTATTTGCTATGGCAGGAGGCGAACTCTTTATGCTCTTGCCGCCCCTTGGAAAAAAGGATGATTTTTATGATGCAATTATGGAGTGTTTTAGGATAATGAATGCTAATAATAGCTCACGTTACTTTGCAAAAATCGATTATGTATCTGAAAAGATGCTAGAAGATTTCGTAAACGATTTAGAGCAAGGTACAATAATTTATGAAGCAATGCAAGATTTTGTAATTGAGCGCAAACTTGTGGATTATCTATACAAAAGCGATAATCTCATTGAGCTAAGAGGCAACGCCTATCATACAAAACGCAATGAAATTAATAAGTTTAAAAAAGCTTATCCCAATTTTTATATTGAACTTTTAAACCCAAATAACCATACAAACGATATTATGCTGCTTTTTCACAAATGGGTTCAAGACCGCATCAAATATATGCCAAAGGAGGAGGCTGAGCTATTTTTAGAAGGAATTTACCAAGAGCAACACGCCATCAAAAGGATGCTTGCAAACTTTTACGAACTTGAACTTATTGGAATTGTACTCTTTATCGATAATGAGCTAAAGGGCTTCACAGTAGGCGAGCGCATAAATTACAACACAGCAAGTGTCATCATAGAAAAGACCGATTTTGAAATTTTAGGGTGCGCCCAATTTCTTTTTAGGGAGTTTTGTAAAATCCTCAAAGAGACCTATAATTCAATCTACATAAATGTAGGAGATGATATGGGTTTTGAAAACCTCAAAAAGGTTAAAATGAGCTACCGACCCGACCAACTTATTCCAAAATACACAATCTATCAAAAATGATTTTCAAAAACGCAACTATAAAAGATTTAAATGCTCTTATAAAAATTGAGCAAGCCTCTTTTTGCCAAAAAGATGATCCTCTCTCAAGACGCGCCATGAGTTATCATCTAAAGCTTAATCGCATCATTGGCGCTTATCAAGAGGATGAACTGCTTGGCTATATTCTCATAATTCCAAATAAAATTGCAAGGATCTACTCTTTAGCTATTAGCCCAAAAGCTAGAGGATTAAATATTGCCACAAAGCTCATCGAAAAAGCTTTAAAAGAGAATGCAAATTTACGCTTAGAAGTACGCAAGGATAATGTAATTGCCATCAATTTATACGAAAAATTAGGCTTTACATGTAAAGGTATAAAAAAAAGATTTTATCCAGATGGTTGCGATTCAAAAATCTATCAAAAATTAGCCAATTCGCCTTACATGTAAACTTTTTTAACATGCTCTAAAGTTGATCCCATATTTAAAAGAAGCATATCAGCTACTACTAAAACCGCCATCGCTTCAGCTACTACGCTTCCTCGCACAGCAATGCATGGATCGTGTCGTCCTTTTAGTTTACATGTAACCTTTTGTCCATAAATATTTTGGGTGCTTTGTTCGTGAAAA
>DDHL01000065.1 GCA_002352945.1 Campylobacteraceae bacterium UBA1877 | reverse complement strand
TCTTTATAGTTGACTCCTTGAATTGATATGGCATAATCATGACGAAAAAAAATTGGAAAAAAATTGGAAAAATGTGAAAAGAGAAGCTTTACATGTAAAAAGTTTACATGTAAAGCTTAAAGTGAGTAAAATTTACAATATTAGTGAAAAAATTAAATTTATATTACTCAACCTCTTTCCAAACTTTCTTCTTCCATAAGAAGGCAAATACGCTTAAGAGTAGAAAATAACCGATAAGATAGGGTCCGTTAAAAATTCCGTGTCAACCTGATAAAATACTATCAAGGAGTGACAATGGAAGAACAGTTAGACTTTGATTTCAATGAAATATTGAAAGAGTACAGAAATGGAAAAAGACTTACAGGCAAAGATGGACTCTTAGCTCCTCTTATCAAACAACTCACTGAAGCAGCCCTTGAGGCAGAAGTAGAATCTCATATTGCCAATGATGTTTTAAATGGCAATCGCAACAGAAGAAACGGTGTTAATAAAAAGACTATCAAAGGAACCAGTGATGGTAGCTTTGAGCTTGAAACACCGCGTGATAGAAATGGCTCTTTTGAGCCCCAAATAGTCAAAAAACACCAAACAACAATCTCTGATGAGATAGAAGAAAAGATTCTCTCCATGTATGGCCTTGGAATGAGCTATAAAGACATCTCTTCCCATATTGAAGATATTTACCAAGTCTCTATTTCAAGCGCAACAATCAGCGCGGTAACAGACAAGATTATTGAACAAGTAAAACAGTGGCAAGCAAGACCGCTTGAGAGCATCTATCCCTTTGTATGGCTTGATGCCATCCACTATAAAATCAAAGAGGGTGGCAAATATATTTCAAAAGCGGTCTATACCATTCTTGGCGTTGGAATAGATGGCAAAAAAGAGATACTTGGACTCTATCTTTCTGAAAATGAAGGTGCTAATTTTTGGCTCTCAGTTCTAACGGATTTAAATAACCGTGGTCTTAAAGATATACTCATTGCCAGTGTTGATGGACTAAAGGGCTTTCCTGAAGCCATAAAGACCATATTTCCTCGCACTGAAGTGCAACTGTGCATTATCCATCAAATACGAAATTCGATGCGCTACGTGGCTTCTAAAAACCACAAAGAGTTCATGAAAGATTTAAAGCTTGTCTATCAAGCAAGCACTAAAGAACTCGCAGAAGATGAACTGCTTAAACTTGACGAAAAGTGGGGACAAAAATACCCCATCGTTATTGGGTCATGGAAGAGCAAATGGGAAAATCTCTCTGTCTATTTTAAGTATCCACCAGAAATTAGAAAAGTAATCTATACCACCAATATCATTGAATCAGTGCATCGCCAATTTCGCAAACTTACCAAGACAAAAGGAGCTTTTCCAAATGAAAACAGCTTATTAAAATTACTCTATATGGGCATCAAAAATGCAGAGAAAAAATGGACTATGCCAGTTCAAAACTGGAACTTGACCCTCTCTCAACTGGCTATATTTTTTGAAGGAAGACTGGATAATGAACTCAAAATTTAAGTTTAGGTGTGATAGGATTTATTCTATCAGAACTTTGATTGACACGGAATTATGAACGGCCTCATAAGATAGAGTCCAAGAGTTTCCCTTTCAGGTTTTTTTCTATCTCCCACATTTTCTAAATAGGAGACAATTTTTTCTTGAGCTTCTTGGTTTAATCCAACTCGCGGCATTGAAGTACCAGGAAGATGTTTTTGAGGATCATTTATAAAAGTATTTAAATACTCTTCTCCCTTTGAACGGATTGTCATAGACAAATCAGGTGGTACAGTTCCCATGTACGCATTGAGTGCATCTGCTTGTGTTGGAAGTGGCTTATTGTCATACTTAATACCGTGGCAACGCAAACAAGCATCTTCATATGCCTTTTTGCCATCAATTGAGCTTGGGGAAATGGATTGCAAATAAGCAACCATATCTGCAACTTCTTGGTCAATATCACCGCCAAGACCCATAAAAGCACTCATAGGATGCGGATTTGAGTCGTTGAATTTGTGTTCAAGTTTCATTGCTTTGACAGGATCTTTTATGAGAGTTGCAAGATAGTTTGCATCATAAAGATAGCCAGTTGTGCTCAAATCTGGAGGAACTACTCCAAAAGATAGTGAAGCTGTTTCATCATCCATAGGGGCTGGAATTCCTTGAGATGCAACACCATGACATCCAGTACAGCCTGCCATCATAAAAGTTTGAGCTCCCCGTTTGGCATCTCCTGTTTTGCTATTTTTTTCTAAATCTTCAAAACTAAAATCTGCTGGTGCAACATGAGGGTGCATTTGACTATGGGCAAAGGGCTCGATTCCAATATATAAAACAGCACTTATTGCTACGACAATTGCTAAAATTTTCAACTCTTTCACTTTACACCTCTTTCACGTTTTGTGATAAATGGAAGACCTGCAAATAGCCCAATAAAGGTTATTGCAGCAAAGAAGCCTACCCACGCATTCATTCCAGTTGGAGGCAACTTTCCATAAACTGAAAGGATAATCATGTCTGCTACAAGCACCCAAAACCATACAAAAAACTTTTTGCGTTTATGGGCTGGAGCAACTACTGGGCTACGATCTAAAAATGGCAATAAAAAGAATGCAACATTTGCAAATCCAAAAGCCAACAATCCAATATCAGAAGCTGCAATTGGTCCAACATCAAAGAAGAATCCTCTTAAAACTTCATAATTCCATAAAAAGTACCATTCAGGATAGATGTGAGCTGGAGTCTTCATAGCATTTGCAGGTTCAAAGTTGATTGGATCTAGTGCAAAACTGTAGTGAAAGCATACAAGATAGAAGAAAAAGGCTAAAAATATTGAAACAACCGCAAAATCTTTTGAAAGGAATAGAGGCCAAAAAGGTACTACTTTTGACTCTTTTTTGTTTCCAGATAGATATTTTTTTGCTTCTAAGTCAAAATCAATCTCTTCGCCAAGCTCGTTTCCAACATGAGGCACACGCAAACTATAAAAGTGAATTGCAAGTACTACAATGATAATAAGCGGCAAAAGAAGAACATGGAGCATAAAAAATCGAGTGAGTGTAGCATCAGCAACAGCAAAGTCACCTCGAATCCAAATAACTAAATCATCTCCAATAACCGGAATTCCGCTAAACAAGCTTGTAATAACTTGTGCTGCCCAGTAGCTCATCTGTCCCCATGGAAGCATATAACCGCTAAAAGCAGCAGCTGAAAAAAGAACAAAAAGCAGCATTCCGCTAATCCAAATAATTTCACGCCCATTTTTGTATGAGCCATAGTAGATTGCCGTAAACATATGAATGTAAATGATTAAAAATGTAGCCGAAGCTGCAACACCATGCATATGCCGCCATAGCCATCCATAAGCCACCTCTTGCATAATAGTGTAGTTTACACTATCAAAAGCGTAGTTAATGTCGGGCTTATAATACATCATTAAAAAGATTCCAGATACAACTAAAATTGCAAAGAGTGCAATCAAAACAACACCCATTGCCCATAAGAAATTTATATTTCGTGGAATCCAATATTCACTTAAGAGCACACGCCCTAACATTTTAATAGCTAAACGCTGATCTAACCAATCTATAAATCCGTTTGATGTTTGAGGAGTTGCCATAATTACCCTTTTGCGTTACTAATGAGTTTTTTGTATTCAGGGCCTTCTTCACCCAAAACAAGCTTTGTTCCATTGATGCTAAAAGGAGGAATGTCTAGCGGTCTTGGCGGAGGACCAAAGGTGTTAACACCGCTTGCATCAAATACGCCACCATGACAGGCGCATAAAAAGTCCTTAGTGCTTTCTCGCCAAGATGGAATGCAGCCAAGATGGGTGCAAAGTCCTATAACTACACTGTAGCGCCTATTATTAACAACGACATCACGCGCATCGTTTGGCTCCATATTTTCATCCTTGCATAGAATAAAAATTGGTTTTTTACGCCATTCGATCGTGCGAATTTGACCAGGTTCAATTGGTGAGAGATCAATTGTTGTAAACCCAGCTGCTTGAACACTCGGGAGCGGATCCCAAGATTTCTTCATGGCACCTAGGGCAAAAACACCCCCAACGGCTGCGACGCCGCCAAATGCCATGCCCAGAAAATCACGTCTGGATTGCTTTTGAGACATACTTCTTCCTTTTTGCCTGAGATTAAAAAACGAAGTATGTCAAAAAAAAGTGGGATAAAAATGGCGAAAAAATAGCTAATAAATATTTACAAATCTATTTTCCAACTTCAATACTTGATCGCAGTGCCAAATCTTTAGGGTAGGGTTGAAGAAAAGTTTGGTTTAATAAATACTCTATTTTATACTTATGGGCTAAGAGTAAAATAGCTGAAACAGGAGTGATAAGGGGGACAAGATTATTTGCATACTGTTCAATCATGAGTCTTAAAAGAGCTAGTTCACCTTTTGAAGAGCAGTTTTTGAAAAATCCAGCCATATGTTCAAGTACATTGTGCGTCTTTTGGATACTACTCATCTTTTTAACCGTTTGCTTATAGATTCGCTCATAATTACTAACTGCTTCATCAAAAGGAAGCTTTTTGCTGTTTGCAACAATTAGCCCAAGTTCGCGGTAGAGTTGCTCGCTTTTTGATTGGAGCAAAAATTTATTTTTGGTATGAAACAAAACAAGCTCATTAAAGCCTTTAGCCTCTTTTTGGAATTTTTTAAATCGTTCAAGACTAAAGATGTGCATTATGAAGTTTTCTCGAAGCCATGGATCAATCAGTCTTGCTTCTTCTTCCATGGGAAGATGGCTAAAATGCTCTTTACATGTAAAGGTAAAAACCCCATCGGTTTTATCAACTGGGTGTCCATTTGGAAGGTAGAGTTTTGCACTTTTAAAGCCGCAGCTTGGGCTTTTTGATTTAAATATTATCGCACAAATATCTTCTTTTTGAATCCTTGCAATTTCAGCTTTAACGCACTCTTGCAGCTTAGCTGTAAAATCCTTTGAATCCTTATTTGAAACTACTCTTATTTTGCCATTCATATCTACAAGCCGCATAGACTCTCTTGGGGTTCCAAAGGCTAAATCCTCTGGACAAAAAGGAATAAAAGTAGCATATTTTGCTAAAAGATTGGTGATAAATTTATTGCATTTATCTTGTCCGTCATATCGTACTTTGTTGCCCAAAAGGCAGGAAGATATGGCAATTTTCATAAAAGTGCTCTTTGAAGAGATGAAATATTTTTAGCAATTGTATCTGGTTTGTATGCGGCGCTAACGACACTGATTAAATCTGCATCTTTAACTAAATGGATATTTTTTTTGTTGATTCCACCTATAACACAGATTGGAATTGAGATTTCTTCCTTGGCTTTTTTGATAATTTCAAGTGAAATTGGCTTTGCCTGAGGTTTGGTTGAAGATGAAAAACATGCACCAAAAGCTACATAGCTAGCTCCTAATTTTTGCGCCTCTTTTGCCCGGTTCAAATCTCCATAGCACGAAACTCCGATAATCGCATTTGGTAGCAGTTTTCTTGCTTTAGTCAAACTTGTATCATCCATTCCTATATGCACTCCATCTGCACCGATTTTTTTAGCTAAATCAACTCTATCATTAATGATAAATGTCGCTTTAAACTCAGTGCATAGATTTTGTAATTCTTGTGCAATTGGAGCTATTTGTGAATCGCTATGGATTTTGTCTCTAAACTGAATTACCTTAACTTGAGATTCAAGCAGCTCCTTTACCTGAGAGGTGATAGTCGATAAAGGAGTGAGCTTATCATCAGTTAAAACATAAAGTCCTTTTAGTTTATTTTGCATACTCTGCGCCTTTTTTATGGGCAAGTGGCCCTGGGCCCTTTCCTAGATTTGGAGCATTTTTGATTGCATGGTAGATAAAATCTTTTGCCTTTTTAATAGACTCTTCAAGCCCATATCCTAAGGCCATGTTGGCTGCGATTGCAGTTGAAAATGAGCATCCTGAACCGTGTAAATTGGTAGTTTCTAGTTTTGGGGTTGTAAAAGTTTTAGTGGTTCCATCTGGATAAAAAAGGGTGTCGTGGCTTTTAGCATCTGATGTAAAATGTTTTACTATAACAGGGCATGGAGCTTTTACATGTAAAGGTTCGCCAAAAAGTGCTTTAGCTTCATGCTGATTTGGAGTCAATATAGTTGCATACTCAAAAAGCTCTTTCATGGCTTCAACCGCATCAGGTTTTAAAAGAGGAGCCCCCGCTTTTGATAGAAAAACTGGATCAAGAATAATGGGAATTTTTAACGGCGCTATAATTTTTTTTACGCATTGAATAATCTCATTATTTAAAAGCATTCCAATTTTGATCGCACTTACTGGCAAATCTTCAAATACCATATCTACTTGATCTTTTAAAAATTCCACATCCATTGGACGAATAGAGCGTACTCCTGTTGTGTTTTGAGCAGTTAAAACCGTAATAGCAGTTGTGGCAAAAACTCCATGGGCCTCAGCTGTTTTAATATCTGCTTGTATGCCGGCACCTCCACTTGAATCGCTTCCTGCTATGGACAAAAGTACTTTCATAATTTATCCTTATTTTTTAAATTAAGTAGTATATTGTAATCAAAAGAAGGTTAAAAAAATAAGATTAAACTTGATGATTGGCTACATATGCCTTTAATTGTGTAGAATTTTTACTGTTTTGCTCTGACACGTTTTAATACCAACACAGTCTCTTCCATGCTCTTTTGCACTATAAAGTGCTTCATCAGCCCTTTTTATTATGCTTTTTATATCATCATCAACACAATACTTGCTTACTCCAATACTCACAGTTTTTCTTCCAACCTCTTTAAACAGATGCTCTCTTGTAGCATCGCATAGTTTTTTAGCAAACATTGAAGCTTCATCTAGACTGCTGCTTGGAGCAATAATTAAAAACTCTTCACCTCCCCATCTGCCAAGAATATCTTCGGCTCGCAATCTCTTTTTAAGAAGAGAAGCAAACTCTTTTAAAAAGATATCTCCTGTTTGGTGTCCAAAGGTATCGTTGATATTTTTGAACTTATCTATGTCTAAAAGAATAACGCTAAATGGAGTTTCGTGCCGCTTTGCGATTTGAAGATTAATTGTTAAAAGTTCATCTAATTTTAAACGATTATATATTTTTGTAAGAGGATCTGTAATTGAGAGTTTTTCGGTCCATTTTTTATCTGTAATGTCTTGACAAATAAAAGATGAGCCGACAATTTTTTGCTCTTCGTTTTCCAAAGGAGTGATAATATTGTAAGTCCAATAAGTTGCCCCTTTTTTACTTAAATTTTTCACCTCTCCTTGCCATAATTTTTCACTTTTGATCTTTTCATAAAGCTCATCGCAAAAACTTTGTGGAGTATCTGGATGGTGGGTTAGGGTGCATTTTTGACCGATAAGCTCCTTTTTTGTATATCCAGAGATATTGCAAAATGCTTGGCTTACTGCGGTTATTTTTCCATCTATATCGGTGTTTAAAGATATAACAACGCGGTCAATAATTTGCATCTGATTGCGTATTGTTAAGGTCATCTTTTTGGCCAATTTAAATGCTTTTTTGTTTGTTTGCATTAAGCCTAAAAGCCATGCAAAAGTAACAATGCTCAAAAGTGTTCCAAAAATAAGCTCAATCAAGGGAAGATAGTGAATAAAACCCATATCTAAAATTGCATCAGATTCTATCTGAAGCATCCACTTGTGCCCAAAAAACTCAAGTATCTTCTCCTTTTTTAAAAAAGGTGTTGGAATTGATAGATTTGAGGCATATAAAAGATTTTTATCTAAAACTTTTTCATCATAAATTTTTATGCCAATTGGAAGTTTGAGGTTATCAAGCAAGTTTTTAAAAAAGAGCTTTGAGTCTAAAATCACATACAAAAATCCATTTATAGAGCTTTTTGTGTGGTTGTTTGCAAATATGGGATAAAGAAGCAAAAAGTTTTCATCTACAATGTCATTTTTGCCTGAGAGAGTAGGCATTAAATTTTTAGATGCTCCTTTAATGGCTTTATAAATAGGTAGATTGCTTGTCAAATCAAATCCAAGAATTTTTCTATTTTCGCTACTTAAAGGATAGAGATAGTTAATTGGTATAAAAAATGTTGCGCCTTTGTTTTCAAAAGCATCAAGAGGATTTATAGTTTCATTTTTGGTTTCATTTACAAAAGCTAAGGGGGCATATCCGATAGCTTGAATATCTAAAAAAAGTGTTTTTAAATCTTGAGTGTAAAAAAAGTTTTCAAGAGTTTGGTTATCTAAAAATTTAACTGAATAGATAAGTCCGCTAAAGCTTTTTAGAAGATGTATGTGCAAATCTAATCTTGCTTGAATGAGAGTGGAGATTTGTTCAATTCTATGCAAACTTTGGTCATTTTGCATCTTTTTTATCCACAAAAAAGTAGCACCTGAAACAAAGAGTGCAAATCCAATCCCCACAATCAATGCAAGCAGCGGCAGGGTAAAAACCCCCATAGTCGGTTTTTTCAAAGGCGCTCCTTTGTTCACTAAGCCATTATATTGACAAAAAGACAATACTTATTAAACACATTTTATGCTTGTATATTGACATATGTAAAAATAAACCCTATAATTTTACATATGTAAAAAATGGAGTAGGAAATGAGACAGGTTACAGTAGCTAGCGGAAAGGGTGGAACTGGCAAAACCACTCTCAGTCTTAATTTGGCCGCTTACTTATCTGAAATTAACCAAGATGTGGTTTTAGCAGATGCCGATGTGGAAGAGCCAAACAGCGCTTTGTATTTAAAGCCAAAATGGGAAGAGAGCATTGTTGCTACAAAAGCTGCTCCTGTGCGGGATGAGCAAAAGTGTGTTCTTTGCAATCAGTGTGCCTCGTATTGCCACTTTAATGCAATTATGGCTCTTCCTAGTGAGATTTTGGTTTTTCCAAAACTTTGCCACAGTTGTTATGCTTGCAGTCAGCTCTGTTTTGCTCAAGCATTACCAATGGAAGAGTTTCCCATGGGAGAGATAAAGGTTGGCTCATCAATGGGCTTTACATGTATAGAAGGACGTTTGGATGTGGGGCAAGAGATGGCAACACCTCTGATTGCAAAAACGATCCAAAAGGCAAGCACCATTGCTAAAGAGTGGCTCATTGTTGATGCACCTCCAGGCTCTTCTTGCTCATTTTTAGAATCAATCAAGCAGAGCCAAATAGTGCTTTTAGTAACTGAGCCAACACCCTTTGGGCTGCATGATTTAAAAGCGGCGGTTGAAGCAACAAGGGCGCTGGGTAAAAGTTTTGGAGTTGTTTTAAATCGTGTTGGAATTGGTGATTCCAAGGTGCTAGAGTATTGTGAAAATGAAAAAATTCCTATTGTTGCAAAAATTCCTCATGATGAAATGATTGCAAAAAGTTGTGCAAGGGGCGAGTTGGTTTTTCAAAAAGTTGAGGATTTTAAAAAAGCCCTAGAAGATATAAGTCAATTTTTAGGAGAAGAGAGGTGAAAGAGGTAGTAGTTATTTCAGGAAAGGGTGGTACCGGAAAAACATCTTTGAGTGCCGCATTTGTTGCTTTAAATAGTAATGAGTCTGTTGCGTGTGATTGTGACGTTGATGCGTCAAATTTGTATATTTTGCTAGGAGCTGATTTTAATAATGAAGAGCAGTTTCAAAGCGGACATGAAGCGGTGATTGACCAAGAGTTGTGCAGGGCTTGCGGCAAGTGCATGCGCACGTGTCATTTTGGCGCAATTGGTTTTAAAGATGGGAAATATGAGGTAAACCCACTTTTGTGCGAAGGATGCCATCTTTGTGCAACTGTTTGTAGAATTGAAGCGATTCACATGGAGCCTCGAATTGCGGGAAAGAGTTATATTTCAAGAACAAATTTTGGAAATAGCATTGTGCATGCAGAACTTGCTCCAACGGCTGAAAATTCGGGAAAACTTGTATCTCATGTAAAAAGTAGAGCCAAAGACGAGGCAAAAAAAGAGAGCGCAAAGTATATCTTGGTTGATGGGAGTCCGGGGGTTGGATGTTCGGTTATCGCATCTGTTAGCGGAGCAGATTTGGTTGCGATAGTGGCTGAAGGGAGCGTTTCAGGACTGCATGATTTAAAAAGAGTTCACCAGCTTTGCAAAGATTTTAAATTAAAGTGTGTAGCTTTGATTAATAAGTGGGATTTAAATATGGATGCGAGTAGTGAGATTGAGAAGTATTTAAATGAACAAAACGTTCCGCTAGTTGGCAAAATACCCTACTCAAAAGAGTTTTGGGAGAGCCTAAAAGAGAATAAGACATTGATTGAAAATCCAAACTTTAAAGGTGAGATTGCATCAATGTGGCAAAAGATTGACTCTTACATGTAAAGGATAGAGATGAAAATACTGTTTACTACCAAAGGTAAAGATTGGGATTCGATGATGGATGCGAGATTTGGAAGGAGTGCAATGGCTCTTATTTATGATGAAGATAAAAAGAGTTTTGAGCCAATGCAAAATAGTGCCAGAGAAGATGGCCATGGAGCTGGCTTGAAAATGGCTAGCCAAGTTTTGCAAAAAGGGGTGGATGTAATCATTACAGGAAATGGTGCAGGACAAAAAGCCCTTGAGATTTTAAGAAAGGGTGATTTGAAAATATTTAAGGGAGCAGAAAATATGCGTGTAAAGGATGCTTATGAAGCTTACCTTTTGGGAAAATTGGAATCTCAAAATTTATAGGAGGAAAAGATGAGAAACAGATCATGTCAAGCTCAAAAAGAGCAAAGAAGATTGCGCCAACGCAGACGAGAATGTAGAAGAGATGGAAGTTGTCTTAACAAAAATATGAACAAGGAGCAAAGATGAAAGTAGTATTTCCAACAGATGAAAATATGGGAAAGCTCTCTCCAAGGGGAGCGCATTTTGGAAGGGCAAATTTTTATACAATTGTCACTTTAGATGATGGTCAAATCAAAGAGGTTTCAGCTGTTAAAAATCCAGGACATAAAACAGGACAGTGTACAAATGCTGTTCAAAATATCGTAGGATTAGGAGCTGATGCTTTGGTTGTGGGAGGAATTGGAGCAAGACCAGCAAGCGAATTTGTTCAAGCAGGGGTTGAGCTCTATTTTGATCAAAACTCGCCAACTGTTGAGGAGAGCTTAGAGCGACTTATGGCAGGAAAACTTCAAAAAAGCAGTGGACAAGGCACTTGTAGCGCCCACTAATAGCCGCGCACTATTGTGTGCGGCTCTTTTTAGAGCAAAAACTATTCACACCTATTACTATCAGTGAGAGGTTAGTAAGTTTTATTTCATGAAAGGAAAATGTTTTATTTTAAATTATTTTAGATAGAATAAAACCCAAGTAATTATTATTATTGAGAGGTTTTCCTTTTATGTCTATGTTTCAAAAATCTGTTTTAAAAATTAATTTCATAATAACTGACAAAGAGATAAGTAAAATATTTTATAAACTATACGACTTAACAGATGAAGGGATTAAAAGATAGCGTCAAAAATTTTCT
>DDHL01000070.1:9894-10904 GCA_002352945.1 Campylobacteraceae bacterium UBA1877 | reverse complement strand
CATGATATTTTTTTTGTTTGGGTTTATACTCTTTTCGCACAAATCAATTTGCAAAATAGCATTTGATTCATCATTCATATGGGGCAGTGCATGAAAAATAACCTCTTCAAACTCAAACTTTTGATAGGCTTGATTGTAGGCGACATAGATATTTTCAAAACCCTCAAAAATTTTTAATATTGGAAGGCTAGCACTCGTTCGTGGCGTAGAGTGGTTGCCGCCAATTAAAACAAATGGAATGTTTAAAGCATCAATTGCACGAAACTGCTCAAGGGCAAAAGCAATGGCGCGATTGCTAGGAGATGGACGGTGAAACAAGTCACCTGTATGGATGATAAAATCTGGTTTTATATGCTTTATTTGAGCAACAACTTGACTAAAGGCATCATAAAAATCAGCCTCACGCTGGTTTATGCCCGACTCATTTAAAATATCAAGGTCGTTAAAACCCAAATGGGTATCTGAAAAGTGAACTATTTGCATGAAACTCTCTGTTTTTTTATACCTATTCTAACTTAAAAATTAAAAAACCAAAAAAAATTTTACAAACTGAAAAAATCCAATTTACATGTAAAGGTTTGCATATGCACAAACTCTTTTGTAAAATACGCCTTTATTTTACAAAAGGAATAAAATGGGTTTTGTTCAAGCAAAAAATTATCTTGAAAATTTAGGATTAAAAGATCGAATTTTAACATTTGCAACCTCTAGCGCTACTGTGGAGCTTGCGGCTAAAACACTTGGATGCGCCCCTGCAAACATCGCTAAAAGTCTTGCTTTTTGGGTTGATAAAGAACCAATTATTATAGTAACAGCGGGAGATGCAAAGGTCGATAGCAAAGCTTTTAAAGCCTATTTTAAAACCAAAGCTAAAATGCTAAAACCAGAGGAGCTTCCCCAATATATCGGCCATCAAATGGGCGGAGTGTGTCCTTTTGGAGTACGTGAGGGGGTAAAAATTTATCTTGATATCTCTTTAAAACGTTTTGAGATAATTTATCCAGCCTGCG
>DDHL01000070.1:9452-9667 GCA_002352945.1 Campylobacteraceae bacterium UBA1877 | reverse complement strand
TTATCCAGCCTGCGGAAGTATCAATAGCGCCGTTAAATTAACACCAGAGGAGCTTTTTAAGTACACAAAGCAACCCGAATGGGTCGATTTGTGTAAAGAGTGGGATCGATGATTTTATTTATTAAATATCTCTCCTAAATACTCACTAAACCTAGCCCATGACTTGCGGTCTGCTTCGGCGTGGTATCTTGATGAACCAAAAACACTAAATGCGT
>DDHL01000070.1:6429-9210 GCA_002352945.1 Campylobacteraceae bacterium UBA1877 | reverse complement strand
CTGTATGTGTGCATTTCGTGGGTTATGCCAGCTTCTTCTAACTCTTTAGCAAAGGTTGCAAACTCATCCATGCTAATTGCCTTATCGGCAGTTCCATGAAAGACTACAACCTCACCTTTTATATCACTCACACTTTGTGATGGTGGAGTTTTAAGTCCGCCATGAAAGGTTACAAACGCTTTTAGTGGAGCTTTTGAGCGGGCAAAGTCTAACATGACAGTACCGCCAAAACAGTATCCCATGCCAACAGCATTTTCAACATTTGCTCCAACTTTTTTAGCAGCCTCTAAAGCACCATACATCAATTTTCGCATCTTAGCACGGTCGCTATATAAAGCTCCAGTAAGCTCTTTTCGTTTTTGGACAGTGTCGGCTTTAACATCTTTGCCAAACATGTCAACTATGAAAGTTGCGTAGCCTAGATCAAAAAGCATCTGGGCACGCTTCTTTTCATAATCGGTCAATCCATCCCAATCGTGCACCATTAAAACAAGTGGTGCATTTCTTGATGGAGATGAAAAATATCCCTCATAAACCTTACCATCTACACTATACTCTACCGGCGCTCCTGCAAATGCAAAAAGGGCGGCGCTTATTAAGCTTATTATGATTCTTAGCATGTAAAACTCCTTTTAGTTTTATCAATTCTAATTGCTTTGAACCAATAAGCTTATAAATCTTTATTATTAGTTTAAACTTTTATAACCCTATAAGCACACAAAAATATGAAATTATTCTACTTTGTCTTCAAAAGCAAACCCTTGCTCTTCAAGCACTTTTTTATTCTGCCTAAAGTAAACATTGGTATAAAACCGCTCTAAAGAATCAATATATGATGGAAGCATCGAGGTGTTGTTTTCTTCTCTAAAGGATTTTAGAATTTTATCGTACTTTAAAGCTCCTTGGGTAACCTTTTTAGCATCATAAACATCTTCCATCGCAAAGCTTTCAAATGGTACTCTTGGTTTCAAAGGAGCCTCTTTTGCCTCTTTTGTGGGAACTCCAATGGTTGAGCCAACAACCACAAAGGTTTTTGGTGGCAGATTAAAAAGCTCAATTATCTCTTTTGGATTTGCCCGCACTGCTCCAATGGCTGTTGTTCCATAACCTAAAGCTTCTGCTGCACTTTGAAGGTGATTTAGCATAATGCCAGCATCAACTGCCCCAACCAAAACCCCTTCAATGCTCTCTTGGATAACATGTTTTTTACCCACGCTCTCAAGGGCTGAGCTTGTGCGATGAAAATCCATAACAATTGCAACAAAGACATCGGCATGCTCTACTTGAGGCTGACCTCCGCAAAGCTTTGCAATTTTGGCAATCTTCTCTTTATCGTGGGTATAGACTAAAGATACTTGCTGTCCGTTTACTGAGCTTGGAGCTCTTTGGGCAGTTTTGAGTATGGTTTGTAAATCCTCATCACTTACATGCTCACCTGTAAATTGGCGGATTGATTTTCGATTTTGCAATTGCTTAATAGTTTGGTTCATCTTCTCTCCTAAAAATTTTATCTTTACATGTAAAATTTACACTCTATTTTGCAAGCAGCTTCATCTTTACATGTAAAAAAGTTATAAATTTATAAAAAATTCTTTTTTAAAACCTCTAAAAATCTCTCTTTTTCTTTTTCTAAATCCAAATCACCTTTAAAAATATCATGCACCGAAAATGACTGCATCGGTTTTGCACCGCAAAATTGCCAAGTTTTGTGTGTTGCAATGTGAGCTTGATCGACGCTTAATCCCTCAAAAAACCCATCTTTATTATCAAACTCACTAGTTGGGCAGTTATAAGTTAAAGAGAGCATATATTTTTTGCCCTGCATTAAGCCTCCGCTTCCATAGCGTTTGGTTGGATCATTTCTGCTTCTTCCATCGCTTGCGTAAATTCCATTATCCTTGCCTGCGCCAAAAACTTCATCGATATACTTTTTAAAAATCCATGGAACTCCCATCCAAAAAACCGGATATTGGATGATAAAATAGTTCGCCCATTTAAACTTTTCAACCTCTTCAAGAGGCTCATATCCATCTTGAACATTTGTAATTTTTACACTAAAGCCATTCTCTTCTAAAAACTCTTTAGCGCTTTGGATGAAAAATTTTGTCAAATTTCCCTCAGCTACGCCCTCATATTTTTGGTGACCATTGATGATAAATACATTTTTCATGCTCGCTCCTTTGACGAAATTATAGATTTAATGGACTTAAAATACTCTTACGATACTTTTTGTATGTAATGGAGTTTTATGCATGTTGTGGTATAATTGCGCTAAGGAAAGTTTACATGTATAAAGTTAATAACAAAGAGTATAAATGTTCCATCACCATTGTTCAAGACATCTTTAACGATAAATGGAAACTAGGGATAATCTGGCACTTGCTAGATGGCCAAAAGCGCTATAAAGAGCTCCATGAAGAGGTGTGCGATATCACCCAAAAAACACTTACAATCAAACTAAGAGAGCTTGAAGAGCATAAAATCATTACAAGAAAGGTCTTTGCCCAAGTGCCTCCAAAGGTAGTCTATTCACTCTCTGAAATTGGTGAAAAATTGCGCCCTGTTTTAAATGAAATGTTTAATTGGGGAATTGAATATGTCAAAGCCCATGGAGAGTTTACCCAAAAAGAGAGTTGTGAAAACAAGCTTGCCTAAACTGCTTGTTTCACACTCATTTATAAAAAATATCTTTAACTAACTTTTTAAACTACTCGAATCGGTTCATTTTCTAACTCTTGAACTTGACCAATTATACAAGCGTGCTCATATCCAATATCATGG
>DDHL01000070.1:5794-6198 GCA_002352945.1 Campylobacteraceae bacterium UBA1877 | reverse complement strand
TTTGGCAAGGCCAATTTTGCTTCATCTTCTGGGAGTGCAGCTAATAAACCGCCTGAAGTTTGAGCATCGTATAAAAGAATATTTTCATACTCTTTACATGTAAAGCTTACATGGGTTTTATTTGCATAAGTTCCAGCTGGGATTATTCCCATATCTGCATACATTTTTGCGCTTTGTAAAAATGGAATTGAGCCCTCATTAAAAGTTAATGTAACCTTTTCATTTGCCATCTCAAGCGCATGACCAAGGAGTCCAAAGCCTGTCACATCTGTACAAGCACTCACTTGATAATCTCTTAAAACTCTCATGGCATGCACATTTAGTTGCGCCATTATCTTAGCGGCTTCTAAAATTTCAGATTTTGAGAGCATATCTGCTTTAATTGATGTAGATAAAACTCCCAT
>DDHL01000070.1:0-5527 GCA_002352945.1 Campylobacteraceae bacterium UBA1877 | reverse complement strand
CAGCACATCTCCAACTCGAGGTGTATTGTTGCGCCAAAAACTATTTGGGTTTACCTCCCCTGTTACAGACAGACCATAATACATTTCTGGAGTATCGATAGTGTGTCCACCAGTTACTACACCACCGCACTCAAGCACCTTATCACGGCCGCCTTCTAAAATCTCTCGAAGAAGCTCATAAGGATGGTGGCATCCATCAAATCCAACAAGGTTAAGAGCAGTTAAGACCTCGCCTCCCATAGCAAATACATCACTTAGGGCATTTGCAGCTGCGATTTGCCCATACAAGTATGGGTCATTTACCACCGGAGTGATAAAATCGGCAGTTTGAACTAATGCGCGCTTATCGTCTAGTTTATAAACGCTTGCATCTTCACTGCCTTCACTGCCTACTAAAACATTTGGATGCGGCTCATAAAGCCCGCCAAGCAAAGATGTAAGATCCGCCGGACCTACCTTGGCAGCTCAACCCGCAGCTTTGACATATTGGGTAAGGCGTGCGTCTTTATACTCTCTCATAAACTTATTACATCCTCGCTTTGAAGAAGCATTTCAATAGTTCCATAAGCATTTCCTATCATGCCGACTTTTAACTCATCTTGGAGTTTATAAAATTCCAAACAAACCCCGCATGAATAAATTTCAACACCTTTATCTGCTAAAGCTTTTAGGGTTTGCATAACCGGGCTATCTTCTGGTGCGGTTGTTAAAAAGACTGCTTTGTTTACACATACTATGCGTTTTGGCAAAGTATCTTGCTCAAGCACACTTTTTAAAAAACCAACCATCAATTTTCCTCCAAGCTCACCCTCGCCTACTTTATCATCTTTTAAAAAGAGTGTTTTATCGCAAAATCCCTCTTTTTTGTCTGCTTCTTGAGCAATTTCACAAGCGTATCCTTTGACAATTGTAATAGTCGTCGTATCGCCATTTGTGCTTTCGCGAGTTTCATAACCACTATTTTTTGCAAAGCGCAGTACATTTTGGTGAGATGCAACTGAGTTAACTAGTACTTCAAGTACTGCATCTTCGGGTAATGACTCAAGAGCTTTTTTAGTTTCAAGAACTGGTTGAGGACATTCTAAATTTCGGCAATCAATTTGCATGAGGACTCCAATCTATGTAAGAAAATTTAATGAGTCGAGGAAGTTCGACGTTTGCTTGAACTCAAGCCTAAAGAGGGGTTGGCCCGAAGGCCTAAAGATTATTTGAAGTTTTCTTCAATCCACTTTTTCGCATCAGCTACTGAAGGGAATTTTTGGCTTTTAGCCACCTGACGCTCACCTTCATAAAAACGGATTCTAATCCCATCTTGGACTTCATCCACTTTTATTCTTGTGATTCTTTCTGTATTTAAATAGACTCGATCATTAAGTGCAATAAGCATCTTCTCTCCTTTATTAGTATTATATCATTCCTTTACTTGGAACCAAACTCTTTTTTATTGCGAGGTTCTAAAAAGAGCTCTTTAAAGCGTTTGTTTGCAAAAGCCTCAATATCTGCTTGAAGCTTTTTGTATGCATCCATAAGCTCATAGGCTTCCACGCTCAAAGTCGTTCCACCCCGTTCTCCGCCGCCTTTTTGGGTTTCAACAAGGGGCTTATCAAAACTTTTTTGCAAAATTTGAACATGGCTCCATGTCTTTTTATAATTCATCCCTAGCCGTTTGGCAGCGCCGGAGATTGAGCCGGTTCGCTCAACATCTTCTAAAACCTGCGTTTTGCCTTTACCAAAGAGCAATTCGCCCTTTTCATTCTCAATCCACGTCTTTGTTCGTACATAGATTCTTGGTCGCTTTCTCTCTCTGAAGCAGCCAAGCTCACAATATTTCACATCAATATCAGCTTCTTTAAGGGTGCCTCTAATCTTTTTCAAGCCCAAACCAGCAGCGGCATCTCTTGCATCTTTGCAAATAACTTTTCCATTCTCATCTACTAACTTTTCAAGCCTTGCCTTTGCCTCTTGGTCAAATTCACCGCTATTTTTAAGTCCGCCAAATTGGCCTAATTCGCAATCAGTTATGCGAATTCCAAGCTCTTTTGCCTTCTGCCCGGCGTCGCCAATTGGCGTTTTTGTTTTAGCTGCAATCTTAAAAGCATCCTTACATGTAAGCTTTCCATCGCTATTTAGATTCTCTTTTATAATTTTCTCAAGATCAAACATCAATTCGCTCCGGAGCATTATAGATATTCATTCTTCCATTTCTTGCAAAACCGATAAGGGTTAGATTAAATTTTCTAGCAATCATAAGTCCAAGACAAGTTGATGCAGTACGAGAGACTAAAATGGGGATTTGGTGCATTACTGCTTTTGCTACCATTTCGGACGAGAGCCTTCCACTAACCATTAAAAAGGCTTTTGATAAATCAGCCTTAGCAAGTCGCGCCTTTCCAATTGCTTTATCGATTGTATTGTGCTGGGCAATATCTTCACCAATAAAAAAAGTATCTTCATCTATGTATAATTTTGCTGTATGAACGCATCCGGTTTGCTCATACAAAGGACACTCAGTATAAAATTTACTCATCTGTTCAGATAAAAGTGAAGCCTCAATACTCATTGGATTATTTATCACTTTTGCTTCAATCGCTTCAGGGTCGATATTTGCAGTAACGCTTCTTCCACATCCGCTTATAACAACACTCTCGGCGTTTAACTTTCCAATGCTATCATCATTTGCTTTAGCTTCAATCTCAATTCCCATCCCATCATTGATAAGTTCCATCTTCGTTACATCTTCATATGAAGCAATAATATTTTCACTCATCAAATAGCCAAGTGCTAAAGCTTCTTGATCCACCGGAGTTGCCATAACAGCGCCAACTCTTTTACCATTTACTGTGATTTCAAGCTTAATCTCTCTTACAAGAGAGTCATCAACTTCAATCTTTTTGCCATCTTTGATTTTGGTTATTTTTGTAGTAAATATGGGTTCCATATCATGCCTTTGCATTTTAGTTACGCTATCTTAGCACAATCTTTCAAATAAAAAATAAACTCAAATCATCTTTACATGTAAAGGGGTTTTACACATAAAGATCAAAAGGGAGGAGGCTCCCTTTTGATTTACACCTTCCCATCTTTTTGTAACTTTTCGTAGTAGTATGGGTGAAGGATTTTAAGTTCTTCCTCTTCCATGTGTCCATCTATGATGCTGTGAATTGCACCTTTGATTGCAAACATAGACATGTAAATGTGTGTAAAGAACAAGGCTACAACCAAAAATCCCATTACATTGTGTGTAATGGCTGCTAGTCTTAGTAAGTCTATTTGGCTAAGACCTGTTATGGACCGAAGCATACTCATATCAAAGTCAAGAAGATACATCATAGCTCCAGTAATTACCATAACCATACTACCTAAAGTTGCAATCCAGAACCACATCTTTTGACCTGCATTAAATTTAGCAGCAGGTACTGGTTTTTTCTCTTTAGATAGGTATCCGCCTAGTATCATCATCCACTTTAAATCAATAAAAGTAAAAAGAGCATGTTTTACCCACATAAAAAACATAGGAATAACTGCTATTACAAAGAGTATGGTAAAGAGTCCATGGAGGTTTTTACACAAACGTACAAACCCGCCGCCGCCAAAGAAGTCTCCAAAAACCAGTACAAATCCTGTTGGAACAATAACTATAAAACTCAAAGCTGCCATTTGGTGGACGATTCGATTAAAGATACTAAATACTTTAATCTTTCTGCCTCCATGTGGAAAGACCTTTGGTCCAACTATGAGGTAGTGGAGTAAAAATACTGTTGGAACTCCAATGAGAATTGCTAGGAATATAGGAGCAAAGTATTGGTTCTGCAAGAGTGTAAAAAGCGGTCCTAGTTTGGTACTCTCTACTTGTCCATACCCTGTAATGTTTGTAATGCGTCCTGCACCCCAAATGGGGTTATCAGCGGCTAATGCCGCTGAACCCATGAGGGGGAGTAGAAGCGCACTAAGACGTATATTCATCCTTTGCTCCTCCATTAGTAAGCCGTGCTCCACCCATAAGGCATTCCTTGAACACCTTGTCCGCGTGACATAACACGCTTGCGGTAAATTGCAGCTACTGATTCACCATCGCCAACCAAAAGCGCCTTAGTTGAACACATAGCAGCACATACAGGTACCTTACCTTCAGCAATGCGGTTTTGACCATAGAGTTTACGCTCTTCTTCAGAGTTTGTCTCTTCTGGACCACCTGCACACATAGTACATTTATCCATAGCTCCTTTAGTGCCAAATGCACCATCTCTTGGAAATTGAGGAGCACCAAATGGGCATGCATAAAGACAATAGCCACACCCAATACATGTTTTTTTATCATGAAGAACAATTCCATCTTCACGAATATAAAAACAATCTACCGGACACACTTGTTCACAAGGAGCATCAGTACAGTGCATGCAGGCAATGGAGAGCGAGAACTCCTTGCCTTCAACACCTTCATTTAAAGTTATAACTTTACGACGGTTTATGCCAACTGGCAGTTCATGACCTTCAGCGCAGGCAACACTACAACCGTTACACTCAATACAACGGGCTTCATCACAGTAAAATTTCATTCGAGACATTACACTACTCATCTTTCACCTCCCTACGCTTTTTCGATGCGGCATAGACCGCCTTTAGTTTCTGGGATTTGAGTGATGACATCATACCCGTAGTTTGTAACAGTACAAGCACTTTCGCCTCTTGCATATGGTACTGATCCCTCAGGATAGCGCTCGGTCAAATCCTCTCCTTGGAAATGTCCTGCAAAGTGGAATGGTAAGAAAATACGATCAGGTAAAACAGATTGGGTATATCGTGCTTTAACACGGATTTTTGTTCCCTCTGGTGAGTGTACCCACATCATATCGCCATTTTTGATTCCATATCTAGCTGCCAAATCTGGATTGATATCAGCATACATTTCAGGTGTAAGTTCAACTAAGTATTTTGAACTTCTGTTTTCGACTCCAGCACCATTCATGTTTACAATACGTCCAGTCACCAAGTTAATTGGGAATTCTTTGGCAAAATCTTTGCTTTGCTGCAATGAAGCATACTGGGTTGTTAGACGGTAATGACCGGTTCGATCATTTTTAAATGATGGATATTTTTTAACCAAGTCTGTTCGAGGAGAGTGGATTGGTTCACGGTGTCGTGGAATTTCATGGTCAAATTTCTCCCATTGCCATACCATACAACGCGCTCTTGCGTTTCCATATGGAGCAACACCAGCTTCCATACATTTTTCTACAATAATATTGCTCTTATCCACTTTCCAGTTAGCACCCATTTTTGCTTTTTCTTCTTCAGTAAGCTTGATTCCAAGAACTTTTTCAATATTATCTTTGGTAATCTCTGGGTAGCCACCTTTTACTTTTGAACCTTTGATTGTTACTGTATCTGCAGCAAGCTGGCTTACGCCATTATGCTCTAAACCAAAACGGTTCCTAAAGCCCATACCGCCTTCACTTACTGGTCGGTCTACATTATAAAGAATTGGGCTTCCGCTATGTTTTTCTGTCCAGCACGGCCATGGAAGACC
>DDHL01000093.1:4737-6999 GCA_002352945.1 Campylobacteraceae bacterium UBA1877 | reverse complement strand
ATACAATAATTCATCTTGAACGCCAAATTAGCAGTGCGATTGAGTCGGGTGAATTTGAACTCTACTACCAACCAAAGGTTGAAACCGATACAGGATACATTAGAGGTGCAGAAGTTCTTTTGCGTTGGAACCATCCTCAAAGTGGACTCTTGGGCCCAAACCATTTTATAGATATCGCTGAAGATTCAGGGCTTATCGTTCCACTTGGAAAGTGGATTATTAAAAATGCTTTTAGCCAAAAAAGAAGGTGGGAAAAAAGAGGCTGGCATTTTAATCTTGCAATCAATCTTAGCATCAGGCAGTTAAAAGATCCAGATTTTATCCCTCATATAAAACAGATGATTGCAACTTATGAAATCAATACAAATGAGATTGAGTTTGAGATAACAGAAAGCTTCTCAGCAGAACATCGAAAACATATCAACGCCTTAAATACGCTCCGACTACTTGGTTTTGGGCTAGCCATTGATGATTTTGGTACAGGCTATTCCTCTTTGAGCTACTTACACAAACTGCCGGTTAATACGGTAAAGATTGATAAAGAGTTTATCGCTGGCATGCTAGAAAACCATGATAAAATGGCCCTTGTGGAAATCATCATTCAGATTGCAAAAATTATGCGCCTGACAGTCGTTGCTGAAGGAGTTGAAAATAAGGACGATTTAGAGGCACTTCAATACTTAAAGTGTGATTTTTATCAAGGGTACTACTTTTCAAAACCCCTCTCTATTGCTAAATTTAACTCTTTATATCTTCAACAATACTAGGCTATCTTTTTTAAAAGCCAATCCATTATAAAAGTTGGCAAAACCCTTTTTAAGTACCATAAAAACTTCGTTGGTACTGTTACTCGGTAGCGCGCTTTGGGTTTTGAAGAGAAAATAGCTTCTAAAAGCACTTTATAAACTGCATCGGGCTTTAAACTAAAAGGAGTTTTTTTACTTCCCCCTAAACGCTTTAAACTCTTTTTGTACTCAATTTTATGGGCTGAATTATTCATATCAATATTTGCAAGAAACTTTTTTAGAGCATTTTGCCTAAAAGCACTTTGAATAGGCCCTGGCTCAATGAGTATTACATGAATATTGCTGCCTTTTAACTCAAGGCGCAAAGTATCGGCTAAGCCTTCAATGGCAAATTTACTAGCATTATAAGCTCCTCGATACCTCATAGCTGCAAAACCCAAAACCGAACTATTGTAGATTATTCGCCCGCTATTTTGTGAACGCATTATCTTTAAAACGAGATTTGTTAGGTATTGGGTACCAAAAACATTGGTTTGAAATTGAGCCTTTAATGCATCATCGCTTAAATCTTCAACTGCGCCAGGCTGTCCGAAGGCGCCATTGTTAAATAAAATATCAAGCCTGCCTCCACTTTTTTTTAAAACTTCATTCAAACCATCTTGGATGCTATTGTTGTCGTCTAAATCTAATTTACAAGCCCAAAGCCCCATTTGGCGAAGTTTTTGCACATCCTCATCTTTTCGTGCGCTAGCATATACACAAAATTCACTCTTTACATGTAAAGCTTTTGCACAATATAAGCCAATTCCACTCGAACAGCCGGTGATGAGGATGTGATACACCTATTTTACCTCAAAACTCTCATTTGGGTCCATCTCAATAATCTTCCAAGGCAATCCTTGAAGGTTAAGCTCATCCATAAATGGTTTTGCATCAAACTCTTCCATGTTAAATACACCTTCGCCTCTCCACTTGCCCTCTAACATCAATTTTGCCCCAATCATAGCCGGAACTCCTGTTGTATAACTTACAGCTTGCGCTCCAGTCTCTTTGTAGCACTCTTGATGGTCGCACGTATTATAGATGTAAACTTTTTTAGGTTTATTATCTTTTACTCCTTTAATTACACAGCCGATATTTGTCTTTCCAACTGTCCTAGGACCAAGGCTTGCTGGATCTGGCAAGAGGGTTTTTAAAAACTCTATTGGAACAATCTTCATCCCCTTGTGTTCTACTTCCTTAATACCAAGCATTCCAACATTTTCAAGACATTTCATGTGGGTCAAATAGCTTTGCGAAAAGGTCATAAAAAAGCGAATTTGTTTTAAGCCTTTAATGTTTTTAACTAACGATTCAAGCTCTTCATGATAAAGAAGATAACTGTCTTTTGGGCCAACTTCTGGATAATCCCATACCATTTTAATCTCCATCGGATCTGTTTCAATCCAGCTGCCCTCTTTCCAGTAGCGCCCTTTTGAGCTTACTTCGCGCAAATTAATTTCAGGGTTAAAATTAG
>DDHL01000093.1:0-4519 GCA_002352945.1 Campylobacteraceae bacterium UBA1877 | reverse complement strand
TTAAAATTAGTTGCAAATGGATACCCGTGATCGCCTGCATTGCAGTCTAAAATATCAATTGTATGGATTTCATCAAATAGATACTGGTTTGCATAAGCACAAAATACATTGGTAACTCCTGGGTCAAATCCGCTTCCTAAAAGAGCCATAATGCCCTTTGATTTAAACTCTTTATCTTTTGCCCATTGGAGTTTATATTCAAATTTCGCCTCATCTGGATGCTCATAATTTGCTGTATCCAAATAATCAACTCCCGTTTGAATGCAAGCATCCATAATAGTTAAATCTTGGTAAGGCAAGGCAACATTTAAAACAAGATTTGGTTTTACCTGTTCGATTAATTTAACCAATTCGGGCACATTATCTGCATCCACACTTGCAGTTTCAATCTTTACATGTAAACGCTCATCAATATCTTTAGCAATGGCGTCACACTTGGATTTTGTGCGGCTTGCTAAAACAATGCGCCCAAAAGTTTGAGTATTCATAGCACACTTTGTAGTCGCAACGCGGCTTACACCGCCCGCACCAATAATCAACACTGTTTTCATTTCATTCCTTTAAGAGAGTTTAATATTGTAAGTGCATGGGTTAGAGCTTGAGTTCTATGAGAAATTTGAATCTTTTTTGCTTCATCCATTTGGGCTAAGGTTTGCATAAAACCATGGGGGATGAAGATTGGGTCATACCCAAAACCGTTTTTACCTTTTGCTTCATCAATTGCATCTCCATGCATCCATCCGTGAACGCTAAATTGACCCCAAGGAGTCGCTAAAGCGATAGCTGCTGTGTAAAATGCTGGAGTTTTTGAAATATTTTTAGATTTTAATGTATCAATTAATTTTTGAAGATTATCCTTATCGCTCGCCTTAGCTCCTGCATACCTTGCGCTATAAATTCCAGGCTCATTATTTAATACAGGCACTGAAATTCCGCTATCATCTGCTAAAACGATTACATTTTTATTTGGTAATTTTTCATAAACTGCGCGGGCTTTAATAAGAGCGTTTTCTTTAAATGTACTCCC
Source organism: Campylobacteraceae bacterium UBA1877 (assembly GCA_002352945.1). Classification (GTDB taxonomy): domain Bacteria; phylum Campylobacterota; class Campylobacteria; order Campylobacterales; family Campylobacteraceae; genus UBA1877. The sequence continues at coordinate 3,492 of DDHL01000093.1, read as the reverse complement.
ATCTTCAACTATCTCAAAGGGCTCAATTTCGTGAGTATATCCAACAACATCATACTCTTTTAAAAAGGCTTTGATTTCTTTAATTTTTCCCTTATTTGAAGTGGCTAAAACTATCTTCAATTTCATTCCTTTTGGCTTTACATGTAAACAACTACAAGAAGGAAATTTTAACATAACTTTTTTCTAAAAAGCTTTTTAAAGCAAGAGGAGAGTAAAATAGGAGTAATTTTATCGTAGAAGGTTGTATATGCTTCGAACTGTCGGGCCCTTAAGTGCCATCATCGCCCTTCGATTTTTAGGACTTTTTATAGTTTTACCAGTCTTGTCAGTTTATGCTTTGGAGCTTGAAGGAGCTACTCAATTTCTCGTAGGAGTCACCCTTGGAGGGTATGCGCTTACGCAGATGATTTTACAAGTTCCCTTTGGTATGCTCTCAGATCGCATAGGGCGCAAAAAGACTATTGCTATTGGATTGACTATTTTATTTATTGGCTCCATTGTTTGTGCATTTTCAGAGAGTATATACTCACTAATGTTAGGACGTTTTTTGCAAGGTGCTGGGGCTATTGGAGCCGTTGGTTCAGCGCTTCTTAGTGATTTGGTAAAAGAGGAGATGCGTTCTCGCGCTATGGCTTTTATGGGAGCAAGCATTGCTTTAAGCTTTGCCATATCTATGGGACTAGGACCGCTTCTTGGAGGGATTTATGGAGTTGGAATTCTTTTTTGGATAACCGCTCTTAGCGCAGTTGGAGCAATTATTCTTCTTTTTTCAAAGGTTCCAAATCCACCTCGCATCACTCACGCATATGAGATGGATGAATCCCGTATGCACGTTTTACTTAAAAACACCCAGCTTTTACGCATGAATATCACAAACTTTTTACAAAAAGGAATGATGACTTTAGCGTTTTTAGTCATTCCTATCATTATGGTTCACAAATTTGGAATGGAAAAAGCAAGCCTTTGGCAGGTATACCTTCCATCTTTACTGCTTGGAATATTTGCCATGGGAGCTTCGGCAGTTTTTGGAGAAAAACGCCATAAATCAAAAGCGATGCTCATGCTTGGAGTTATCCTTTTTAGCATTAGTTATCTTATCATGGCCTATGCCAACTCATCTTTGATTTTCATACTCGGAGTTGCCGTCTTTTTCATTGGTTTCAATATTCATGAACCGCTTATGCAATCCCTTGCTAGCAAATATGCTAGAGTTCATGAACGGGGCACAGCTCTTGGTGTTTTTAACTCTTTTGGACACTTTGGAACCTTTATGGGTGGCGCACTAGGAGGATGGCTTTATACCCATTTTGGTTTAGTAAGTATCGCATGGATTGTGACAATTGTTGCTATTTTTTGGCTTGTTATGCTAGCAACTTTGCCAAATCCTCACCGTACAAAAAACCTCTATATTCCACTTATAGATATAAAACTTGCAAATCTTGCTAAGCTAAGCTCAATCAATGGAGTTGTTGAGTGGTACAAAAACGAAACAGAGGCTCTTTTGATTGTAAAGTACGATGGTCTACTCATAGATGAATTAGATATAAAAAATTTGCTTATTTAAGCTATGCAGTTTTTTATAAAAATTTCACCCACCTTTGTTTAAAGGCGGGTAAAGTTAATTAAAAAGCTTACATGTAAGGCTCAAGCTTGAGTACTTTTACCTTTGTGCCAGCTTTTAAAAGCTTGGCCTCTTTTGGAACGCAAAGAAGTGTCGCTTGGCCTAAAAGATTATTTAATATGGCGCTTGAACCCATCTTTTTGCCCTCTAAATTGACCCAAAACTCTCCATCTTTTTCATAAAGATTGCATGCAGTAAATTCGGTAAATTTAGAGCGCTTTTTATAATCTTCTTCTAGCGTGGCATAACAAAAACGCCTATCATAGTCTTGGTTGAGCATAAAATCTATAATTCGCAAACCATAGAGTCCAAAGACTACTGAACTTGAATATGGAAAACCCGGTAGTGCTAGGATATATTTTTGTCCAACTTTAACCACGCGAACATGTCTTCCTGGCTTTATATCGGCTCCTTGTATGATGGTCTCCATCGCCAAATCACCGATAATATCTTTTACAAAATCATAATCTCCAACACTCACTCCACCTGTTGTTACTACAATATCTGCACTCTCAAGCCCTTCTAATATCCGCTTTTTAATAAGCTCTTTATCATCGCCTGCTAAACCTAAAATAATCGCTTGAGCGCCTGCGTTTTGAGCTAGTGCAGCTATGGTTACATGATTTGAGCTTCTAATGTGTGCTGAACTTGGCAAGGGTTGACCAAGATCGACTATCTCACTTCCAGTTGCCAAAATAGCCACTTTTGGCTGCACATAAACGCTAACTTGCACTTCTCCAAGTCCGGCAAGCACGCCAATTTGAGCAAATCCAATTTTTGTCCCTTTTGGAATGAGCACTTCACCCTTTTTATACCCCTCGCCAACAGGACGAACGGCATAACCCTCTTTGACTGGAGTTACAATTCGAACGCTGCTGCCATCAACCTCTACATTTTCAATGGGAATAACCGTATCAGCACCCTCGCTTACCAAGGAGCCAGTAAAGGTTTTAATGCACTCTCCCTCATTTACATGTAAAGATATCTGGGTTCCAGCAGGAACACGGTGAGTAAGTTTCAAAACGCCTTTATCTTGATCTTTTGCGCGGATTGCATATCCATCCATTTCAGAAGTTGGAAATGCGGGTTGATTCTCTTTTGCAATTATATCTTTTGCTAAAATCCTTCCTCGCGCCTCCATAAGTCCTACAACCTCAACACGCTCTTTACATGTAAGGCTTTTGACTAACGCTTCAACTGTTTTTTCATAAGGTGTCCATGCCATCATTTGCTCCCTAATATTCCAGAGCCTGGCAATTTGGTACTGCGCTCTTTTGCATAAATGCGTTTACCATCAACAAGGTCATATTTCCAAATAGGAGCCTTTGCCTTAAAATCTTCCACAAAGGCATCAAGAAGCTCTAATCCGGCGCGGCGTTTGGGTGAGATAACACCTGAAATATAAGAGCTTTGGTGATTTAACACATCTCCAATGGAGTGAGCCATCACAAGATAGGCATTGCGCTCTTTTGCCTTCTCTTGCCACGCATCAAACCAATTTTTAAGAATTGGCTCATACACATCAAAACTAAGCCCATCAATCCCATCTTCATCTCGAACAATTCCCACAAATGTCACAAAAGCACCGCAATTTTTATTTCGATACTCATTGTACCAACGATTTAAAATCTCTTCTACATGTAAAGGTCCATCATAAAGCTCTAACATTTTACCCTCCGCAAACTGGGGGCAAAAGTGAGATTTTGTCATTCTCTTTAATTGGAGTATCAAGGGAGTTTACAAGGGTATCGTTAATTGCAACTGAACAGATTTGAAGCCATTTGGAAAGTTCTTGGTCATCTTTAAAATACTCTTTAAGCTCTGCTAGGGAATTGACCGAAACTTCTTCTGAGGGTCGCCCAATTGGTCCC
>DDHL01000072.1:586-5110 GCA_002352945.1 Campylobacteraceae bacterium UBA1877 | reverse complement strand
TATGTGGAGTAAAGGCCGGCATTTCCTTTTGCACAGATGCGCCCATGGTTATTTGGATTTTCTTTATTTCCTTCAATTTTAATAATCTTGCCATTGTCAGTATAAACATCCAAGCCACAGTTCCAAAAGCACATTTCGCAATAGTTTGGACTATAAGTGCCTCGCTCAAAAGTCATAAAATCTCTAGCGTCGCTCTTTTGCTTGAATGCTTTTAGAGGAGATGGAAGTCCCAATAAGCCTGCACTACCGGCAACACCGGTGGCTCCGGCCATTTTTAGGAAAGATCTTCTTGATAATTTTAAATTTCTCATTTTTCAACCTCCTCGTTTAAAGGTAGGTACTTGTTGCCAAGTTCGTAAATAACCATCACAAGTCCAGCACCTCCAATAAAAATAGATATTTCTGCTAGTGTTGGTGTGTAGCTAGCTAATTCAAGATTTGGTAAAAAGGTTGATTCTACCTTAACAAGCTGGCCGCCAACTACTGCATCAAAGCGTGAAAAGAAAACTCCAACGATAGCAAATACTGAAGCGAGTGCTGATAGAGGAAGTGACTTAAACTTGCCTATTAAAAGGAGTGCAAATGGGATTGCAATTCCAATAAATAGTTCAAAAAAGAAGTAGTTAAAAGCCATAGGTCCACCATAAACCAAAGCAATAGATTTTCCTAAAAGATCATCCCCATAAGATGTGATAATTGCTGTCCAAATATGGATAAATATACTTGCAATAAGCAAGAAAAAGATCATTTTACTAATTGCGCTAATCGTCTCTTCTCTATTTGGCTCGCTTGCTTTGCGAAGATACATTAACAAGATTACAACACCTCCGCCGCAAATGAGTGCGCCAATTAAGAAAGAGATTGTAAATTGTGAGCTATGCCAGATTGGTTTTGCTGCATTTACTGCAAAAACCATTGAGAGTGTACTATAAGCTGAAATTCCTAGAATAAAACTTACAACACCGGCATAAAAAATGCTTTTTTTGGTCCCTTTCATGAGCAAGTAAACCTCAAAAGCTAAAAGGGGAGTTTCAAATAGATAAAATGTGGACATCCACCAGATTGGTGATGTAACCTCAAAATTTACATAATATCTTACAAAACGCAGTACTTGCAACTCAAATGGTCCGCCAAGTTCCCAAAAGATGAGAAAAAATGCACCAATCAAAGATGCAAATGAAAGAAGCGCAATATGTTTGCTTCTTACATGGTAGGCTTCAAATTTAAATACGTGTGAAAGAGTTGCCACAACCGACAATCCCACACTAATACCTACAAAAAAGGCATAGCCGATATGAAGAAGCCCAAGAGGAACCTCGCGAGAAACGCCGTAGCTGTGCTCTTGTCCATGAAAAAAGACTTGAGCAATGCCATAAAGACTAATAGCAAGGACTAAAAAAGAGATGATTAAATAGCCATTGCTTCTATTATTTGCTAATGAAATGCTTCGCATGTATCATTACTCCTAAATGAATTGAGTTTTTTAAAGTATGCACAAAGGTTTACATGTAAAAAGATGGTAAATAAACTACACATTAAAAAACTCTTTAAAAGGATGGAGCACCTGCTTTTTAGCAGATGCTCCAATCGAAAGCTAAATTATTTAATAGCGCCTTTTACTACTTTACGCTTAGGTGCTCTTGTGTATTCAACCATAGAGCCTTCGTAAACTTTTGCATTTTGAAGTCCGCCTAAATATTTACCAGCAAACCATGCACCAGATGCATACCAGCTTGTGTTACAGTACCAAATAGCAGGTTTGTTCATATCAACGCCAGCTTTTTCAAACTGAGCTTTTGCATTAGCAGCATCTAGATAAACAACATCTCCATCTTTTTTAGTGAAGTTTCCAACAAAAATATGTTTTGCTCCTGGAATATGGCCAGCTTTGAGAACTTTTGGATGTTTTGCAGAACCTTCAACTTGAGCATTATTACGTGAATCGATAAGTTGAGCTGTTCCTAGCTCAGTTGCAGCATCGATATCAAAAAGCGCAGCAACTAAGTCAGTATTCATTTTTGTAATTTTCCAATTGCTTCTTTTTGGTTTTACGATATCAGTTTCGACAGGATAACCAGCAGCTTGCCAAGCAGCAAAACCACCATTTAATACCGCAGTATTGGTAAAGCCATAATATTCAGTGATGTAAACTGCCAAGCCAGCAATTGTATAGCTGCCAGGAGTTTGACCATCAGAATAGAATACAACTACACTATCATCTGTAATGCCACTATTTTGCATTACTCGAGTAAATTGTATTGGTGAGGCAATATAGCCTGGAACCTCTTTGAAGCGAACTTCTCTGATGCTGCTTTCTTTCCATTGGATTGCACCTGGAATATGCCCTTTTTTATAAAGGCCCTCTTTCTTTTTGTCATTTCGGATGTCGATTATGACCAAGTCTTTGTTGCCTAAATTTTCTTTAAGCCAATCTACACTCACTAACTTGTTAGCGGGTAGGTCAAGGGCAAATGAGGCAACAGCCAAAAGACAAGACACAACGAACATGCCAAACGTTTTACGTAAAACCATGCTAAATCCTTTCTTGTAAAGTTTTTATGTAAGTGAATTTTAACTTAACATCGTAATATTAACGTAACAATTATTTTACTTTTTCCAAAAAAGGAAAATAATTGTTTAAACTTATTGATGAATAAAATATATTATTTAGATATTTTTTTAGTCATTATTTAGAAAAAAATGGAGAATTTTAACTATTTTTGGGCTTAAAGTAAATATTTTTTTACAAATATTCATTAAATTTATTTTAAAAAAATTTATTAAAATTTATATTTTAAGGAAGATATATGTTTAAACTGACGTTTTAAAAGCCAAAGTTTTGATAATTGTATATAAGCTTTCATGTAAAGATGTAATTTTTTAAAATCGACTCTTTTGTTTTTAAAATATGAACGTACCAATATGTTTATATCTTGTTTATTGAGTTTAAATTCAACAGCTATGCAGGCAAGATCAAAATATCTATCATTAACTCTTGCAAATTCCCAATCGATAAATTTTATACCTTCATTGCAAAAGAGAATATTGTTTGGGTTAAGATCGTGATGGCACAGTACATAATCTTTTTGCACTTTTTTAATAGCTTTAAAGATTAAGCCCGCTTGAAAGGGCGGGTTTAGCAATTTTTTATATTCATTAAAATCATTTACAATATCGTAAGGCTTTTGCTTACATTTAATACTATGCAATTTTTTTACACTTCTTGCCAAATTTTGTATCTGTGGTTTTGAAAGTTTTTTATAGTGTTTACCCTCAAGGAATTGTAAAACCATGAGATTGTTTTTGCAGTCTAAAAAAAGAGGTTTTGGAGCTATATTTTTATAGTATGCTTTTTTTGTTAATGCAAACTCAGTTTTTCGGTTAATATCACTATTTTTAAAAAGCCGGATAATATATTTTTTGTTATCTTTTTGAAAAACATAGGTGCTGCTGTTAAGCCCTTGCATTTTTGTTGGCTTTACGTTTGAAAAAATTTCAAAATCGCGCAAAAAATTAATATCCATTTTTAAACCCAGCCTTTTTCCACTCTAGAAAACCAAAAAATGCTAAGATTGTATAAAGGATAAAAAGTCCAGCTGTGAGATAAAAAGCCTTATTGATATAAATATAGATTGATACAAAATCGATTACTATCCAATAGAGCCAGTTTTCTAAGATTTTTTTAGCAAGCATATAAGTTGTAAAAATTGCAAAGACGGTAGTTGCTGCATCTAAATAGGCAAAATCGGCCTTTGTGTAATTATCCATTATGTAGCCGACTAAAAGACTTATTATGCCCAAAACCACAACAATTTTTAAATTGGTTTTTAATCCCCAAGAGCTGACTTTTAGCTCTTCATTTCTATTTTTGCCATGCTTCCATGAGTGCCAACCATAAAGAGCCATCAAAAGATAGTAAGCATTTAAAAGTGAATCCATAAGTAAAAGTGCATCAAAAAACAAAATTGTATATATGAGTGTACTAAAAAAGGCTCCAGCCCAGCATAAGATATTTTGCCTCATTGCCAAAATAAGATATGTGATTGATAGAAAAACAGCCAATGCTTCCCAAAAAGAGATTGTAAGAATTGAATTTATAAAACCATCCATGAAACTACTCATTTTAAAGCCTTACATGTAAAGGAAGATGCAACACTGATGGATAAGCAAGAAAAGGGCAGTAAAATTGCTTTCCTACGCTGGTATTATCCAGATCAGGTACAAGGATTTTTCTCAGCCCATTTGGGCACTCCTAGCAATTGTGAAAACACTAAAATTATATAGGTGCAAAACTTAAAAAACTACTCCATTTTTCTTTAAATTTTTGTTATTTAGATAATTAAAATAAGTTGATTAAATATAATTTATAATTTATTTTTAGTTATCTAAGAAGGGGTTTACATGTAAAGATTGTTCTGTTTCAATAAAATATTCCCTTCCCTTAGGTATAATTTGCCAAAAAATTAAAGGGTACAGATGGAAAAGATTCGTCGAGGTATTATTTGTGACCCAAATGTGCTCTAT
>DDHL01000072.1:0-328 GCA_002352945.1 Campylobacteraceae bacterium UBA1877 | reverse complement strand
CTTATGGTCCAATTGAGCGCCGCATTCGTGCCATTTTAAACACTTATGCAAATACCCATTCAGAGGTATCTTCAAACGCACTAAAAACCCAAGCTTATTATCAAAAAGCCAGAAAAAGTTTGCGAAAAACTTTAGAAATTGATGATAGTTTTTACATCTTTCCAGCAGGTACGGGCGCAACAGGAGCAATAAAAAAATTTCAAGAACTTATGGGGCTTTACTGTCCTCCAATGACAATTGAGCGCTATAATATAAAACCAAAAAGTCTGCCTTTAGTATTGGTTGGACCTTATGAACACCACTCAAATGAGGTGAGTTTTCGAGAAGC
>DDHL01000094.1:16990-17145 GCA_002352945.1 Campylobacteraceae bacterium UBA1877 | reverse complement strand
GCCTTAATCTCATTTACTGCCTCATCCGCACTACTCCAATCACCACTATCTAAACCGCTAGCAATTGCATCAAAGTAACCAAGAAGCATCCGTCTAACCTCTTCGCCCTCTTTTGGAGGGAATTGGGTTATTGAGACTTTTGGACTATACCAAGT
>DDHL01000094.1:16162-16756 GCA_002352945.1 Campylobacteraceae bacterium UBA1877 | reverse complement strand
GAGACTTTTGGACTATACCAAGTATTTTCAGGATCTCCGATTTTAGGAATCATACGGAAAATCTCACCCGTATATACAAGGTAGCAAATATTTAAACGCTCATCAACTTTTAGCACATCTTTATCAAATAGATTTCTTTGAGCAGGTTTTTTGCGGTTTGCAATCTCGGCATATTTAGCCAATTTATAAGCATAATCCCCTGAAGTTTCAAAAAAATCATTAAACGCTGCATGGGTTGCATCTTCTTTTAACCCTAAAATCTTTTTAAGCTCTTTGTGGTGGATTTTAATCATAGGCTGGATTTGCCAATACGCAGGCGCACTCATCATTCCCAAAATGACTTGGTTTGCCTTTAATCCATGATAGCTATCTTTTCTATAAACTTTATTAAGTACGTCATGGGCTATTGTATCAATTGGCTTAATTCTGCCATCGGCTCCTTGGACCAAAAGTGTTCCAAAGTTGTTTGCATGGTTCAAATCAAACTTTTTTAATATTGGAAGCTTAGAGAGAGGATCGTCTTTATCATCTGCTTTTACATGTAAAGGGTTTAGTACAAACAAAAAAGCCATTGCAAATATGGCTAATGGTTTT
>DDHL01000094.1:13355-15926 GCA_002352945.1 Campylobacteraceae bacterium UBA1877 | reverse complement strand
GGTTTTACTCTTGATGCAATCATATCTTTATTAGCTGAGCGAGCCAATTTTTGAAAACGGCTTTTTGGATTTATTAGATTGAAAAAGAGTCCAAAAGCCAATAAAAAGTAGCCTAAATAAGTTGGCCATTTTCCTGGATCTTGATTAACTGAAAGGATTGTTCCAAGCTCATCTTTATCGTAAGATGATTGAAAAAATCGAAAGCCACGATAGTCTAAAACATGGTTCATATAGATTCGGTATGGCATTTCAATCCCCTTTTCTTTATCTACAACTTTTACCTCGCTTGCATATGATGAAGGAGACATGGAGCCAGGATACCTTTCTAATTGAAAATCGATAAGCTCAACATAAAATGGAAGCTCGTAGCGCCTTGAGCCCCACTCTAAATGAAATGTTTGTCCAGCTACCGTTGCTTGAGTTGGAAATCCAGGCTGACCTCGGCCATAGCCATACATTACAACCTCTTTATTTTCGCCTTTAAATTCTAAGTTTGCAATAAGTGCTGTTGGGCGCATTGCTTGCGTATTGCTTTTTGGAGCACTTACAATCTTTTCTTTACCTTTAAGCAGAGTTTTTTTAGCTACAAAGTTTACATTCTTGTAAGTAAATAGTCTATCTGTTTTTAAAATCTCTTTTTTATTTGGCTCGTATGAGCCCTTTTTGTTTTGACTCATGATAAACCACTCAAGCGGTTCAGTTGAACTTATATAAAATTGATTATCTTCTAAATATATGTAAACTCGAGGCTTTATGGCATTGAAAGTATCATTTGGGTTTTTTGCAAAAGCCAAGATAAATGCAGGAGTTTCAAAAACATCTCCAGGACGCATTAAAATCTCTTTTGGACTATTAGAATAGGTAATCATTATATTAACAACCGGTTCACCTTGCGGGTCTTTATCGATTGTAGTTGTAGCATTAGGAATCAAAGCCTTGTAGGTTAAAACGGCCTCTTCTTCTCCAACAGGTAATTTTAATTTAAAATTATTCACACCCCCAATATCCCACACCGAAGTAAGGTGTTTTTTAGTAGCTTCAACACTCTTTTTATCAACAAAGGTTCTCATTTGCACATAAGGCTCAAGAGATGATATTTGGTTTTCCATTCTTCCTTCACGAATATGCAAGATACCTTCAAATCCATAGTAGCGCGTTAAACCGGCACCAAGGAGAATAAATAAAAAGCTAAGGTGAAAAACTAAAGAAGGGAGTTTCTCTTTGCGAAGCATTTTATACTTAAAAATGGAGTAAACAAGGGCAAACCCCAACCAAACCTGAATTAAGGCAAACCACCAAGAAGCATAAACAAGCGCGAAAGCGCTTTCTGTTCCAAAGTCATTCTCAATGAAGGTCGCTACACCGCTAGCGACCCCAAAGAGTATCATCAAAATTAGTACTGTCGGCATTCCAAACAGTAGCTTTTGGGCTTTCTTCATTCATATCCTTAGGCTACAAAATCATTCCCGTTATAGTAGCCTAAATTAGTTAATGTTTTTTAAATTTTGCGCCTATGCTCCTAAATATTTCTTACGTACTTCATCATTACCAATAAGCTCTGATGCAGGCGCTTGCATAACTATTTTTCCATTCTCCATAACATAAGCATAATCGGAAATCTTTAATGCAGCAAAAGCGTTTTGCTCAACTAACAAGATGGTAATACCCTCTTTTTTTAATCTCTCAATAATACCAAAAACCTCGCCAACAACTTTTGGTGCTAAACCAAGGCTAGGCTCATCAAGCATAAGCACCTTTGGTTCGCTCATAAGCGCTCTTGAGATTGCAAGCATCTGCTGCTCGCCACCACTTAAAGTGCCGCCCATTTGATAGCGTTTTTGCTTTATTCGAGGAAAAAGTTCAAACATTGCATCCCTTAAGTGCTCATAATTTTCATCATTATTAAAAGCACCCATTCGAAGATTCTCTTCCACTGTTAGATTGATAAAAACCCGTCTGCCTTCTGGAACTAAAGCAATGCCTTGTTGTACAAGGGTGTGGGTTTTGTGTTTTTTTGTTAAAAAACCACTATAAACAATCTTTCCAGTCCTTTTTACACGATTTAATAGAGCATTAAGCGTAGACGTTTTTCCTGCACCATTTGAGCCAATAAGGGAGATTATTTTTCCTTCTGGCACTTCAAAGTCTATCCCTTTTACTGCTTCAATTAATCCATAATATACATGTAAATCTTTAACTTCAATCATGCTTAAAATCTCCCAAATATGCTGCAATTACCTCTTCATTTTTAATAGCATCTGCGGGTTTGCCTTCAAAAATAGTCTTTCCATAATCAAGAACTAAAACCTTATCGCACAATTGGTTTACAAACTTCATATCATGCTCAATCAATAAAATTGTTAAATCAAAATCATCCCTTGCTTTAAATATGAGATTTGCCAACTCCTTTGTTTCTGCAGGGTTCATTCCAGCAGCTGGCTCATCTAAAAGAAGGAGTTCAGGATTTGTCGCTAAAGCTCTTGCAATTTCAACTTTTCGCTGCTGCCCATAGCTTAAATCTGTTGCATTTGTGTGGGCAAACTCTTTAATCCCTAAATACTCTAAAATTTC
>DDHL01000094.1:2083-13155 GCA_002352945.1 Campylobacteraceae bacterium UBA1877 | reverse complement strand
CTCTAAAATTTCAAACGCCCGCGTTCGAATCCGCTTCTCTTCTTTAAAAAACCGAGGAAGCCGAGTAATTGCTTCTACAAATGTATATTGGGCTTGAAAATCAAACCCAATTAAAACATTATCCAAAACACTCATACTGTTAAAAAGCCGTATATTTTGGAATGTTCTTGCAATCCCTTTTTGGACAATTTTATGAGGTTTAACCCCGCGAAGCTCTTCATTTTTAAATAGTATGCTCCCCTCGGTTGCTACATAGTTTCCAGTTATCACGTTAAACAGTGTAGTTTTTCCGGCTCCATTTGGACCAATCAAACCATAAATCTCTTTTGGTGTTACATGAAAAGAGATATTATTTACCGCTACTACACCTCCAAAACGCATGGTGACATTTTTAATATCTAATATCATGCGTCCTCCTTGCGTTTTTTGGAGCCAAATTTTTCAAAGAGCTCCTTTTTGCCCATAATTCCTTCTCGGGCAAAGAGCATAACAAGTATTAAGATGATTGAAAATACTACCATTCGCATACCAGGCAATGCTGGACTTGTCCATCCAAATAGGGTTATTGGCTCATCTAAAAAGCGCATCCATTCGGCTCCGCCAATTACAATAACTGTTCCAATAATAGCTCCCGTTGTGCTTCCAAGACCACCTAAAACGATAATAATTAAAAGCTGGAATGTAAAGAAGAATGTAAAAAGATCTGGCGAAATACTTGTAAGTAAGCAAGCAAGCAAGCCTCCTCCGACTCCCTCCATAAACGCACTTGTGCAAAAGGCGAGAGTTTTTACTTTAAAGGTATTAACACCCATTGCTATTGCAGTATCTTCATCATCTCGAACCGCCTTCATTGCACGTCCATATTTAGAGTAGATTATATTTAAGATAATAGTTACTGCTAAAAGTGCAATGCCACCAGTCCAGTAAAGATTTGAATACTCAGGAATGTCATTGAGCCCTAAAGAGCCATTTGTAATTTGAGGGTTGTTGATTGCTAAAATACGGATTATAAAACCAAAGCCTAGAGTAACAATGGCCAAATAATCCCCTCGAACCCTAAATACTGGAAACGAGAGCATCAGTGCAACCAGCGCTGAAACAATGCCTCCAGCAATAAGTGCTACTATGAAACTTTGACTATGAATTGCTAATACAAATGGAGATGGGTCTTCAATGTAGTATTGGTAAATGAGCGCATCTGAATCTAGCAAAATTATTGCCGCCACATATGCACCCACAGCCACGAATCCGTTTGGCTCAAGGGATAGCTGACCAGTAACTCCATTAATAAGGTTATAGCTAACCGCTAAAATCATAAAAATAGCAATATTATTTAAAATTCGAACAGTATACTCATCTAAGTTTGTCTGGGCAAACCAAATAAACCAAATTGCAACCGCATAAAAAAAGAGGTGCATCATTTTTCTTTGATTTAAAACCATGCGCGCCTCCTAAAACCGTGCTTTTTCAAAGTCGTACCCTAAAATACCCGTAGGTTTAAACAGGAGTACTAAAATTAAAAATACAAAGGCAAATGCATCCTTATATCCGCCAAGCTCAGGCCAGAACGCAATAACTACAACCTCTGTAAAACCTATTATAAAACCGCCAAGCACGGCTCCGGTAACACTTCCAATTCCACCAACAACAGCAGCTGCAAAAGCTTTTAATCCAATAAGCACACCCATCATGGGCTCAACCGTAGGATAATTAAGGGCCCAAAAAATTCCACCAACTGCAGCTAAAGCCGAGCCCAATGCAAAAACAACTGCAAAAATTCTATTTGCATCTATTCCCATGAGATTAACAGTTTGGGCATCAAAAGCCAAAGCCCGTATTGCCATGCCGTACTTTGTTTTAAATAAAATAAGTAAAATTCCTCCCAAAAGCACCAAAGTAACAGCTGGAACCATTACAGAAGCAACCGAGAAGATCAAGCCGCCAATTTTGATAATTTGTTCTGTGAAATCTGGTACAGGGAAGGCTCTTGGAACTCCTCCAAAAAAGACATTAAATGCATTTTCCAAAAAGAAGCTCACACCAATAGCAGTAATAAGTAGTGAAATTCTAGGTGCTTCTCTTAAGGGCTTGTAGGCAATTTTATCAATCATCACACCCAAAAGAGCTGATCCTGCAACTGCCAAAATAACAGCAGCATAAAAAGGAAGGCCTAACACTGCAATTCCAAAAAAACCTAAAAAGGCACCAACCATCAAGATATCACCGTGGGCAAAGTTGATAAGTCGGAGTACGCCATACACCATGGTGTAACCAATAGCCACCAGAGCATACATACTCCCTAAACTAAACCCGTTTAGCATCTGTTGCATAAACGCTGTAAAATCCATCAAATCTCCATAAATTTCATGATAACTAGGGATTACCAAAGCCTTACATGTAAAACTTTAGTAATCCTAAAAGCCCTCCAAAGAGGGCTTAGTTTTTAAGGATTCACTGTTGCTTTATAAACAGGTTTTCCATTTTGGATAACTTTAATAACTGCAGAACGTGTAGCATTACCTTTTTCATCAATATTGATAACACCACTTACACCTTCAAAATCAGTTGTAGCTTTAATTTGTTCGTTTATACAAACTGTATCAGTTGGATCTTCACATCGATTCATCGCATCAACCATTAAAAAGTATGTATCTGCGCCAAGAGCTGTAAAAGAGCCGAGCTCTTTTTTGCCTGTCTCTTTTTCATAATCGGCTATGAAATCTTTTGATTTTTGAGTTGGAGGTGCTGAATAGTCAAAAAAGTCTGTAAACATGTAACCTTCAACGGCACTACCACCTAAGTCAATAAAGGTTTGATTAGATACGCCATCGCCTGAAAACATTGGCACATCGAGTCCAGCTTGTTTTGACTGGCGAGCAATCATTGACGCTTCTGGGTGGTAAAGCGGTAGGAACATAAAGTCTGGATTTGCACTCTTAACTTGAGCTACTGCAGCCTTAAAATCTTTATCGCCTGAGCTGATTGTAATTTTTTTCACAACTTTTCCACCAGCAGCTTTAAAAGCTTGCTCAAAAGCTTTTGCCAATCCTAGTGAATAAACTTGCGCTTGGTCGATAATAACAGCTGCTGTTTTTAGACCTAAATCTTTAAAGGCGTAGTTTGCAACAACAGCTCCTTGGAATGAATCCATAAAACAGACACGGTTTGCAAATTTACGGTTTGTAGTGAGTTGATCATTTGTTGCAACAGCGGCAATTACAGGAACTTGTCGTTTATCGGCAACTGCAATAACCTGGGCTGTATTTGTACTAGTTAAAGCTCCTAAAATACCAACAACACCATCTGCAGTGATTAAACGTGTAGTTGCTGTTGCAGTTTCAACTTTGTCGCCTTTATTGTCAACTAACACAACTTTTACGGTATCTCCGTTGGCAAGTGTTGGTTGTAACTTGTTAGCCAACTGGATACCCTCGTATGTGATTTGACCATAAGCTGCCAAAGGTCCGCTCATTGGCATTACTGCACCAATTTTGATCTCTTTAGCAATCGCTAATGAAGAGATGAGGGCAACTGATGTTGCTAAAGCACCCAATCGTTTCATACAGACTCCTTCAAAAAATGTTTCATGTAGTTTACTAAAGCTTAGCTTTAATTCTTACATTTTTTTGAACAAAAAATGTCCATTTAATAAAAATGCTACTTGGAGCAACTCACTCACGGCGTAAAATGTACTCCACTAAAGCATTCCAAAAAGCTTTTGGCTTGAACCCTTGTTCAATCTGCTTATAATTTAAGCTTTCGCCAAACTTTATAATATCCAAATTTGGATCTTTTTGTTTTGCTTTTGCATAAAGTTCAAAAAAGTGATCAATCAATCCAGTGCGTCCTCCTTTTATGTGCCCATAAGGCCAAAATGAGAGTTGATTGGATTTTTCTGGATCGATTTGGCGCATAAAATGCAAATACAAAGCACTTCCCAAACCGGCTCTGTCAGCTCCAGACTTGCAGTGAATGAGCGCTGGATATTCGATATTTTCAAACACTTCCTTAAACTCACGCAAAGCTTTTGGCCTTGGCATCTGCCTTGAGTATGCCTTAATTGAGACCATTTTAACACCCTTTTGCTCACAGACTCTCTTTTCTAGCTCTCCTAAAACAGTAAGACCTTTGAATCTTCGCAAATTTATAACTGTTTTAATTCCATATTTTTGAATATACTCTTCTAATTGATAGGTTGTTGGCTGAGAACTTCTATAAAGGGTTCTAGGCCAAACCTCATGGAAATTTTTTCGAAAAACATTTAATATATTGTGCTCAGCTACCATCGCCCAAATCTGCGCAGCTGTGTAACCCCAAAAAGATTCTAAATTTAACTTCACTCTTTTAGCCTTACATGTAAAGATGGTTTATGAGTATAGCAAAAAGGATTTTATTGCAAATAAAGTTTACATGTAGGCCAAGCCTACATGTAAACTTAAGTTCCAAACATTAAGTTTGGTAGCCAAAGAGAGATTTGCGGTATATAAGTAATTATGAGCAAACCTAATAAAATTGTAAAACTCCATGGCAAGGATGCCATAATTACATCTTTAAGTGACAAGCCAGTAATCCCGCTAGCAACAAAAAGATTTAACCCCACCGGCGGCGTTATCATGCCAAGTTCCATATTCACAACCATAACAACCCCAAAGTGAATCGGGTCGATTCCAAGAGCTGTTGCAATAGGTAAAAGCAAAGGCACAGTAATCATAACAACTGAACTTGGTTCCATAAATTGCCCCATCAAAAAGAGCAAAATATTTACAATAACCAAGAACATGATTGGCCCTACATTGGCATTTAAAATCATTTCGGTTATATGTCGAGGAATAGATTCATCGGTTAAAAAGTGAGAGAATATCATCGCATTTGCAATGATAAAGAAAATCATTGAAGTAGTTAGTGCTGAATCCAATAAAATTCGATACAAATCTTTTAATTTCAAATCTTTATATATAAAAAAGGAGACAACAAAAGCATAAACCGCACTAGCCGCTCCAGCTTCAGTTGGGGTAAAGATACCGCCATAGATACCGCCAATAACAATAACAATAAGCATCAAAGCCCAAAAAGCATCTTTGAATTTTGCCCATCGCTCACTCCAAGGAGCTGGTTCAGTTGCTTGAAATCCAAGTCTGCGTGCACCGACGTATGTGACAAACATCAACATACATCCAATCATAATCCCTGGCACAACACCAGCCATAAATAGCTTGCCAATAGACTCTTCTGCAGTTACACCATATACGATAAAAACAATTGAAGGTGGAATCAAAATCCCAAGAGAACCTGCAGTTGCAATTGTCCCAATAGCATACTCTTTTGGATAGCCTGCTTGCTTAATCGCGCCATACATAACCGAACCAATTGCAACAACCGTTGCTGGTGAGCTTCCACTAACCGCAGCAAAGATGATACTAGCAAAAATTGCTGCAATAGGAAGTCCGCCTGGCAAATGGCCTACAACCGATTTTGCAAAATCGATAATCCGTGACGATGCACTTCCTTTTGATAAAAATGCACCCGCTAATACGAACATTGGGATAGCCATCAAAGAGTACTTATTTAAACCATCAAATACATGTGATGTAACCCCTAATAAATCGTAATCTGTAAATATGAGTGCTGTAAGCATTGTACTCGCACCCAAAGAGATTGCCACCGGAACGCCTATGAGCATCAACCCAAAAAGTAATCCAAATAAAGATGCTATCATCATAGGCCTACTCCTTCTCTACGGAGTCTTTAATAAGCTCCGCTTCACTTTTGCCCAACACCTCATCAGCATGAGTTGTTGCAACTTCATAAATTTTCTCACCCGTTCTTAAAGCCGCACCAGCAAAGGCTAAGGGCAACATGAGGTGAGGAATCCACATTGGGATATTTAAATCGATACTCATTTCACCAAAATCCATAAGTAGCATTACTAATTCATATCCAAAATAGGCGCTCACTCCTAGATAGATAAATGAAATAGTGTAGGATAAAATCAATAACGCCTTTCCAACTGCAGATGGCAGAAGCATCAAAAGAACCGTAACTGAAATATGAATACCCTTTTTAAATCCATATGCTGCACCAAAGAGTGCTGAAGACATGAATAGATAATTGGTCAATTCCCCAGCCCATGTCAAACTAGCATTAAAGCCGTAGCGCAAGACTACATTGGCAAAGGCTAAAATTACCCCCAATGCAATCCCTGCTACGGCAATATTTTTATTTAGTGCGGCAACTCCAAGGTCTATTATCCTAAAGAATTTGCCCATCATATCCTCTTTTAGCTCTTGCTATTTTTGTTCTTCAATCGCTTTTTTAATGAGATCTTCTCCAATGCTGTCATAGAATTTTGGATAGACAACCTCCATCGCTTTTTTCCATGCAGCAATTTGCTCATCGTTTAGCTCATAGATAGTAAAATCATCTGTTTTTGCTTCATACTCTCGCATTTTTTTAAGCAACTCTGCCTCATCTTCTGCAGCAAGCTTGCGCTCATACTCAGTAGCTTCATCCATAGCTTGAATAATAAGCGGCTTTAAGTCATTAGGAAATTTTTTCCAGAAGCGCTCACTCATAATTACTAAATATCCAAGATATCCATGGCTAGAGAGTGTTAAGCTTGTTTGAACCTCATTAAACTTTTTAGTTACAAAGTTTGAAAGTGGGTTTTCAGCCGCATCTACAACACCTTGTTGTAAAGCTGAATAAACTTCAGAGAAAGGAAGCACTTGAGGGTTGCCGCCAACTGCTTTGATTTGCTCTTCAAGAACCTTTGAACTCATAATGCGAAATTTTTGTCCCTTTGCATCTTCAGGCCACAAAATTGGTTTTACATTAGATGAGAAATGTTTAAAGCCCGCATCCCAATAGTTAAGAGCAACAAAACCTTTTGCAGTTACTTTATCTTTTAAGATTTGACCAACTTCGCCATCCATTACTGCATGCACGCCTCTTGGTCCGTCAAACAAGAATGGCAAATCAAAAAGCTGCATTTCAGGAACTAAGCTGGTAAATTTTGAAAAGCTTGGAATAGCAATATGCACGTTTCCAAGTTTCAATGCTTTCATAACAGCATTGTCATCATAAAGCTGGGCATTTGGAAATACAACAACTTCCACCTTTCCATTGGTAAGCTCTGCCACACGATCAGCAAAAAAGTTTGCCGCTTTGCCCTTTGGTGTTGCATCACTTACAACATGAGAGAGCTTAATGGTGTATTCAGCAGCAATTGCTGATGATGCAAGTAACGCTGCAGCCGCAACGATTTTTACAAACTTTTTCATGTATACTCCTTGGGTATATGTTCCGACTAACGCAATAGTTTAAACTCTCTATTTTTGCAATTAGAGTTTTAAACTATTACCTGCTCGGCTTAGAAAAAATTATAAATGAAGAGTATGTATAAATTATGTCTTGAGTTGTTTTGTGACACTTAAAAGGCAAAATTTGCAAAGATAGTTACAATTTGAAACAATTTTATAAGCTGTAACCTACACCTTGAATGTTTTTTGGCAATCCATTGGGCATCTTTTTACGCAAATTTTTCACAAGCAGTCTTAGGGCATTGCGGCTCATTGTCTCGCCTTCCCAAACATTTTCTTCGATGTATGAATAGGTACAAACACCTTTTTTTGTAGTAGCAGCCGCAATAAAGCCCCCTCTTTTTTTGTAAGCTCGTAAGTCTTCTCTGGGCTTTTTATAAGGTAATTTACCCAATCTACATACCATCCATGGGCTAACATTTGCACATCTTTTGGTTTTTTAAGAGATACAAAGCGCTCCAAAGCATCAACAAGCTTTGTTTCAGTAATAGGTTTAACAATATAACGCACAAGGGAAAGCTCAATTGCTTCGAGCATATCTTGAGTATTTGTGTAGGCAGAAAGAATGATAACAGGCGTTGCATCGCCCTCTTTTCGCAAAGTCTTAACAAGCTCCATTCCACCAAGATTTGGCATTTGCACATCAGCAATAATAAGATCAGGCGAGTGCTTGTAGTGTAATTCTAGCGCCTCTTTGCCATCCTTTGCTAAATAGACATTTTTAAAAAGCATAGCCAGCATTTCGCCTAGCTGTTCTCTTAAACCTTGCTCGTCCTCAGCGTACAAAACATCTGCTTGGGCTAAGACTTGGAGCAAATCGGGTGCCATGGAAGCTCCTTTAAAATTTGTGTATTATATCAAAAAGATTTTTGCCCATTTAGGGGCACGCTTTACATGTAAAGCTAAAGGATAAGTATGAAATTGCTCTCAGAGGATAATTTATCAAACACAATTATTCTCAGCTCTTTTTTTATTATAGCCTTTTTAATGGTTTTTACGGGTTATTTTTTTATTTCAAAACAGTATGAAATGATGGAAAGGGAGATTGAAGAGACCAAAGTTCGATTACACAACTTACGAAAAGACCAAATTGTTCGTGAAGTTGAAATGGTCGTTGATTATATTGAATTTAAAAAAAGTGCAACTCCTAATACTAAAGAGGCGATAAAAAAACTTCAAAATGAGATTTTAGATTGGATTGCAACCATCCGTTTTGGAAAACCAAAAACGAACTATATTTTTGCCTATGGGGTTCACAATATAAATGGAGGGGATAATTTTGGAACGATGATTGTCAATCCAAACCGTCCAGATCTTGTTGGAAAGTTTATTTCCGATGAGTATACCGATGAAAGAGGAGTTAAATTTCGCAAAATTGCTTTAGAAAAAATTCGTCAAAAAGGGGATGCTTTTGTTACTTACATGTATAAAAAGCCAGGCACAAACTCTCTTGATTTAAAAATTACTTATTTTTACCACTACAAGCCTTGGAATTGGATTATTGCTGCTGGAACATACCTAGATGACATTGATACACTTTTGGCACAAAAAAGAGCAGCCCTAGCTAGAAATGTAAGGATTGACATCACTTCAACCATTTTACTCTTTCTTCTATTCTCCCTTATTGCAAACTCTTTAGCAATCTTTTTGGGCAAAAAAATTGAAGATTTTTTTCGCCAATACCGCAAAAAAGTTGAAACAAAGACCAAACAGTTAAGGGAGCTTAATCAAACTCTTGAAATGCGCGTTCATGAAGAGGTGGTCAAAAACCAAGAGCAAGAGAGGCTTATGATTCAAAAATCAAAGTTTATCGCTCTTGGAGAGATGGTTTCTAATATCGCCCACCAATGGAGACAGCCATTAAGCGAGCTTTCTGCTTTATTAATGGGGTTGAAATTTCGATACAAAACAAGAAAACTTGATGATGAGCTTTTAGAAAAAAAGAGTAAAGAGGCAGAAGATTTGATTGAATATATGTCTCAAACCATTGATGATTTTCGCCACTTTTTTATCCCCCAAAAAGAGAAGAGTTTTTTTAGCATCTCCCAAAGCATAAAAAGCGCTTTAAAGATTTGTGGCGCATCCTTAAAAGATCATAAAATATCATTACATGTAAAGGTTTTAGAAGATGTAGAAATTTATGGCTTTAAAAATGAGTATGAGCAGGTGCTTTTAAATCTAATCGCTAATGCAAAAGATGCTCTTTTAGAATCAAAACCCCATAACCCGACAATCGAGTTAGAGTTAAAACAAACTAATGATTGTATCTATTTGTATATTAGAGATAATGGGGGAGGAATTAAGACTGAGCCTATTGAGAAAATATTTGAGCCATATTTTTCAACAAAACAGAGCAATCAAGGAACTGGCATTGGATTATATATGTCTAAAATGATTGTAGAAAAAAGCATGCTAGGAAGTCTTGAAGCTCAAAATATTGATGGAGGGGCTGAATTTATCATCACGCTAGATAAAAAAGCATAAGGGGGTAAGGCACCCCCTTTACTTTCTAAAGGAGTTTTCATCATTCGTGCTGTCGTTAATAGAAGTATACGCCCGCAGGGTAAACAGGCGGTAAACACTTTTAGTCTAAAACAATTACCTCAACTTCAGGCGGAGCTATCTTCTGTTTAGCTTTGGTTCGTTTTTTTACTAAAGGTTTGCTGGGCGTTGATTCTTTGAGGCTTGGGGATAGGAGTTGATTATTTGAAATTTGATAAATCTCAACAAGTCTATCTTGTTTAATTTGAGCATAAATGTAAGCGCCTTCATTGTAGAGTTTTTTAGAATCTTTAAAAACCGCATAAGGCAATTTTGCATTTGTGGTATCGCTTCCTGCAACTTCATAAACCCATAAGCCCTCTAAATTGTCATACTTAACCGACTGAATGACTCCTTTGATAAAACCTGTATAGGAGGTAGGTTTAGCACTTTTTTGTGTTTTAATCTCTTTTGGAGGTGGATTGTAGATTGAGGTTTTTGTTAAATCTTGCTGCGGACTTGTTACAAATGAACAGCCTGCAAATATCAAAAGCACTAAGGGGGTCATCCACCGCATTATTACTCCTTTTTGGTTTGATTCTAGCATATTTTTATCTCTTAAGCCACCATGGAGGCAATTTTAACTATTATTTGTCTTAAAGGATAAAGATGTTCTCAATTAAACGTTGGTTTTATAATCAAAAAATAACTACACTTACTACTTTGACGCTTGTAATTACTCTTTTAATCAGTATTGCAGCAAGTGGTTATTTTCTTTTTAGTTTCCAGCGTAAAGCATACCAAGAGGAGCTGCACAAAGACCATGCAAGAATCACTTCAATGCTTGCAAAAAGCTTTAAGCTCCCACTTGAGTTTTATCCCAAACTTGTAGCAGATGGCATTATTGAATCTTTTTCACTTGATGAGCGTATTGTTGAAGTAAGCATATGGGATGAGCGCAAATCAGAAATGTTTATTCACGCCCTCTTCCCAGAGCGAATCAAAGGTGAAATATTTTCCCAAACAAGACCAATAATTGTTGATAACAGGCACATAGGAGAAGTGAGTGTTAAAATCTCTTCTAACCAGATGCACCAGCAGATAAACGCTCTATTTCAAGCAAATATCATGCATTTTCTTATCCAATTTATTATCAGTCTTGTATTAATTTTATGTATCTTTTATATAAAGCTTTCACGCCCAATTCAAAGATTGTTAAATTTTATCAACACTTTAGGAGATTACCACATTGCCACAAGTTCAGCATGGCAC
>DDHL01000094.1:900-1875 GCA_002352945.1 Campylobacteraceae bacterium UBA1877 | reverse complement strand
AGTTCAGCATGGCACTATCGTGATGAGATTGGTCAAATTGGTCGAGCTTTTGAGAAGGCAAAACAGACAATTACCCACTCAGCCATGACAGATCCACAAACTGGAATCCACAACCATTACATGCTCTCAAAAATTCTTCAAAACTTTTTCCACCATCGAGAACAGAGAAATTTTGCAATTATCATAATTGATATTATGAATTTTAATCAAATTAACGACCAGTACGGACACCTCCAAGGCGATGCTTTGCTTTTGATGCTTACACAAGATATTATTCGCTTTAAGAACCCACAGCACCATTTAGGAAGATGGGCAGGAAATACTTTGATGATTATATGCCCCAATGAAACGGTAAAAAGCGCCGAATCTTTTGCATTTAACCTATCTTCTCACATTGAAAGAACTCTATATGGAGATAAGATTAACTTGCAATGCGCTTTTGGAGTTGCCCAAACTATTCCAAAAGACAAAACAATTAGCGATCTATTAAGACGAGGATTTGCAATGCTAAAAGAGGCTAAAAAACGCCCCTTTGGCAATGTATACGTCCAACAAAAAGAAGGAGTTTAATTTGATAAATTTTGCCAGCGATAATTATGCAGGTGCGTGTCCATCGGTTATTGAAGCCGTAATAGAAGCAAATGAAGGCTTTGCTAGCGCCTATGGAGATGATACATACACACAAAAAGCCGCAGATGCACTAAGGAGGTTTTTTGATTGGGATTGTGAAATATTTTTTGTATTTAATGGAACTGCGGCCAACTCTTTGGCCTTAGCTGCACTTTGTCAATCATACCATAGCGTCATTTGCCACGAACTCTCCCATATTGAAACAGATGAGTGCGGAGCACCACAATTTTTCTCTAATGGAATGAAGCTTTTACTATCTCATGAGAGTGGAGGAAAAATCACACCCCAGTCCCTAACCCATCTTGTCACAAAACGCTCTGATTTGCACTATCCAAAACCAAAGGT
>DDHL01000094.1:0-674 GCA_002352945.1 Campylobacteraceae bacterium UBA1877 | reverse complement strand
GATTTGCCCTATCCAAAACCAAAGGTGCTCTCACTAACTCTTCCTACCGAAACGGGACTTGTCTACTCTATGGATGAACTTTTAGAACTTGGAAAGTGTGCAAAAAACTTGGGCTTAAAAGTCCACATAGATGGCGCGCGGTTTTTTAATGCTTTGGTATCTTTACATGTAAGGCCAAGTGAGCTTATTAAAACATCAAAAGCGGACGTAATAAGTCTAGGTGGTGCAAAAAATGGAATGATGTTAGGAGAAGCTGTTATCTTTTTTGATAAAGAGTTGGCAAAGGATTTTGAGTTTAGATGCAAACAAGCAGGACAATTAGGCTCAAAAATGCGTTTTATCAGTGCCCAATGGCTAGGGTTGTTAAAAGATAACAGGTGGGAAGCAAACGCCCTTCAGGCCAATACTATGGCAAAATATTTTTCCAATGAAGCTTTAAAAATTCCAAATATAAAGCTGCTTTTTCCAACGCAAGCTAATAGCGTCTTTTTAAAAATGGACCAAAGTCAGCACGAAAGGCTTCAAAAAAGCGGATGGAAATATTACACCTTTATTGGCTCTGGCGCGCGTTTTGTATTCTCTTGGAACAGCAAAAAAGAGGATGTTGATGCACTTATTGCATGCCTAAAGGGCTGATTCAATGAGCTCAACCAAAGGCTCATATCCAAAGCGCT
>DDHL01000064.1:3191-3878 GCA_002352945.1 Campylobacteraceae bacterium UBA1877 | reverse complement strand
TATTAGTAGGAGAATAAAATGGCCGTAATGATTACAGATGAGTGCATTAGCTGTGGATCATGTATTGAAGTTTGTCCAGTGATGGCAATTGTGGATGATTCTGACAATCCTGTGGGTGAAACTTACTATGTAAAACCTGAAAAGTGTATTGAGTGTGTTAACCATGCGCCTTCACCTCAATGTGCTAGCAATTGTCCAACTGAAGGTGCAATTGTGTGGGATATGCCCTATACTGAAGAGTTTAATGATTATTATGTTTCTGGACATGAAGAGGGACGTTATAAGATACGTGAACATAAGAAAAAAGGGCTAATGTTCCCAACTATAAAAAGTATGCCATATGTTGAGAGTTTAGATATGAGTTTGCGCCAATCTCATGCAAGCGTGAATGATTAAGCTTTACATGTAAAGACTCTAGCGCTGACATTTTATAATATTTTGCCAGCGCTGCGGTTTACTTTTTTAATAGTTTTTCAAAATCGAGTGAAAAAGGAAAAACAATAGTATTTGTTTTATCGTTTGAAATATCACTTAATGTTTGCAAATATCGCAGTTGAATTGCCTGCGGATTTTTAGCCAGTGTATTGGCCGCTTTTAAAATATTCTCACTAGCTTCCAATTCACCCATTGCATTAATAACCTTTGCACGGCGTTCGCGTTCTGCTTCGGCTTGTTTTGCCATGGCTC
>DDHL01000064.1:0-2982 GCA_002352945.1 Campylobacteraceae bacterium UBA1877 | reverse complement strand
CTCGAATCATAGTTTCGTTTAAATCAATATGCTTAATTTCAACATTGGAGATTTTAATTCCCCAAGCCTCTGTTTGTTTATCTAAAATCATTTGAATGTCGTTATTTAAATTCTCTCGCTCAGAGAGCATCTCATCAAGTTCATGTCCTCCTAAAACTGAGCGAAGAGTAGTTTGTGCAAGCTGGGAAGTTGCCATGTGATAATCTTCAACTTGAATAATAGCTTTTTGAGGTTCAATCACTCTAAAATAGACAACAGCGTTTACTTCAACAGAGACATTATCCCGCGAGATTACATCTTGACTTGGAACATCTAAAACTACAGTTCGCAAATCAACCTTATCCATCTTTTGGATATATGGAAAGAGTAAAATAATTCCAGGCCCTTTTACAGATGTGTAGCGTCCAAGGGTAAAAACCACACCCCTTTCATACTCTTTTAGAATACGAACTGAAGCAGCTAAAAGAAAAACTACTATCACAATTGTGTATAAAATCGTCAATTCCATTACTTCTCCTTTGGAATGAGATGAAGATGCAATCCTTCAACAGCTTCTATTGTAGCGTAATCGCCGACATTTAAAGGTGTTTTAGAAGTAGCATTCCAAATTTCCCCCTCAAACTCTACTTTATACTCACCGTTAAGTGATGAGATGACTTTTACATCTTTGCCCACAAAAGCATCTTTGCCAACAGTCGATTTTGCTTTGCGTGAGCGAACAATAAAACCAATTACGATAATAAAAAACAGAAGCGATGCAGCCAAGGTTACTAAAATAAGTGGCCACGCAATATCTTGACCTAAAACCTCATAATCAAAGAGCATAACAGAGCCTATGACAAAACTAACCGCTCCACCTAATCCTAGAATACCAAAACCGGCTATAAAAACTTCAGCAACCATAAGGAGTGCTCCTAAAATTAAAAGAAGTAAGCCAGCTTGATTGAAAGGTAGAATATTTAAAGAATATAGAGCAATAAGTCCGCTAATTCCTCCAAGAACTCCTGGAAAAATTGAGCCTGGGTTCATGAGCTCAAAAAATATTCCATATAAAGCAAGCATGACAAAAATGTAGGCAATGTTAGGATTGGCAATTATGCGCAAAAGTTTAGTTTTTGTGTCGGCAACAAAGGATGTGATGTGGATTGGGTGCAGTAAAATAGTGTGTATTTCACCACCTTTGATTTTAACTTTGCGTCCATGAATTTGTTTTAATAAATCATCAGTATTTTTTGCAATGATATCAATCACATTAAGCTCAAGTGCTTCGTTAGCACTTATGCTTTTACCTTTTGTGATAGCAAGTTCAACCCATGTGGCGTTGCGGTCATGAAGGTTTGCAAGTGAACGCATAGATGCACTTAAATCTTGAGTGATTTTAGTTTGCATTGAAGAACTTTGGTTGTTCTCATTATTCATTAATGAAACAGGAATTGCTGCTCCTACATTTGTTCCAGGACTCATTGCCGCAATGTGGGCTGAATAGAGTATAAAAGTACCTGCACTTGCTCCATGGGCTCCGGCTGGATTTATGTAGATAGCAACTGGAATGAAACTATCAGCAATCATGCGTGTAATTTCTTGTGTTGAGCTTAGCAGTCCACCTGGCGTATCAAGATGAAATAGAACCAATTTGGCATTTTTTTGGAGTGCAAAATCTAAAGTATTTTTTACATGTAAAGCAGTTGCTGGAGTGATAGGCTCGTTTATATCTGTTTGTACAATTAATCCGCCAAAAAGATAAAAGGGCAAAAAACAGATAAGAAAGAGTAGACGCTGCATCACTTTTCCTTCAAACCGAAGTTATTTATGATAGCTTAGCAATTTTTTAATGTCAAGATGCGCCAGTATTACAAATCGTAAAGAAAAATTTCAAAATGGTTACAAATATAGATAATATTATATGATTTGAATATTTTTCCTACCAAAATTAAAAATTTTATGATACAATCTTTTGAAAAAATTAAGGTTAATTAAAAAAATGAATATTAATACCATAATGGAGAAAGGCAAATGAAAGAGAATAAACCACCTTCATTTTGGACAGAATACAAAAAGATTGTTAAAGCCCACTTTTTACCGGGAAATTGGGATATTAAGCTGCTCTCAGTCATGTTTTGGATCAGCTTTGGAACTTTTTTACTTTTGCACAGTTACGGGTATTAAGCCCACTTTTTACTCTTAAATTTCTACTTTTTTATTAACTAATACTACCACTAAATTGGCGAAAAAACTTGCTGCACCCTAAGCAGCAAGCCAAAGAGCATAAAATCATCTAAAATCTAAATTTTTAAAAGGCACATTAGATTTGAATACTTTAATAAAAAAAGTATTAACAGCCTTACAAAAGATGTATCACAAATGTTACATTGCTTCTTGTTTATCTATTCATTTTAGAAGGCAGTGGAAACTAAGCAGATTGCTTTATAGTATTTTGTTAGTTTTTTTAATGATTGGACTAAAACTAAAAAGTTAAGTTAATTTTAGAGTGCACAAAGGGTATTAGTTATCCTATGCAAGAGCTTGTAAAAATGAAACTTGTAAAGATAAATAAGCCTGTAGTGATTTTTGAGTTTTTTAGTTGTTTTAAAGCTCTCAATCTTGGCAGAAGTATAAAAAATTTACAATCACTTTTTTTCTTTGAAAAAGAAAAATATCTGTTGTTGCTTGCAATAGTTTTTTCATAAAAGTGACTTTATTTTTGGTAAAGTAATTGTGCAAAAAAGGTTAATAAATGAAAAAAATTTGACTCAAACATTTAATTTTTTTAGTAAATTACTAGAAACAAAATGCAAGAAATTGTAATGCAAAAGACTCTATTGTGAAGTTATATTAAAAAATGGATTAAAAGGTTTAATTTTCTAGCATAAAATTAGCATTTTTTTGTGGTTGTTTGGCGGCAAAGATATGCTTAACTTTGTTAAATTGACTTTTGGTTGCGGGAGAGGGATTTGAACCCCCGACCTTCGGGTTATGAGCCCG
>DDHL01000004.1:41622-44235 GCA_002352945.1 Campylobacteraceae bacterium UBA1877 | reverse complement strand
ACAAAATTTATTAGTAGGAGTATGAAATGAGGCAATTATGGGCAATCCTATTTGCGGCACTCATAGCAACTGGAAGTTGGGCATATCCCAATAGAACAATAAGTTTAGTAGTTCCTTCAAAAGCTGGGGGCTCAACTGATGCTACAGCTAGAATTTTTGCAGAAACTGCAAAAAAGTATTGGAAGGATGCAGATTTTATTGTAGTAAATAAACCTGGTGCGGGCGGAATGATCGGTTTTGAGTACACTAAACGCCAACGTCCTGATGGGTATACAATTGGACTTATGTTTACTCCGCAATTTATTGCGCACATCGTTTCAAAGCAAGCTAGCTATACACTAGATGACTTTACCATTGTCGGAAATGTTGCTGAAGACCCAGGAATTGTTGTTGTTCCTGTGGATAGCCCGATTAAAAATCTTGATGATTTGGTAGCTGCTGCAAAAGCAGATAAACTTACTGCATCTGTAAATGGAATTGGAAGTGATGACTTTTTGGCTGCAAAAAACTTTGAAAGCCTCACTGGAGTGAGCTTTAATCTTGTTCCAACAAAAGGATCGACAGAGCAAAAAGCTGCCGTAATGGGAAGCCACGTGGATGTTGCCTTTATGAATCTTTCTCAAATGCTCTCACAACACAATGCAGGACAAGCTCGAATTATTGCAATTTTGTCAAAAAAACGCTCCGATGTCGCTTCAGATATTGCTACTTCAGTCGAACAAGGTTATCCAAAACTACTCATGACTGCGACTCGTGGTATTGTTATTCGCAATGATGTGGATAAATCAATTCAAGAAAAAATCGTTGAGCTTTATTCAAAAGTAGTAAAAGACCCAGAATTCCAAGAGCGCTGTGCAAAAACGTACATCTTTTTGGACCCAATGGATGGTGCAACATATAAAACTTACTTGCAAGAGTTGCAAGATAATACTCAAAAAGTTTATGATATAAGCCCGTGGTAACTATATGAGTGGGCGTTATATTCAAGGCATAATAGCTTTAGGGCTTATAGTCTTAGCAGTGCTGCTTTATCGCAGCACTGCTTCAACGGTTGATGCAGCAACTTTTACAACTGATGTTTATGTGAGGTTTTTAGCAATAGCATTAGGCGTCAGCGCTGCCTTTGAAATTATAAAAAACTTCATTAAAGCCGATAAAAATTCCGTCGAATTTACCAAACACCCCAAAGCATTTTTCCTTTTAATTTTCCTTCTAATTGCCTATGTTTGGATTATGCAATATTTAGGCTTTATTATCTCAACAATTCTCTTTTTAGTCGTTACAGTTTATCTTATGGGGTATCGCTCATGGTGGAAAAACCTCCTCATTGCTGGAGGATTGACACTTTTTGTCTACCTGCTTTTTGTGAAGGTTTTTGTAATTTTGCTCCCCGAAGCATCCTTGTTTAATTAGGAGTTTAAATGTTAGTTGATGCACTTTATGCGGTATTGTCTTTGGATGTTTTAGTTGCCATTTTTTTCGGGACAATCGCAGGGATAATAATTGGTGGCTTGCCGGGTTTAACGGCAACCATGGCAGTAGCGCTTCTTATTCCTATGACATTTACATTTGATCCATTAATTGGATTATCCATTATGGGTGGAGTCTATGCAGGGGCGATGTATGGGGGTTCGATTCCGGCAATTTTACTCTCAACCCCAGGAACTCCAGCAGCTGCGGCAACGGCTTTAGAAGGCTATCCTCTTAGCAAACAAGGCAAAGGAGGGCTTGCCCTAAAAGTGTCGGTGGTTTCAAGTTTTATTGGCGGAACTTTTTCTGTTTTTGTGCTTTTGCTTGTATCTCCACTTTTGGCTAAATTTGCTCTTAAGTTTGGGCCGCCAGAATATTTTTTATTAGCAATTATGGGCTTAACCGGTGTCATTTCAGTCTCTTCAAGCGGAATAAATAAGGGAATTTTATCGGGTCTTATTGGCTTGATTATTGCTTTAGTTGGAACCGATCCGATGAGCGGGCAGATGCGCTATACCTTTGGAATATTAGAGCTTTATGATGGGGTTTCATTTATGCCAGCTCTTATTGGTATGTTCTCCATTGCTCAGCTTCTCTCTCTTGCTGGAACAAAGCAGATTGCATCCGAAACTATTGATCTTAAAACAATTAAGCGCGAAAAAATGCCAAAGGGAATGTCGCCATATATTGCTATTGGAACGGGGGCGGGAACCGTTGTTGGAATTATCCCAGGAGAGGGCGCAACCATAGCGGCTTTTGTTTCATATAATATGGCAAAGGCAAAATCGAAGCTAAAAGAGCTCTTTGGGAAAGGAAATCCAGAGGGTATTGCTGCTTCTGAGAGTGGAAATAACGCTTGTGTTGGCGGCTCATTGGTGCCTTTATTGACACTTGGAATTCCAGGAAATACAGTCTCAGCCGCATTGATGGGCGGATTGATGATTCAAGGCCTTATTCCAGGACCTGAGCTTTTTACAACTCACGGAGTTATCACCTATGGATTTATTTTTTCGCTTTTTATTGCCAATGTAGTTTTTTTAATCGTAGGTACATTTTTTGCCCCATACTTTGCTAGAGTTGCTCTCATACCAGCTTCAATTCTCATTGGTGCAATCAGCGTATTTGCCGTTATTGGCTCCCCTG
>DDHL01000004.1:39889-41432 GCA_002352945.1 Campylobacteraceae bacterium UBA1877 | reverse complement strand
GTATGCAATTCACAATAGCATGTTTGATGTGTGGCTTATGCTTGGTTTTGCTATTGGAGGATTTTTTCTTGATAAGCTTGGCTTCTCTCTTAGCGCAATTATTTTAGGAATGATTTTAGGACCTATTGCCGAAGAGGGCTTTTCTCAATCGATGATAATTTCAGGTGGCTCTTATGGAATCTTTTTTAACTCTACAGTTGCCCAAGTGCTTTGGGTGGTTATTATAATCCTTCTAGTCCAGCCGCTTATTAGTGAGTATAGGGCTAAAAAAAGAGCCAAAATACGCCAAGAAGTTAAGGCTGAGTAGGGCGTAAAAAGTGCTCTTTGCGCCCAAAGCCTAAACGGTTTTGGGTTAGCTTTGCACAATTGATTTGTATTGTCCAAAGCTTTGGCTTCATAGCAAGGGCGTAGGGATATTTTTTATAATAAATCTTTTTTTGGGCAGGAGTTGCAAGAAGGAGCTCTCCTTCAAACTGCACTCCCTCAATTTGTCCAACCTTTGTTGTTTGAAGTGCAATGGAGCCTGCAACTTTTTTAAATTGTAAGGCTTCTTGAATATGGCGGGTTAGTTCAGAAGATGCGATAACAAGAGCTCCTAAATTGCCATCATATGCATAAAAACAAGCTGCAGCCCATGGGGAGTTATCTTTACATGTAGCAAGATGAACTACATGCTGGGATTTAATAAAATCAGAAAAATTTTTAGGCAGCATGAAAAAATCCGTAACGGCTTGCCAGGATAATTACAATCAGCCAAATTGCAGCTATCACTCCATGGGTTAAGACAAAAGAAACTTCACGATTTTTATGCTTAAAAGCCCATGAAGCTAGCCAAATTCCATAAACGCCTCCAACAATGCTAAGGGTTGTAAAAAGCACTTTTGGAATCCTCTTTTTATCACGGGAGGCTTGAAATTTATCAACTCCCATTGCAAAAATTGAAAAAATGTTTATAAGAGCGCCATACCACACTAAAACAGGAATGTGTTCAAATGCGCTATTTAGAAGGTAGCTTAACCCAACGATAAATAGCAAAAGTAAGACCCGTACTCCAAAACAGCACATGCCTATCCTTGATGAATTTTTTAGCTATTTTAACACAATTAAACCCTTTACATGTAAAGGGTTTAATTTAAAACTATGATTGGAATTTATTTAATTGGATATTGAGCTTTTCAGTCATTGAGTGTAGATGCTCAGATGCCTTTGCCACTTCTTGAATACTATTGACATTCTCTTGTGTTAAAGAGTTGATTTTTGTAATCTCTTCAACCATTAAAGCCATCTTATCTGAGGTGCTAATATAATCTTGGATAGTTTTAGAAGTGCCTGATATGGCAGAATTTATAATATGTAAAGCTTCACTCATATCCGATTCTAAATCTTGGGATGTGGATGCAAGGGAGTGGATCTCTTGAGTATTTTTTTGAATTTGATTGCTTGTGTCTGTTATAGATTGAACTACTATTGCAATTGTGGTATCAATTTGTGAAAGACTTTTTTGTGTACGCTCAGCCAACTTTCTAACCTCATCAGCAACTAC
>DDHL01000004.1:30724-39599 GCA_002352945.1 Campylobacteraceae bacterium UBA1877 | reverse complement strand
GCTTCAATGGCTGCATTTAATGCCAAAAGGTTTGTTTGGTCTGCAATATCCTTGATGATATTTAAAATATCTTTAATTTCGTTAGCGTTTTGGGTGACTATGTTTAATTTTTGGCTCAACTCAACCTCATTTGAAGCGGTAACTTGCATCTTTTCTTCAAGAACTTCAATTTTTCTCAAAACACCTTGAAGATGATTTAGAGTATCATCAAGCTCCTCTTTTGATTTATGAGCATCTTGTACTGAGAGCTTTAAGTATTGAGCCATACTAGTGCCGTCTTTTTGAGTGGTTTTAATAATTTGTGAAGATTGGTTAGCTTGCTTTTCAACCTCGCTTGCAGTGTGGCTTAACTCTTCGCTTATAGCGAAGTTTTCATTGCTGATGGATTTTGAAGTTGTCACGATTTGATGGATTTTATCTAAAAAGGCGTTGATATTTTTTGCAACCATACCAAACTCATCATTTCGTTCAATTACAAGTCTTCTATTTAAGTCGCCCTCATTGCTTACTAAATTCTTTACATGTAAGGCTAAAGAGTCCAATGGCTGCATCATCTTTTTCACACCATAAATGCTAACTAAGATTGCAATAAGCGTTGCAATAAGTCCTAATATGAGCAAATTAGTAGTTTGTGCCTTTAAAAAACTGTATGCAGCCGATTGGGGTAAGGTGAGAGTTAAAATCCAATCTGTCTGTGTTGAAGTGCAAAAGAGTTTAAAAACCTTTTGATTATCTTCATTAAAAAGTATAATACCTTTTTTTAATTTTTTAATATCTTCAAATAGATTTGCATACTCTATTCCGGCATCATCAATGGATTTTCCTTGAAATTTTGGATCATTTATAAACATATTTGCCTTATCAACGATGGATACATAACCTTGTTTAATATTTTGAGTTTGCACCATTTGCATCAATTGATCTAAAGTGATATCGATTCCAAAAACCCCAATAATCTCATTTTGAGAAATAACAGGAGCCATAACTGTCACAATTGGCTTATTTGTGGCCGCATCAATATAGGTGTCAGTCAAACCAACAGTTTTTGTTTTTACAGCTTTTTTATACCATGGGCGAACGCGAGGGTCGTATCCGTCTGGCAGCTTGGATTTTGAACCCAAATACATTGTTCCATCTTTTGTTGCCACGTAAGCATCGCTTGCGCCGGTACTTTTTGTATAAATTGAGAGTCTTCGAAAAATTTCATCCTCATCAATATAAGAGATATCTGTAAAACTATCTGCCATGCTAGCAACTGCTTGTTTTTTCTCAATTGCCCATAAATCTAAAAAGTGAGCTAAAGATTGAGTAAGCGCAAGGTTAAAAGAGCTAAACTGAGTTAATGAATTTTTTTTAGTATCTTGATAGCTAAAAACACTAAAAAGTATAAAACCTGCAACCATAAAGATGGACACAGATAGAGCAATCTTGTGTTTGAACAACATTTAGTTTCCTTATAAGCAACTTTGGTCAAAAGTATAGCTTTTTTTTAAAAGTTTTACTGCGTAAAAATTAGCACGTCATTATAGTGACAAAAACCTCTTATTTTTTTTTAAATTGGCAAAAAACTTTATATATAAAAAGATTTGTCGATATTTAGACATAAAGGAGAGAATATGCAGATCGATTCATCACAGATGGCTTACAATAGCTTAGATTTTACAATCAAGACAAGCTCGGGAGATACAATCTCTTTAAATATGTATGATAATAGATCTTTTGAGTATAGTGCATCTAAAACGAGAAATTCTCAAGTTGAAGAACTTAGCCTTACTCATGCATATGGATATGAATTTTCATACAAAGGCGATGGAATTGACGCAAAGGATCAAGAAGAGATCAAACAAGCCATTGAAGCCTTAAAACCTAAGATTGATGCGTTTATTGACAATGTGCAAAACAGTTCTATTCCAACTCCAAAAGAGATTTTAAATAAGGCTTTTGAGTTCAAACAAGAGCTGCCAGTGCCTAAAGACAACAACCATAAAAATGCAATCTCTCAGAATCTACTTGAAGCTTTTGACCAATCATTGCAAAAATCAAAAATCGATCAAGAGGCTTTTGAGAGCGTTCAAAGCCTCTTTGAGAAAGTGCTTGAGCAGCTTGAGTCATTTTCATTGTATGTATAAACAATTTGTTACATCTATATGATATAATGCGCCCTTAAAAAGGAAGTCTGTGGCTATGGTATGGAGCATGCTAAAAATTGCTCTAGCTCTTTTTGGCATCATTGCCGGAGGAGTTGTAATTACAAAAATTGTTGCACATTTAGCAGGGACTAAAAAGGAAGAAGATGACGTCTCGTGAAATTTTAAAAGAAATGTTTGTTTTACAGCAGAGCCTTAACGATGATACAAATGGAAAAGGTTGGGAAAAGGGCTATACAAAGCAAGGAAAGCTTATTAACTGGAAGCGATGCATCCATATGGAGTGTTCAGAACTTATTGATAGCTTTTCATGGAAACATTGGAAAAATATATCAAAACCAACCGATTGGGAAAATGTTCGAGTTGAGGTAGTTGATATTTGGCATTTTGTAATGAGTTTACTGCTTGAAAATTACTATAATGAAAGCAGGGGCGATATTGATCAATTAGTTGAAGATGTAGCCAATACCAAAGGATTTCGAGAATTTTGCAAAGAGGCCTATAGCTCCCATGTGTCTGATGATTTGGAGTTGATTAATGATATTGAATCAATTATTCATCTTTGTACAGGGTACAATTTAGAACTTTTTGATGGGTTATTGCACCGCTACTTTGATGTTGCATTAAAGTGTGGTATCAATTTAACAACCCTTTATCGGTACTATGTAGCAAAAAATGTCTTAAACCGTTTCAGGCAAGATAATGGCTACAAAGAGGGAAATTACAAAAAAGTTTGGGGTGGTAAAGAGGATAATGTAGTTATGCTAGAGCTGCTAGATAATACTACGCCAACTCCGCAAGAGCTTTATAATAAACTTCTAGCTAAATACAAAAGTTTATAACAAAGTGCTTCTATCTCGTGCAATTCGTGACTATTTAAGCCCCTCAGTACTTGGGGCTTCCTTTGTTTCTCTTTTTGCGCCAATGGTGCTTTTAGCCTTAGTGGTTGCCTTTGGTGGCAGCCACTTATGGGATGTTTTGCAAGCACTAGAAGCAGGAGAGCCGGTTGCTTCACAAGCTCTGCCTGGCTGGCTTGAGACCATTTTAGCTTACAGTATTATTCAGTGGGTTGTAATTTCACTCTTTTATCTACTTGGAGGCATTTTAGCTCTTTTGGTTTCAATCATTATTGCTTTAATTGTTATAGGTTTTTTTACTCCGTGGCTCGTAAAAATTGTTCAAAAGCGCCATTATAGCAGCTATAAGCTTTCAAAGGGGCTGCCCACAGTAAAAATTATTAAAGAGTCTATTGGAATTTTTGGTAAATTTTTGGGCTTGCTGCTTTTGAGCCTTTTTTTATTAGCACTGCCAATTGTTAACTTTTTTGCTCTGTATTTACCATTTTTTTATCTTTTTTATCGCATTTTGATGCTTGATGTCTCAAGTGTAATGCTTGATATTGATGGATATGAAAAGTTTAAATCTAGCCATCAAAAATCGACAATTTTAGTTGGGCTAATCTGCTTTTTATTCTCACTTATCCCTTTTGTTGGGCTCTTTTTGCAGCCATTGTTTGTTCTCTATTTTGCCCATTATGTGTTTCAAAATGTACTACTTGCTCAAAATAAATAAATTAAAAACAAATATTAAATAATCGTTTACATTTTTTGGGGTATAATACGCCTCTTTTAAAAAAAGGAATACCCATGCAACAATTAATGAAACGATTAATGTGGTGGGTAGGGATACTTATTTTTGCCGCATCGGCACTTCAAGCTGCAGTGTTTAAACCCGAACAAATTAATACGCTAGCCCTTGTTAAAGAGATTGCCCTACGCTACCCAGATAAAAATAATGAAACATTTGCAAAAACAGCAATGGCTATATGCCAAACTGAGACAAGCTCTGGTGTTTTTAAAGTTGGTGATATTGGAAAAGATCCAAATATTTTTAAAGCCTCCCTTGGAGTTATGCAAGTTCGTCTTCAAACAGCCCGTTTCGTAGCTCAAAAATTAGATTTACAAGAGATTAAGTCGATGAGTGATGTAAAGCTTGTAAATAAACTCTTAAGCGATGATCGTTTTAATATTGAAGTGGCTGTGCAATTTATCGTGTGGCTTAGCAACAATACAAACCACGATTATTTTCGCACAGTTAGCAGATATAATGGAGGAAACAGCAATTACGCTTACTACAACCGCGTTATGCGAAATATGAAACTTATCCAAAAAGAGACCAATTTAATGGATGATTTAGAGTAATTTTTCGTCAAAAATCTTTACATGTAAGTTTTAATTACTGTAAGTTAAGTTACAATTTTCTTACTTTAAATCCCAAAGGAGCATAAATGCGTCAGTATGAAACATATAAGTGTAATAAGTGCGGCAATGAAGTTGAAGTTCAAAAAGTTGGCGGTGGTACGCTAACATGTTGTGGTCAAGAGATGGAGTGTATTACACAAAATCTTACTGCTGTAAATCTTATGAAGGCATTTGCCGGTGAATCTATGGCTAGAAATAAGTATGATCTTTTTGCAGATATGGCTGAAAAAGAGGGACTCCATCGAATAGCTGTACATTTTAGAGAAGCAGCACTTAATGAAATGTGGCACGCAAGGGCTGAATTTAAAGAAGCAAACAAGATGATTCATGGATTTGAGCTTGACACTACTGCAAAAAACCTTCTTTATGCAGCCGATGGTGAGCGCTATGAGCATGAAACAATGTATCCAGACTTTGAAGCTATTGCAAAAGAGGAAGGACACAGTGCAGTTGCAAGACTTTTTAGAGCAATTGGCAAGGTTGAGGTTGAGCATGAGCGCGAGTATTTAGCCCTTAAAAAGATGCTTGATGAAGAAGGATTCTTTGAAAGCGAAGAAGAGGAAGTTTGGGTTTGTGAAGTGTGCGGACATGTGCATAGAGGCAAAAAAGCTCCAGGCGCTTGTCCACTGTGCCGAGTTGGCCAAGAGTATTTTAAACGAGAATTTTTAGGCTAAATACCATAGCCTTCATAAAAACGTTTCGTATCAGCCGGGAGGTTAAGCGCCTCCCTTTGAGCCTTACTTACTGATAAAGGTTTTTTATTTCCATCCTTATCAACACTAACATATGTTATGAGCGCACTTGTTACATGTACGCAGGTTTGACCTGTAGCTCCCATTCGCTCAGCTACAACTTCAACCTTTGTTTGGATTGATGTAGTGCCAATTTTTGTAATCTTAGCATAGCAGCAAACCACATCACCTACGTGTACAGGTTCTTTAAAAGTCATTGAATTAACCGCTACTGTTACTACTCGTTCTGGATGTACTTCTCGCGCAGCTATAGAGCCTGCAATATCAATTTGGGACATAATCCATCCGCCAAAAATATTGCCTGCTGGATTGGTATCTTTTGGCATGGCTACAATTTTAATTCGAGGTTCACCCATTCCATACATGTAAAGCCTTTTTTAATTGGATTATAGCACGTTAAAGGCTAAAGCTAAATGTTGAACCCTCTTTTAATCTGCTTTTTATAACAAGTTTACTCTCATGAAGTTTTAAAATGTAACTTACCAAGGAGAGCCCAAGCCCCATGGAGTTATCCCATGAGTGACGGTTTGAGCGGTAGAATTTTTTCGTGATTTTTTCTATCTCTTCTTCTGGAATTCCCTCTCCCTCATCACGAATTGTACACTCTTTGTTGGCTACTTCAATGTAGATGCTATTTTCTGAATATTTAACCGCATTTTCAATCAAATTAATAAGCACAAGCTCAATCATTGTACTATCGCCGTTAACAATGCTTTTATCTGCTTGAAAAATAAATTTTCTATCTTTGTAGCGCTCTTTGAAGGTCTCTACACACTCTCTTGCAAGTTCACCTAAATTAAATTGGGTTATATTGGGAGTTAAATCTCCATTTTCTAGCTTTGTTGCCAAAGAGAGACGATTTACCATCATGTCAATCTTTTGACCGTTAGAGATAATCTTATTTAAAAACCGATCTTTTATATCTTCGCTCATCTGTTTATCTTCAATAAGGGTTTGGGCATATCCAATGATAGAAGCAATGGGATTTTTAAACTCATGCCCGATTGCGGCAATAATATCGCTACGCTGCTTGTTTAAAAGCCGAAGTTTTGCTGTGTGTTTGCGCTTTTGTTTATCTCTTTTTGCAAGTTTAGAAGAGAGTTGATGAACTGTTTGGGCGATTTGTACAAACTCTTTTGCAAATCCGGCTTGAATATGGGTTTTGTACTCTTTGTTAGCAATAGCTTCAAGGCCATTTTTGAGCTTTTTAATCTCATTTTGGAGCTTTTTGTGTATCCATACAGCTAAAGCTGTGCTTATTAAAAAGAGTGCTAAAAGGATGTAGCCTATTTTTATCCACAACCTTATAAAGTTAGCTCTAATTTCATGAGTGCTCATTCCAAGGCGCAAATAGAGCCTTTGTCCATTGTAGTTGACCAATTTTGCAACATATAAAAAATCTTCATGAGTAGAGTCTGAATAGCGAAGATTAATGCCGTAATCTTTTTTGGAGGCTTCAAGAATTTCTGGACGATACCTATGGTTATCCATAAGGCTTATATCTTCTTTGTCTGTTTCGGCTAGAACCGTCCCATCTTCATCTATGATTGTAACCCGCTTATGGATACTCTTTTTAATTTGGTTTGCAAAAATGTGAAGCGTTTCTGGGTGGATGGAGAAGGGAAGTTGTGCCTCTATGAGATTTAAATTGGATTTGAGGGCATTTTCATATTCTCGCAGCTGAATTTGGCGTAGACTAAAAAAGCTAACTGTCGTTCCTAGCAAAATAGTTACAATAAATATTATGCTAATTCGAAGCGTAATGTGCTGCTGGATACTTAGCATAGGCTATAACCAACACCCCAGATAGATTTAATATAGTTTTTTGTTTTTGATGGATCGATCTTTTTTTTGAGACGATTTATGGCAACATTAACAGTTTTGTCTTGATAAAAAGCTTCATCTTTCCACACCTCTTCTAAGAGAACCTCTCGATTTAAAACGCTATTTTTATGTTTAATAAGGGTGCGCAAAAGTTCAAACTCCAACTTTGTTAACTCAATCTTTTTTTGTTCTACAAAAACCTCTCTTGATTTAAGATTGAGCGTGATATCTCGATGGTATAAAATTTCCCCATCTTCATTGTGGATGCGCTTTAAAATTGCCTTTAATCGTAAAACCAGCTCATTCATATTAAATGGCTTGGTTAAATAATCATCCCCGCCTCGCAAAAAACCCTCTTCGATGGCTTCGCTGCTATCTTTTGCAGTGACAAAAATGACTGGAATTTCAACCCCTTTTTGTCTTAATTTTTGTACAAATTCGCTTCCTTCCGCTCCTGGAAGATTGCGGTCGACAATCATAATATCAACCCGTTCCTCATCTAAAAACTGCTCTACTTTTTTAGTCGAAAGAAAGCCGGTGGTTTCAAAACCGGCTTTTTGCAAGTGGTACTCCATAAGTTCTAACAAGTCATTTTCATCTTCAATCAGTAAGACGCTAGCTTGCATTATCCATCCTAATAGACATCTAATTCACCACCAATTTTAGCAAAAACTAAAAGATTAGCAATATTTACCGCCCTGTCTGCCACTCGTTCAAGCTTTCGCATAGCGCTTAAAATCTGAATATACTCTGGACTAAATTCATTCATGCGGCTTAATTCAGTTAGTATATTTTTTTCTAAAATTGCATACAAATCATCGGTTTTGCTCTCTTCAACCTGCACTTGCCGGTACAAATTTTCTACTAGCTCTTTATCTTGCGTATCAAATGCCTGCATGGCTAAAGCAATAGCATTAATCGCGCTTTTACAAAGATGAAAACTATACTCTTGGAAGTTTTGAAAGTTTGATTTATTTTCCACTAGGGGGCTAATGCGCTTTGAAAAGGTTTTTATGTTTTCACTTACTCGAACCATTTCGTTTGTGATTTTCAAATAAGAGATTAGTTCGCGCAAATCGGAAGCTTCTGCACCAAAAAGAGCCAGTGAAGTTACAATTTGGTTATCAATTTGGTTCCCTTTAGAGCCTGAAGATTTTAATTTTAGGCGTGCTTTTTCAAAGTATGGTGTTTGTGCACTCTCTAAACCCTTTAGAGTCTCCTTTGCAGCCTGAATCAAATCTTTGCCAAAATCTTTTAATAGATCGCGTATCTCTTGGAGTTTTTGGTCATGTTTTGGTAGCATGAGTATCCTTATAGTGTCTTATGTAGGCTCAAATAATAGACCAAAAAGATTACAAGCTGATTACAAAAATTTTAGCGTCACCATTTTGTAATTACCTGGGATTATAATTTTAAAATCTCGAACTTGTAAGGAATTTTATGGTCGAAATTAGCTCCCTTCTTCTTTCAAAATCCCCAAAGATGCGCCAATTGCCACAGTGCTTACAAAAGCCTATCATGTATGGGCTTAAGAAGCTATTTCATCAAAAAGAGTTAAATAAAATGTACGAACAAATGAGCCATTTAGAGGGGTTTGATTTTGTAGAAGCAGTTTTGGAGTATTTTAATGTTTCATACTCCGCATCCATGGCTCAAAAACTCAATATTCCTCCAACTGGAAGAGTAATAATATTTGCCAATCACCCGCTAGGAGCGTTGGATGCTCTAGCTTTACTTATGCTTGTAAAAGAGGTGCGGCCTGATGTAAAAATTGTTGCAAATTCACTTTTAGGCCATATTAAACAGCTTTCAAAAATCCTTGTTTTTGTCGATAATATGGGCAAGGGTTCAAGAAAAGAGCATATAAAAAGTATTTACAAGGTTCTTGACT
>DDHL01000004.1:24810-30595 GCA_002352945.1 Campylobacteraceae bacterium UBA1877 | reverse complement strand
TGTCTTACAAGGTTCTTGAAAACCAAGAAGCTTTAATAATTTTTCCATCAGGAGAGGTTTCGCGTGTTCGCCCATCTGGATTAAAAGATCCTAAATGGAAAAGAGGTTTTTTACGAATAGCCAAAAAGAGTCAAACTCCCCTTTTGCCCGTATGCATCAAAGCACACAACTCCTCTTTATTTTACACAGTTTCTATGTTAAATAAGCCTCTATCAGCCCTTTTGCTTCCCCATGAAATGTTTAAAAAGCGCTCCACTGTCATCCATTTTCGCATTGGTGAGAAGATTGCCTTTGACTCTTTTGGCAAGAGTCATTTAGATGAAAAGCAGATTGTTTTACTGCTTAAAAAACATCTTTACCGCATTGGAAAAGATAAAAAAGGGGTTTTTAAAACTGAATCGTCCATCGCCCACCCAGAGGAGCGGGCTCTTTTGCAAAAGGAGTTAAAACAGTGTGTTATGTTAGGAGAGACTCAAGATGGCAAGCAGATTTTTTTATTTGATGCCTTTGGTGGTTCGGCCTTGATGCGAGAAATTGGAAGATTAAGAGAGATTACATTTCGCAAAGTTGAAGAGGGCACTGGAGCAAAGCGAGATATTGATAAATTTGATAAATACTATAGACACATTATTGTGTGGGATAAAGATGAGCTTGAGATTGCCGGAGCGTATCGTATTGCAGAGGGTTTTAAAATTATGAAAAAATGGGGATTTGAAGGGTTTTACACAGCTACTTTATGTGAATATTTTGATAGTTTTAAGCCATTTGCAGTTAATGGAGTTGAGCTAGGGCGTAGTTTTGTTCAACCAAAGTATTGGGGCTCAAGGGCGCTTGATTATTTGTGGCAAGGCATTGGGGCATACCTTAGCAAGCATCCTAAAATCAGATATATGTTTGGACCTGTAAGTTTGAGTAAAATGTATCCAAAAGCGGCTTTAAATATGATTGTATTTTTTTATAGTTTTTATTTTCCGGCTAAAAAAAGATATTTAAGATTAAAAACACCCTTTATTTTACAAAAAGATGAGTTAGAAGAGATGAAGCAAATCTTTACATGTAAAGATTACAAGGAGGATTTTAAACGCTTAAATGCAAAATTAAAAGCAATCAATATGAATGTTCCAACTTTGTATAAGCAGTATTCCCAACTGTGTGATGATGGTGGATGTGAATTTTTAGGATTTAATATCGATCCAGATTTTAATGATTGTGTAGATGGGATGATGCTAGTTCATATTGATAAGATTAAAGAGTCTAAAAAAAGCCGTTATTTTACCAATGCTTGCTAACTTTTGCAGGTTTAGATTATTAAGAAAACTTTCGTCTATTTTCCAAAATTGAGCAAAATTTTTCCATAAAAATCTTGCAGATTTTAATTTTTCATGCTATTATGTAACTTAAATCGTGTAAAATTTATACACAAAATAGGTTATTTTCTACCATAATAAAGGATAAAATATTTCGGAAAATAGGAAGAAAAAGCTCATAGTGAGCAATGTTTTCAAGGTCTTTGGTGATCATCCTCAAAAAGCAATCAGGATGATTAAGCAAGGTATTGGCAAGGATGAAATCTTTCAAAAAACTGGCATGACTGTTGGTGTAAAGGATGCTAGTTTTGAAATATATGAGGGTGAAATTTTTGTCATAATGGGACTTTCTGGTTCGGGAAAGTCAACCCTCGTTCGTCTTCTAAATCGTCTTATTGAGCCAAGTGCCGGAAAAATCATTATCGATGGAAAAGATATTACAAAGCTAAAAGATAAAGACCTCATTGAGATTCGAAGAAAAAAGCTATCTATGGTTTTTCAATCTTTTGCTTTGATGCCCCATATGAATGTTATTGATAATGTTGCCTTTGGGCTAGAACTTAGCGGGGTTGATAAAGCCTCACGTTATGAGAGCGCAAGGAGTGCGCTAAAGCAGGTTGGATTAGAACAGCATGAAAAATCCTATCCAAGCGAGTTAAGTGGAGGAATGCAGCAGCGTGTTGGCCTGGCAAGAGCTTTAGCAAACGATCCAGATATACTTTTAATGGATGAAGCTTTTTCGGCACTCGATCCTTTGATTAGAACCCAGATGCAAGATGAGCTCTTAGAGCTTCAAGAGAGGGCTAAGCGAACTATTGTATTTATCTCCCACGATTTGGATGAAGCCATTCGCATTGGAGATAGGATTGCAATTATGCAAAATGGCGAAATATCTCAAATTGGAACTCCAGAAGAGATAATAGCAAATCCAGCAAATGATTATGTGCGTTCGTTTTTTCAAGGAGTTGATGTAACTTCTATACTAAGCGCTTCACATATTGTTAAAAAGAGTTTGCCAACCCTTATAAAAAAGGAGGGGTTTGGACTAAAAGCTGCGCTTCAATATATCAACGATTTTGATTTTGATTATGGCGTTTATGTGGAAAAGAGTGGAAAATTTCTAGGTTTAGTTACAGCAAACTCTTTAAAAAGTGCATCTTCTTTAGATGAGGCGATAGTAGATAGAAACTGCATATTAGACTCTACTCCAATACAAGATTTAATTGGCATAGTTGCTGATTCGCAATATCAAAGCGTAATTGTTGATAAGGATGGAAAATATAAAGGAACTATTTCAAAAACAAGATTGCTTAAGACAATAGACCAAGGAGTTGGCAATGGCAAGTGACCCGTGGGGAAATGCTGCAACAGCCCAAGAAGATAAAGTAACAAGTATGGATTGGTCTCAAGCGACCACAGTTGAAGATACTCAAAAGTTTGATATTTTACACCCTTTTAGTGATGAGGCAATAATTCCTTTTGGAGATTGGACAAACAGTGGGATTGATTGGATGGTAACCCACTTTAGAGACTTTTTTTTAATGGCAAAGATGCCAATTGATGTGATGCTTAAATTCATTGAGAATTTTTTGCTCTCTTTGTCTCCATATGTAGTAATTGGTTTTTTTGTGCTTTTAGCGTTACAGTTTTCTACTAAAAAACTTGCAATTGGCACGCTCGTTTCATTTATTATAATTGGATTAATAGGCGCTTGGGAAGCTACAATGGTAACCTTAGCCCTTGTTTTAACTGCAGTTATTTTCTCTTTATTAATTGGTCTTCCTCTTGGAATTTGGAGTGCAAAAAGCGATAGAGTTGATGCTGTTGTGCGCCCCATTTTAGATGCAATGCAGACAACTCCAGCCTTTGTTTATCTTATACCAATTGTTATGCTCTTTGGCATAGGAAATGTTCCAGGAGTTATTGTAACAATAATCTTTGCGCTTCCGCCACTTATTCGTTTAACCAATCTTGGCATACGCCAAGTTCCAAAAGATCTAATCGAAGCTTCCCGCTCTTTTGGCGCCAATGAGAAACAGATGCTCTTTCGGGTTCAGCTTCCAGTAGCCATGCCCACAATTATGGCAGGAGTTAATCAAACTTTAATGCTTGCTCTTTCTATGGTTGTTATTGCATCTATGATTGCAGTTGGCGGTCTTGGGCAAATGGTTCTTCGGGGCATAGGGCGATTAGATATTGGTTTAGCTGCAGTTGGCGGTCTTGGAATCGTGCTTTTAGCAGTA
The DNA here is from genome assembly GCA_002352945.1 of Campylobacteraceae bacterium UBA1877. GTDB lineage: Bacteria > Campylobacterota > Campylobacteria > Campylobacterales > Campylobacteraceae > UBA1877. The sequence continues at coordinate 27,045 of DDHL01000004.1, read as the reverse complement.
ATTTTAGACAGGCTTACCCAATCAATGGGTCAAAAAAATAAAGATGAGAAACTCCACTGGTACCAAAAGGGCCCAGTTGGACTTATCTATAAGTTAGTTAAAAAAAGGAGTTAGAATGAAAAAATTACTTTTAGCAGCTCTCTCGCTGGTGGTAGCAAGTTCGCTTTTTGGGGCGAAGGTGGTAGCGGTTAAGACCAATATTGCCGAAGAGGGTTTTCAAATGTATATTGTTGTAGAAGCACTCAAAGCTCTTGGCCATGAAGTTGAGGTCACTGAAGGGGTTGAGTATCCAATCGCTTATAAAACTATAGCGCAAGAAGAGGATAGCGTGGCTTTTATGGCTGCAAATTGGGATCCATTACACAACAATATGGTTAGTGCAGTTGGATTAGATAATCTCTTTTTTGGTGGAAAGTTTGTAGCAAACTGTGCTCAGGGTTATCTTATTGATAAAAAGAGTGCACAAGAGTACAACATTAAATATATTAATGATTTAAAAGACCCAAAAATTGCAAAACTATTTGATAGTTCTGGAGATGGCAAAGCCGATTTAGCAGGTTGTGCTCCAGGTTGGGGATGTGAAAAAGTTATTGAGCACCAATTAGACGCTTTTGGTTTAAGAGATACAATCGAGCATAATCAAGGTCAATACTCTGCAATTATCACTGATACTATTGCTAGGTACAATACTGGAAAACCTATACTTTATTACACTTGGACTCCATATTGGGTAAGCGGCAAGCTTGTTCCTGGAAAAGATGTGGTATTTTTACAAGTAAAAGAGTCTGCCCATCCAGTGCTTGAGGATACAAAATTGCCAAATGGGGCAAACTACGGCTTTGCAATTAACCATCAAAGAATTGTTGGAAATAAGAAAGTAAAAGAGCATGCCGATATTGCAAAACTCTTTTCAATCATGCAGCTTAGCGTAAATGATGTAAGCGGAGAGAATATGCTCATGAGCAATGGTGAGAATAAAGAAAAAGATGTAATACGCCATGCCAAATTGTGGATTAAAAATAACCAGGCTCTTTTTGATTCGTGGATCAAAGAGGCCAAGGCTGCTTTGAAATAAGTTTATAAGTTGGTGGTTTTTGCCGCCAACTTATCAATAGTTTTTATTTATAGCTGCAATGTAATAGACCTACTTTGTAAAATTTTTAGCAACTTTTTATTCTTAGCGGGGTAATAATTGTATTTTAGTAGAGCTGTTATGCTATAATCGACTTACAGGTCTTTGATAAATGGATACAATCAACGCACTTTTACAAGGTTTTCACACCAAAAGATAGTATAAATTTACAAAGAGCCTGAAAATTTGCAAAAAAGAATTGAAGTTCAATCTTTTTGGATAAAGCTATAAAAGGGCCTAGCTCATGTCTGAATGGTTGCGTGCTGCAAAGCTATTTGAAGAAAACTCTCATGAAGGAAGCTATTTTGAGGCACAAAGCGCCATTTATGCTCTAAGGCGTATTCAAACTCTACTTGAAACAAGTTTTCCTCAAATGTTTTTTTTGCTAGGTGAGCCAGGAAGTGGCAAGAGTTTTATGCTCCACCATCTTTATCGCCTTTATAAAGACAAACGCTTAACTATCCTCATTGAAAATCCATTTTTAACTCCAGAGCAGCTGCTTAAAAGATTGCTATGCTTTCAAGGAATCAGTTTAGATACTAATGACATTGAAGCTTTGCGATTAAAAGCAATAGAGGCTTATCGTGGAGTTGAGCACTTAATTATGTTTGATGAGGCTCAATTGATGAGTCCTCAGCTAATAGAGTTTATTAGGATTTTAAGCGATAGTAAAGTGTTTTATTTCCTTATGGCGATGCATAAAAAAGAGGGAGAAGAGCTGCTTTCATATGCTCATTTTTATTCAAGGCCTTATCAGCTTATCTACCTTGGCCAATTAGAACCAGATGAGTCTATTTCGTATCTAACCAAAGAGTTGCAAGTTTTTGAAAAGTGGAATATAAAAGAGCTTTTTAGTAAAAGTTTAGTCAAACAAGCATGGGGATATAGCAAGGGAAATTTTCGCGATTTTAAAAAGTGCTTTTATCACCTTTTTTTGCTTTTGGATTATGCAAAAAAACATAATAAAAAAGAGTTTCTAAAACCAAATGCGCTTCTTATGCGTATGGCTGCAATAAGGGGGCGCGTTTTAGCAGCTGAGCTAAATTCGGATGATTTTGAGGTTTTACAAAAAGCAGCTAAAGAGGGTAGGTTTTCAAAGCGAA
>DDHL01000004.1:22170-24604 GCA_002352945.1 Campylobacteraceae bacterium UBA1877 | reverse complement strand
GGTAGGTTTTCAAAGCGAATTGTTGCAGGTGCTCTTTTAATACTTTTAGTGGTAGGCTTTGGTGCAATTTTTACCTTTTATCCTAAAAAGAGTCAAGATGAGTTAGCAAGAGTAGATTTGCAAAAACCAAATGAGCCAGTTTTACCTAGCACTAATTTGCATTCAGTCACAACTAAAAAAATTGAGCCACAAAAGAGCACTTCTGTACAATTAGATGAAGAAAAAAGTATTGAGCCAATCTCTTCAAACCAATCTTTACATGTAAAAAAACAAAATGAGATTGCTACTAACAATGAAGCTTTACATGTAAAGGTGGAAAAAGAGCCAAAAGTAGTTGATGAAAATAAAACTTTACAGCCAAAGTCAGTGAAAATAAAAACTTCTAAAAAGATTGAAGGAGCGCTACCGCTTGTAAATCCAAACTTGCCTCAACCTACAAAAGAGCCTGCACACATTAGCGTTTTGCCTTACAATCCATAGTTTACAAGCAAAAACTTATGAAAAAAGTTTCCTATTTAACTCTTTAGCTAAGAAGCGGTATAATTGGGTTTTGCAAAAGATTGAGCAAGAGGTGTAGGGCTAAAACCTCTTGCAAAAGTGTTGAAAAAATATTATTTAGGAAGGGATATGGGGCTAATTGATGTAAATAAACCAATAATTCCTCTTAGCGGAGTTGCGCAAATGCTCAATGCTAAGCTGAGGACTTTGCGCATGTATGAAGAAAAAGGCTTGCTTCCTCCTTGTGAAGGAAGTAAAAAGCTTTACTCAATTAATGATTTGCGTATTATTGCCTTTGTGCACTATTTGGCAAGCTTTAAAAAGGTAAATGCAAATGGTGTTCGGTTTGTTTTAGAGCTTCTTAATGAGCATGTGGACAAGGAGCAAAAAGAGGCGCTGCTTGCATCTGTGGAGGAAGTTATTGAGAAGGTCTCACCAAAAGAGATTGAAGGTGAGTTTGAAGATTTTTAACTTTTTAAAATATTAAATCCTCATAAAATGGCTAAAGGGGCTAAGCTTACCTTTTAGCCACCACTTGTTTACACTACTTTGCTATTATCTTCTTTTACCCAAAGGAATAGTTAATGAATAATGGATTAACCCACTTGTATGAATATATTACTAAAACCCATCAGAGTTTTGGCAAACTTTATGAGTATGCATACTCTCACGAAACGCTTCCAGCAATGATTAGCGAGCTTTTAGAGTGTGCCAAGCTTGAAGCAACGAGTGAAAATATTCTTGCAGTTTTAAACCGGCTTATTGGATTGCGTGAAGATACCCTTGTGCAAGCTTTAGAGAGTGCTCATAAAACTCCAGAGGAGATTGTGCTAATAAAACGAAAAATGTATGAAAAGGTTTCTCAAATTTATCTTGACAGGCACTTGGCTTTGCTGAACTATATTGAGCAAAAAAGACTTTTAGATCCATTTTATGTAGAGCTTTTAAAAGGGGTGCATGAGATTGGAATTATTCTTAGCAATTGGCAGCCAAAATGGACAAAACATATAATTGATTCAATCAACCCAGGCTTGCAAAAGCGCTTTAAAACTACTGAAGAGATTATGGATTATTTGCGAAAAAATAGGCTTTTAGAGTATGAATCAAATGACCAAGAGGCTGAGCGCTCCTACTCGGTTTTAGTTGAAAAAGATTTTGATTATGCAGTTTTAAGCTATGCAAAAGCATTTGAGGATGATGTTGCATCTTTGGTAAAAGCCTTTGATTTACTCATTGATAAACTAAAAAAGCATGAAGATAAAGAGTTTAACAAAAAAAAGGAGTGGATAAGCTATTTTCAAGCCTTAAAAGATGCTTTTAAAGAGGAAGATTTGAAGCAAATCATGCAAAGGTGGCGCGATGTAGATAGGAAATGGATGCAAATAGATACTCCTTTGCAAGTCGGCCACCCGCTAGAATATTATGAAGATCATTACCGCAAAGCAGTTGCTCTTGAGTGGGATGTGCGAATTGCTAACCCAAAGGCACAAGATCAAAAAGTTTTAAAAGAGCAGATAAAATCAATGTTTAAATCTCTTTGTGAAGAGTTTGGGGTTCAAAATTTACCAATGTATGAGGCAACTCTTTCAAGTTTGGATAAAACACAGCTTTACATCGGACGTCCAATGCTCTATTATGGGGCAGAGTTTAACGGACTCTTTTCGGCCCAAGTTGTTCCAAATGATGAGATTGTAAGCTCCCAGTGGGGCAAAAAGATATTTGCATTTGCCGATAATGTGCTAGATAGCATCAGAGCAAAGCCCTTTTTAAAAATCCATACTCTTGTCTTTGGAGAGGAGTTTATGGATAAAGAACGAAGGCTTATTTTTAAAGAGCCAAAAATGTGGCATCATGTTTATGCAGTAACTACAATTGGGCATGAGTTTGGGCATATTTTGTGGGTGGATGATTCTACTGAATCGGTTATGAATAGTTC
>DDHL01000004.1:7597-21962 GCA_002352945.1 Campylobacteraceae bacterium UBA1877 | reverse complement strand
GAATCGGTTATGAATAGTTCAGGAGTATTTAAAAATATTGAAGAGTTTAAGGCAACTCTTGGCGGATTGATTACATTTTTTGAAAATGATGAAGATAAAGCAGTGGCTTCTTATGTGCTTAGCGATACGATAAAAAGGGCTGTTGGCTTGATTGCTTGGATGAAAACCGGCGAGGTTGAACCGTATTATTGCGAAGGATTGATGCATCTTTGCGTTTTGTTTGAGAGTGGAGTTTTGGCATATGAAAATGAGGCTTTACATGTAAAGATGGACATGTACGAAGCTGCAAAGGCGTTGTATAAAAAAACCTATCGCAAATTGGCTCTTTGCTATGCCCAAAAAAGGGATGCAAAAGAGTTTTTATTTGATTATCTAACAAAAGATGCAGATGGAATCTATTGGCCAAAAGATGAAAAAGTGCGCCAATTTGTTGCGTTTTATTGGAAATTGCATCAGCAATTAGGCCGAAGCGTAGAAAATCAAGAGCAAAAAGAGAAATGGCTAGATTAGTTTTTTGGTAATTATATTGAAACTATTGTGCGTTAATATAGTGAGCAATTTTATGCTCAAGGGCGCACAATGGTTTTGGATAAGAGGTGGAAAAAGTGTATAGATGGAATTGATTACGCCTTTCAACCCATAGTTAATGCTTATAGCGGACAAATTTATGCCGTTGAGGCATTGATGCGAAATGTCAGTAATGTTGGCTTTGCAAGTATTGATGCACTCTTTGATGCAGCTTATAATCAAAAGGTTCTTTTTGATTTGGAGCTGGCTTTACGGCGCAAAGTTTTAGAAAAATTTCTCCAAATTCCTTTTTATAAAGAGATTAAAATCTTTTACAATTTAGATAACCGCACTCCATTGATGCCAAATTTTCAATCGGGAAAAACTACAGATATTTTGCATGCTTTAGGTCTGCCAAAGGAGGCAATCTGTTTTGAACTCTCCGAAAAGCATCAACAGATGGTCTTTGCATCATTTGATCAGTTAACTCTTAACATCTATAAGCAGCATGGCTATAGGATGGCAATTGATGATTTTGGAGTGGGCTATTCGGGACTGCAGGCTTTATACAATGCTGAGCCAGATTTTATTAAGATTGATAGATTTTTTATAGATGGTATTGCAAAAAGTGCAAAAAAGCGTCTTTTTTTGCAAAATATATTAGAAATATCTCAAAGTCTTGGTATTGGAGTAATTGCAGAGGGTGTGGAGACAAAAGAGGATTTTTTGGCTTGTCGCAATTTGGGCTGTACGATGATTCAGGGTTACTTTGTAGCAAAGCCGACAAAAAAAGTTGCAAAATTGATGCGAAAATATGATGAAATTGAGCTTTTATTTGTACAAGAAAAGAGAAATAATCAAAAAAAGAGCAATATCAAATCTCGAATTGAACCTTTGGCTTATGTAAAAGAAAATGAGAGCCTAAAGACTATTCAAAGACTTTTTCGAAATGATATCAAAGCTCGTTTAGTGCCGGTTTTAGACGAAGATAAGATGCCTCTTGGAGTGATTAAAGAGGAAGATTTAAAAGCTTATATCTACTCTCCGTATGGCTGGTCACTTTTGTACAATCAGACAAAAGGGAGCATTAAAGAGCTTACTTCTTCATGTGGAATTGTAGATGCAAATGACAGTTTAGAGAAAATTTTAAAAATTTATGCAAATAGTGCAGAAAATGAAGGAGTTATAGTTGTAGAAAATGGGGTTTATTTGGGCTTTTTAAATGCCAAAGTTTTGCTTGAAATCATAAATGAAAAAAACCTTTTAAATGCAAAAGATCAAAACCCGCTTACTGGTCTCATGGGAAATCGAGCAATTAATGCTTATATAAATGAGATACTTTTAACTCCGGCAAAATGGGCATTAGTCTATTTTGATATGGATAATTTTAAACCCTTTAATGACTATTACGGCTTTCGCAGTGGAGATAGGGTTATAAAGCTTTTTGCAGATATTTTAAAAAAGGCTTCAAATAGATTAAAAAGCGAGGTTTTTATTGGCCATATTGGAGGGGATGATTTCTTTTTGGGTTGGAAAATGGAGCAAGATTTTAATAGAGCATATTGTGAAATGAAAAAAATCATAAAAAAATTTAGAAGCGATGTGGAGAGCTTTTATTCAAATAAAGAGCGAGAAGATGGATATATTTTAGCTAAGGATAGATACGGGCAGGTTAGAAGATATCCAATTCTTTCAGTTAGTGCTGCCATGCTTGTTGTAAATACAGATAAAGAGCATATGCACGACGAAGAGGTTGTAGCAAAAACCTGTGCACGACTTAAAAAACAGGCTAAAATTCACAAAGATGGTTTTGTTGCAGCTGCTTCATTGATTTAAAAGTGGTGGCTGGAGGCAGAATCGAACTGCCGACACGCAGATTTTCAGTCTGCTGCTCTACCGACTGAGCTATCCAGCCACCAAAAGAAGAAGTGAAATTATACATCACAAACTTTAATGTGAGCTTATTGATTTAATTTGTTCGATAAATTTCTCACCACGCTCAACATATGAGCTAAATTGATCAAGACTTGAGGCTGCGGGTGAGAGGAGTCCAACTCCGCTAGCATCAAGCTCTAAATCAATAGCAGATACAGCCTTATCAAGAGTATAAAACGCCTTAGCTTCAATTTTATACTCTGATGCAAGTTGGATTAATTTATCGGTATTTGAGCCAATTGCATATATCTTTACATGTAAAGGTTTCATTGCTTTAAAAAGAGCGTTTAAATCTACACCCTTGTCATCCCCACCTAGGATAATGTGGATTTTAAAATCTTTGTATCGTTTTAATGCTTCAATGGTTGCATCTACATTGGTGCCTTTTGTATCATTTACCCACAATCTTCCCTTTGCATCTTGAAGTTCTTGAAGTTTGTGAGGGGCAAGTTTGAAATTTTCCATAACCTCTTTTTGGTAAGTTCTTGTTAAAATATACTGAGCACAAAGGGCCAAAAGAGCATCCATTAAAAAGGGCTCTTTAACCTTGAAATTTTTTAAATCTAAGTGTAAAAAATTGGCTAAATCTTCACTATTGTTGTAAGTAATTACATAAGCTTTTGTAGGGATATTTTCATAAGCTTTTGGAACAATAGCCACACTTCCATCTCGCATACTAGCTAAAGGTTTTAGTTTTGCAGCCTCATAAGCTTGAAAACTTTCATGCCAGCTTAAATGATCGGGCTTAATTGGCAAAAGCAAGTAAATGTCAGGCCTTGCAATATTTGTGTAATGAAGAGTAAATGAACTTGTCTCTAAAATCCAAATAGGTGCATTTTGGTCTAAATTTGCCAAAGGAGTTCCAATATTTCCCCCACTTACTGCTCCAAGAGGTGATAGAAGTTTGGTTGCCATTTGAGTTGTTGTAGTTTTTCCATTTGTTCCGCTTATCCAAATTGAAAAGGGCATTTTTGGAGCAAAAAAATCGTACTCACTTTGAAGGTGCTTTGCCTTTTTAACAAGGGGGTGTTTGGGAGGAAATCCAGGACTTGGAATCTCTAAAAAGCTTTTTGTAAAATCAAAATCATCAGGGGGCAAAAGCCTGTTTTTGTACTCATCTTCACTTTTACATGTAAAGCTATCATCATATATATCCCAGTTGCCAAGTTTTGATAAAGCCTTGGTGGTGACACCGTAACCAAATAGTGAACGTCTCATCGTATTTTAATGGATGTAAGTGCAATAAGATTTGATAAGAGGGCAACTATCCAAAATCGGATGATGATTTTGTTTTCAGCCCAGCCTTTTATCTCAAAATGGTGATGGATTGGAGCCATAAGAAAGATCCGTTTTTTTCGCGTCTTAAAACTTCCTACTTGCAATATCACAGAAACAGTTTCAAGAACAAAGACAAACCCAATGAGTATTAAAAGAAGCTCATTTTTAGAAACAATAGCCATATATCCTATAATTGCTCCAACGCTAAGACTTCCAGTATCGCCCATAAAAATTTCAGCTGGATAGCAGTTGTACCATAAAAATCCCATGAGCGCACCAATAAGACTTGTAGCAACTATAACCATTTCACCTACACCAGTAATTTTAGGCAAAAGTAAGTAGGCGCTTAAAACTGCGTTGCCACTAAGATACATAAAAACACCCAAAGAGAGCATGGAAAATATTGAAGGCACAGTTGCTAAGCCATCAAGCCCATCAGTAAGATTGACTGCATTGGATGAGGCAACCATTACAAGTGTCCAAAAGATGAGGTTAAATAGTCCAAGATTCATAACTGGAAATTTATAAAAGGGTAAAAAAAGTTCAGTTGAGATGGTTGTAAAAGAGAATAAACTAGCAGCAACAACCAATCCCATGATGCACTGAAGTGTGATTTTTACGCGAGGAGAGAGCCCCTCTTCATTACTGTTTCCTAAAATTTTAGCCATATCATCTTTAATGCCAATTACACCAAAACCAAGAAGGCAAATAATGGCTGTAATAATGTAGCCATTATCAAGTCTAGCACATAAGATTATTCCAAAAAGGGCAGTAAAAAGAAAAAATAGTCCTCCCATTGTCGGAGTATTGGACTTTTTTTTGTGGGTTTTAGGGGCAAGTTCATAAATGGGCTGGTTTGCTTTTCGACGTTTTGCCCAGCTTATAAATCGGGGTAAAATAAAAACGGTGCTTATAAAAGCTAGAAAAAAGCCAATTCCGGCACGAACTGTAATGTACTGTAAAATGTTAATTGAAAAAATTTCATAGAGCCAATATAGCATATAAATCCTGGATATTTTTGGGTTTTTAAAAGCATAAGTTTAGTATACTATTGCTTAAATACAAACATTTTTACATGTAAAAGTTTGCATACAATAGCACTTAAAGAAAACATGTATTACGAAAGAGAGTAGATGTCATATTCAAATAAAACACTATTGATTATAACAGATGGAATCGGTCACAATCCCAATAAAGAATATAACGCCTTTTATGCAGCCAATACCCCAACTTATGATGCACTTTTTAAGAGTACACCCTATAGCTTGATTCGAACGAGCGGATTGGCGGTTGGACTGCCCGAGGGGCAAATGGGAAATAGCGAAGTGGGTCATATGACAATTGGAGCAGGTAGGATTTTGTATCAAAACTTAGTAAAAATCTCAAAAGCCATTGAAGATGGATCTTTAGCCTCTAATGAAAAACTACTTGAGCTTTTTAAAAAAACAAAGCGCATCCATGTGATTGGTCTTTTAAGTGATGGCGGAGTCCACTCGCACCAAGACCATTTTGAAAAGATTGCTCTGATTGCAAAAGAGGCTGGCAAGGAGGTGTGGCTTCATCCAATTACCGATGGTCGAGATGTGAATCCAACTTCAGGAACAGGTTTTTTAAAGCGCCTTGAAGAGGCTGATGTTGGACAAATCGGCTCAGTTTCTGGTCGATTTTATGCAATGGATAGGGACAATAGATGGGAAAGAACCGAAGCTGCATATAATGCTATGAGTGCAAAAGGAGCTAGCTCAGATTTAACTCCGCTAGAGTATGTTAAAGGAATGTACGAAGATGGCATTGGTGATGAGTTTATTGAGCCAGTCTTTTTTGAAGGTTTTGATGGGATAAAGCCAGATGATGGGCTTATTTTTATCAATTTTAGAAATGATCGCATGCGCCAGTTAGTGCGTGCATTTGGGGAGGAAGATTTTAAAGGTTTTAAACGCCCATTTACGCCTCTTCATATTTTAACAATGACCCAATATGATAGAAATTTTACCTATCCAGTGATGTTTGAATCTTCTCAGCCTGATCCAACTTTAGCCAAGATAATTGCAGATGCATCTTTGCGGCAATTTCACACAGCTGAAACCGAAAAATATGCCCATGTAACCTTCTTTTTCAATGGGGGAAAAGAGGAGCCAGAGCCCAATGAAACAAGGGTTCTTATACCAAGTCCAAAAGTAGCTACTTATGATGCAATGCCGCAAATGAGTGCAAATGAGGTTGGACTTGCTACATGTAAAGCTTTAGAAGATGGATATGATTTTGTAATTGTCAATTTTGCAAATGGCGATATGGTTGGACATACAGGCAATTTTGAAGCAGCTATTAAGGCTGTTGAAGCGGTGGATCTGGCTTTATCAAAAGTGCTAGAATATGCAAAAAAATATGGATATAATGTCGTTTTAACAAGCGATCATGGAAATTGTGAAGCGATGCAAACAAGCGATGGAAAGCAGCTTACAAAACATACTATTTTTGATGTTTATTGCTTTGTAATCGCCCCTGGAGTAAAAAAGGTAAAAAGCGGTGGATTAAGTAATATCGCACCAACAGTTTTAAAATTGATGAATTTACCTATTCCTGCACAAATGGATAAACCACTTATATAAATAAGGAGAGACATGAAATTTAGCGGCAAAAATGTTTTAATTACAGGAGCTAGCAAAGGGATTGGTGCTGCTATTGCAAAGACCCTGGCTCAAATGGGATTAAAAGTGTGGATCAATTACCGCTCAAACCCCCAAAGTGCTGATGCGCTTAAAGAGAGCATTGAAAAAGCAGGCTTAAACGCAGCGGTTATTGGTTTTGATGTAACTGACGAGGGCGCATTTATTGATGCGATAAAGGCAATAAATGAGTCTGATGGCGGCTTAGATTACCTTGTAAACAATGCCGGTATTACTAATGATAAACTTGCTATTCGCATGAAAAAGAGCGATTTTGAATCTGTTATAGATGCAAATCTTACATCAGCCTTTGTTGGTAGCAAAGAGGCTTTAAAATTGATGAGCAAAAAAAGATTTGGGGCTGTTGTAAATATCGCTTCTATTGTTGGCGAAACTGGCAATGCTGGCCAGGTAAATTACAGCGCCTCAAAAGGCGGCATGATAGCAATGACTAAAAGTTTTGCCCAAGAAGGGGTTCCAAGAGGAGTTCGATTTAACGCTGTAACTCCTGGCTTTATAGCAACGAAAATGACTGAAAAGTTAAGCGATGAGATAAAAGAGTCCTATACTGCAAAAATTCCGCTTAAACGATTTGGCCAGCCAGAAGATGTTGCTCAAGCTGTTGCATTTTTATTAAGCGATCATGCAAGTTACATTACAGGTGAAGTCTTAAAAGTAAATGGCGGAATGTACATGTAAAGAAGAAATTTTTTAATAATTTCTCGCTTTTAAGGTTTTTTTGATAGAATTAGGCAAAATTTTTTAAGGAGTCCCCAATGGCACTACTTGACGAAGTCAAAGAAGTGGTCGTAGAACAACTTAACGTTAACCCTGACGAGGTAAAAGAAGAGTCAAAATTTGTAGAAGATTTAGGTGCGGATTCGCTAGATGTTGTAGAATTGGTTATGGCGCTTGAAGAGAAATTTGATATTGAAATTCCTGATTCAGATGCTGAAAAAATTGTTACTGTTGGCGATGCCATCAAGTATATTGAAGACAATAAATAACACCAGTGCGCCCGTAGTGTAACGGGCAACTTTCTACCTACATCTGCCCTAAGGAGCTAATCTTGAGACGTGTTGTTGTTACTGGAATTGGTATGATAAATTCCGTTGGAATGGATAAGGAAAGTTCTTTTAAAGCCATTATTGATGGAAAATGTGGCATTAAAAGCATTACCTCATTTGACACTAGCAACCACACGGTAAAGATTGCTGGCCAAATAGATGGTTTTGATCCAACTCAAGTTATGGATGCAAAAGAGGTAAAAAAGGCAGATAGATTTATTCAACTTGGTCTTAAAGCTTCAAAAGAAGCAATGGATGATGCGCAGCTTGACTCTTTTGATTCGTCAAGCTTTGGTGTAAGCTCTGCTTCTGGCATCGGTGGATTGCCAACTATTGAGCGCAATGCTATTTTATTGCATGAGCGAGGACCAAGACGCATATCTCCATTTTTTATTCCATCTGCTCTTATTAATATGCTAGGCGGAATGGTTTCAATTGAGTATGGGCTTCGTGGGCCAAACCTCTCTTCAGTAACTGCATGTGCTGCAAGCACTCATGCTATCACTGAGGCTGCTAAGACTATTATGGTTGGAGCTGCCAATAAAATGCTAGTTGTCGGTGCAGAAGCTACTATTTGCGAAGTTGGAGTTGGTGGATTTGCGGCCATGAAAGCGCTCTCAAGACGCAATGATGATCCACAAAGTGCTTCTAGACCTTTTGATAAAGATAGAGATGGCTTTGTAATGGGCGAGGGTGCAGCTGCTCTTGTGCTTGAAACATACGAAGATGCAAAGGCAAGAGGGGCGCATATTTATGCAGAGATTGCTGGATTTGGTGAAAGCGGTGATGCACACCATATAACAGCTCCAACAACTGATGGACCTTTGCGCGCAATGCAAGGTGCTTTGCGAATGGCAAATGTAAATAAGGTTGATTACATCAACGCTCATGGAACATCAACTCCTGTAAATGACAAAAATGAGACTGCAGCAGTAAAACTTGCATTTGGCTCTAATGTGCCTCCTATAAGTTCAACTAAGGGTCAAATTGGTCACTGTCTTGGAGCGGCCGGAGCAATTGAGGCTGTCATATCTCTCATGGCAATGCGCGATAATGTTATTCCTCCAACGATAAACTACACAACTCCAGATCCTGAGTGCGATTTGGATTATGTGCCAAATAGCGCAAGGGAAGCGACTTTGAATGTTGTAATGAGTAACTCATTTGGATTTGGAGGAACAAACGGTTCAATAATTTTTAAGCGAGTGTAAAAGGTGGGATATGGCAACTTATTTAGATTTTGAGAAGAATATTAAGCAGATTGATGAAGAGATTGCTACTGCACGAATCAAGGGCGATACCCATGCAGTGGAAATTTTGCAAAAAAATCTTGAGAAAGAGGTTGCCAAAACGTACAAAAACCTAAGCGATTATCAAAAACTGCAATTAGCTCGCCATCCTGACCGACCTTACGCGCTTGATTATATTCGATCATTATTGACAGATGCTTATGAAATTCATGGAGACCGTGCATTTAAAGATGACGGTGCAATTGTTTGTTATGCTGGATACTTAAGCGGGAGAAAAATTATTATAATTGGCGAACAAAAGGGTAGAGGAACTAAAAATAAGCTTCGACGAAACTTTGGAATGCCAAATCCCGAGGGTTACCGCAAAGCATTGCGTGTGGCTAAGCTAGCTGAAAAGTTTGATATTCCAGTCCTTTTCTTGATCGACACTCCAGGAGCTTATCCTGGCATTGGCGCTGAAGAGAGGGGCCAAAGTGAGGCAATTGCTAGAAACTTGTACGAGCTAAGTGCTCTTAAAACCAAAAGTATTGCAATTGTTATTGGTGAGGGAGGAAGCGGCGGCGCCTTAGCTATTGGCGTGGCTGATCGCTTTGCCATGATGCGCTATTCGGTTTTTTCTGTAATTTCCCCAGAAGGGTGTGCGGCAATTTTATGGAATGATCCTGCAAAACAAGAGAGCGCTACAAAGGCGATGAAGATTACTGCTGAAGATTTAAAATCATACAATCTCATTGACGCAGTTATTGATGAGCCTTTAATTGGAGCCCATCGTGATAAGGACTCTGCAGTAAAAGCAATTGGAGATTATGTTATTTCTACCTTAGATGAGTTAGAATCCATGAAAGAGCAGGAGCGCTTAGAGGCTAGATATAAAAAAATAATCTCTATTGGTGCTTTTAACGAATAAAGCTTTTTGCTCCTTTTAAACTACATATTACTCTATCTTTACATGTAAAGTGTTTGCTTAGTTAATTAATTTTATATACTAAATTGTATTATTGAAGTTAAAAGCTAGCGGTTTAAAAATCCCAAGGCCTCAAGCCTTGGGATTGATGATTTTATTCAACCTCTTTCCAAACCTTTTTCTTCCATAAGTATGCAAAAATACTTAAGATTACAAAGAATCCCATGATATAGAGGCCAACGCGTTCTCGTTCAGCTTTTTTGCTATCACCAACGCTTTCTAGGTATGAGATTACTTGTTTTTGAGTAGACTCTTTTAAGCCGACTCGAGGCATTGCAGTACCTGGAAGCTGTTTTTGAGGATTGTTAATAAAGGTTGTAAGATACTCTTCACCTTTAGATCGAATCATCATTGACAAATCAGGTGGTACAGTTCCCATATATGGAACAATAGCTTCCTCATCAGTTGTCATATATAATTTATCATATTTTATACTGTGGCAGCGCAAACAAGCATCTTCATATACTTCCTTGTCTGACATTGATTTTGGAGCGATAGATTGAAGGTAGGCAACCATATCGGCAATCTCTTGGTCAATATCACCGCCAAGTCCAAAGAAGCTTGTCATAGGATGTGGCTTTTCATCACTAAACTTGTGTTCAACCTTTAAAGCAACTGCTGGGTTTTTAATAAGTGCAGCAAGGAAATTGGCATCATACAAGTATCCGGCACTGCTTAAATCTGGAGGAACTACACCAAAAGAGGCAGATGCGGTTGCATCATCCATAGGTGCTGGCATCCCTTGCGATTCAACTCCGTGACATGCAGTACATCCTGCCATCATAAAGACTTCGGCTCCTTTTACAGGATCACCTTTTTTTGTATTTTTTTCTAAATCTTCAAAATTAAAATCTGCTGGTGCAACGTGAGGGTGAAGCTGCGTGTGCGCATAAGGCTCAACGCCCCAGTAAACCACGCCTGTAAAAAAGATTACAACTGCTAATATTTTTAATTCTTTCATTAGGCACCTCTCTTAGTTTCATTCTTGGTGATAAATGGCAAGGCTACAAAGAGACCAATAAAGGTTATTGCAGCAAAGAAGCCTACCCATGCATTAGCACCAGTTGGAGGAAGTTTGCCAAAAATTGTTAAGATTATCATATCTACTAAAAGTATCCAGTACCAAATAAAGAAACCTTTTCTCTTGCTAGCAGGTGCAACAACAGGGCTGCGATCCAAAAATGGAAGCAAGAAGAAGATAACGTTTGCAAATCCAAATCCTAACAATCCAATATCAGAAGCTGCAATTGGTCCAACATCAAAGAAGAATCCTCTTAAAACTTCATAACTCCATAAAAAGTACCATTCAGGATAGATATGAGCTGGAGTCTTCATAGCATTTGCAGGTTCAAAGTTGATTGGATCTAGTGCAAAATTGTAGTGGAAACACACAAGATAGAAGAAAAATATCATAAAGATTGAGACAATCATAAAATCTTTTGATAAAAACATTGGCCAAAAAGGAATAACTTTTGCCTCTTTTTTGTTTCCAGATTTATACTTCTCTGCTTCTAAGTCAAAATCAATCTCTTCGCCATCTTGGTTGCTTACGTGAGGAATTCTTAGGCTATAGAAGTGAACAACAATTAGTAGCATAATAACTAGAGGCAAAAGAAGAACATGGAGCATAAAAAATCGAGTGAGTGTAGCATCAGCAACAGCAAAGTCACCTCGAATCCAAATAACTAATGCATCTCCAATAAATGGAATACCACCAAAAAGGTTAGTGATAACTTGTGCTGCCCAATAACTCATCTGTCCCCATGGAAGCATATAGCCACTAAAAGCTTCTGCTGAAAACATGCCAAAAAGCAGCATCCCGCTAATCCAAATCATCTCACGGCCACGTTTGTATGCACCGTAATAAATTCCTGTAAACATATGAATATAGATGATTAAAAATGTAGCCGAAGCTGCAACACCATGCATATGCCGCCATAGCCAACCATAAGCCACCTCTTGCATAATAGTGTAGTTAACACTATCAAAAGCGTAGTTAATGTCGGGCTTATAATACATTAAAAGAAAGATGCCTGAAATTACCAAAACTCCAAACAAGGTTGTAAGTACCACACCCATTGCCCAGAGGAAATTGATGTTTTTAGGAATCCAGTACTCTGTCATTAACACTTTTGCAAGTGTTTTAACTGCCAAACGCTGGTCGAGCCAATCTACAAAACCATTAGCTTTTTCAATATGTGCCATACCCTAGCTCCTTTGATTATGCTTTGCCAACAAGTTTGGCATATTCAGGCCCTTCTTCGCCTAATACCAACTTGGTGCCTTCGATCTTAAATGGAGGAATATCTAGTGGTCTTGGTGGAGGACCAAAAGTGTTTACACCGCTTGCGTCAAACACGCCGCCATGGCAGGCGCATATGAACTCTTGTGTACTTGGCTTCCAGCTTGGAATACAGCCAAGGTGAGTACATAAGCCAATAACTACCGTAAATTCTGAATTATCCACAACCACATCGCGATTAGGATTTTTTTGCATCTTTGGGTCTTTTCGCAAAATAAAGATGGGTTTTTTTCTCCATTCTATTGTGCGCAATTCGCCTACTTCCATAGGGGAGAGGTCTACTGTTGTAAACCCAGCTGCTTGGACACTTGGGAGTGGATCCCAAGACTTTTTCATAGCACCTAGTGCAAATATGCCACCAACGGCAGCAACACCACCAAATGCCATGCCGAGAAAGTCTCGTCTACCTTGCTCAACAGCCATTTATGTTCCTTTCGTAAAGTTATTAAGATTGGTAATAATTTTATCTAAAGGCTCATTAAAGTTTGATTGTCCCTAGAGTGTGACATTAATGAGCCTAAAACTTTAGTTTAAAAACCAATTTTACGGGCTTAAGTGTGACATTTTTTGCATTAAAGTCCCATAAAAGAGTGGATTAATTTTACAATTTTAGGCTCTAATGTAACTACTATTTAGAATTAAGTTTTATATAAATATTCAAAATATCTAATGCTGCAGGAGTGATTCCACTAATTTGACTAGCAGCAAAAAGGGTTGGTGGGTTGTGTTTTTGAAGCTTCTCTTTAACTTCATTGCTAAGACCACCAATAGCGTTATAGTCAAGATCTTCTGGAATGTGTACTTTTAGTAAATTTTCCATATTTGCAATCTGAATTGCCTGTTTTTGTATGTAATTTTTATACTTTGCCTCTATTAAAATCTGCTCTTTTGCCTCTTTTGTAAAGTCTTTTATTTCAGGCACAAGCAAGGGTAGCTTATCTTGAGTAAAGCTTTTTCTAGCAACTATCTTTTGGTAGCTCATGTGATCTTTTGCCGGCTCCTCATCGATGCTTTCAAGTAAGGCAGTGTTGGCTTTAGAGGGGGAGATAAATCTATCTTCTAAAAGTTTGAGTCCTTGGGCAGTCTCTTCTTGAATTTGGAGTATTTTTTTGCGGGTTTGCTCATCGATAAGTCCAAGCTTGTATCCGTAGCCTCCAAGTCTTAAAATGGCATTATCTTCACGCAGTAGCAGCCTAAATTCAGCCCTGCTTGTAAACATTCTATATGGCTCTTTTGTTCCTTTTGTAACCAAATCGTCTATCATTACACCAATATAAGCTTCATCTCGTCGCAAGATAAGAGGCTCTTTTTCATCCAAGGCTAAAGCTGCATTAATGCCGGCCATCAGTCCTTGTGCACCTGCCTCTTCATAGCCTGTGGTTCCATTGATTTGGCCAGCGCAGTAAAGCCCTTTTATCTTTTTAGTCTCAAGGGTGTGCAAAAGCTGGGTTGGGTTAACAAAGTCATACTCTATTGCATATCCATATCTGACAATTTTTGCATTTTCTAGACCCTTGATAGAGTGGAGCATTTCAAGTTGCACGTCAGGGGGCAGGGAAGTTGTTAAGCCATTGATGTAATACTCAGTTGCTTCTTTGGTTTGGGGCTCGATAAATAGATGGTGGCGTTCGCGCTCTTTAAATCGATTGATTTTATCTTCAATGCTTGGGCAGTACCTTGGTCCGGTTCCTTCAATCTGCCCTGTAAAAAGAGGAGCTCTGTAAAAATTGTTTTCAATAATTGCGTGGGTATTTGGATTGGTATATGTGATATAGCAAGGCAGTTGGGTTGGGTTAAATGTCTCTTTGTCTGTTCGGAAACTAAAAGGCTTTGGATTTTCATCTCCTGGTTGGACCTCCATAACTGAAAAATCGATGCTTTTTGCATCAATTCTTGGGCATGTTCCAGTTTTTAACCGACCAAGCTCTAAGCCAAAGGATTGTAAAGATTTTGAAAGGCCGTAAGATGCAAATTCTCCTACTCTGCCTGCCTCTTGTTTAAATTCACCCACATGGATAAGTCCTCGCAAAAAAGTACCTGTGGTAACTATAACTTTTTGTGCATGGTAGTGATTTTTTAAGTGTGTGACAACTCCTGTAACTTTGTCGTTTTTTACAATAATACTCTCAACTATCTCCTGGGCAACTTCAAGATTTTCAGTGTTTAAAATGAGATTTCGCATATAGATGCGGTATCTATCCATATCTATTTGGGCGCGAGAACCTCTGACCGCAGGCCCTTTTGATTCGTTTAAAAGGCGAAACTGAAGACCGGTTGTATCGGTTGCCAAACCCATCTGTCCGCCAAGAGCATCAATCTCTTTAACTAAGTGTCCCTTGGCTAATCCTCCAATTGCAGGATTGCAGCTTGCTGCCCCAATTTGCTCGGCTAAAATA
>DDHL01000004.1:4828-7368 GCA_002352945.1 Campylobacteraceae bacterium UBA1877 | reverse complement strand
AGGGTTTTTTTACCCATTCTTGCAGCTGAGAGTGCTGCTTCAATACCTGCGTGTCCACCGCCTATAACAATAATTTCAAATTTCATAATTTTTAAGTACCTTGGAGATTGGCTTTGTTTTGCGTAAGAGAAAATTATACCATAGCTTTGGTATAATGGAATTAAAAGCTTTACATGTAAAGCCTATGAGAGGAAGCGATGTTTACAGGTTTGGTGCGCGAGATTGCAACAGTGGAAGATTTCTCTGGTCAAATATTAAAAATTAGAGCAAAATATAGACCATCGCTTGGCGATAGCATTGCTGTAAATGGAGCATGTTTGACAGTAACTTCGCTATTTGATGGTGGATTTTCTCTTCTGCTCTCACCAGAAACCCTTTCAAATATTGCCCATGAAAATCTTCACGGAAATGTTCATATTGAGCCGGCAATGAAGGCTAGCGACAGGCTTGATGGGCATTTTGTGCAAGGCCATATCGATGGCATAGGAGAGGTAGAGGGTTTAGAGTATGAGGGAAGCTCGCTTCATATGCAAATTAAGATTCCAAGCCACCTTATGGCACTGATGATTCCAAAAGGAAGTATTGCAATCGATGGAATAAGCTTGACAATTAATGATGTGCATGATGAGAGCATCCGATTGACTCTAATTCCTCATACACTAAAAGAGACACTTTTTGGAAGCTACAAATTAAAGCGGCGCGTTAATATTGAAAGCGACATGCTTGTAAGAGCCCTTCATCATATGTTAAATCACAAAAACAAAAAGGCTCTTACATGGGAAGAGGTGGAGCATTGGATGCATCTTTACTAGTTTATTTTACCAATAGAACTAATGGTGTTAGCCACCCTCCATATAGCAGTAACAATCTTGCTTTTCATGTTGGAGACAATCCTTTACATGTAAAGCAAAATAGAATCCTTACATGTAAGGATTTAAAGATTGATCCATCAAGGCTGATATCTATGGATCAAATCCATAGTGCAAATATTAAAATTGTTTCAAGCAGTTCAACAAACCCAATTCCAGAGTGTGATGGAATATTGACAAATGAGCCAAATCTTGCACTTTTAGTTCAAACTGCAGATTGCACTCCAGTGCTTATATATTCGCCAGATAAAAGAGCAATTGGAGCTTTGCACGTTGGAAGAGCCGGAGCGTTTAAAAAGATTGTTCCAAAAGCGCTTGAAATGATGCAAAATGAATTTAATGTCTTGGTTCCATCTTTACATGTATGGATTGGCCCTGCCATTCAAAAGTGTTGTTATGAGATAGATAAAGAAGTTTTAGAGTATGCAAAAAGAAATTTTAGCAGTTTTTTAGAAGGCAAGAGGTTAGATATTGCTAAAATTATTATTCATCAATTAACTCAGTATGGTGTGCAAAATATTCATTATGATAAAACCTGTACTTCTTGTGATAAAAGTTATTTCTCTTATAGGCGCGAGAAAACAACTGGCCGTCAGGGAGGAATCATCATGTTAAAAGAGGATTTATGAATAGAGGTAAAAAGAGTTTATATGAAATTTACCAAACCCAAAGCAGCGAAGCTTTAAGGGATGCGCTCTATGCCAAAATTCTTCAAAAAGCAATTAAATTTGACGTGAGCATGTTCCAAAATCCAGAGCTTGCCAAAGCTTTGTGTGATGGAAGCAGGGTTGCAAAAAAGATAAAAAAAGAGTCTTCTCAAGCTGTTGTAGATACAGTTATTTGGCTTTTGCAAACTCGAAAAAGTGCCCAGCTTAGCGATTAAACACTTTTACATGTAAAGACTACTTATAAAAGCAAGATGCAAAAGTAGTGATTTGCTAACAGATGGTGTGATTAAAAGCATCCTTTAAACATTTTTTTTGTAAAATCACGACCTAATCTCACACACACCAATCCTTATATGGTTGCAACTTAGGTTGTTAAGGGGTGTGGCGGATAAACCAAAAATCGGGCAAAAGCCCTTAAGGAGACACAATGGTTACTATGAAAGACCTGCTTGAGTGCGGGGTACACTTCGGACACCAGACGCGACGCTGGAATCCAAAAATGAAAAAGTTCATCTTTGGTGAACGAAAAAATATCTACATTATCGATTTGCAAAAAACGTTGCGATATTTTCGCTATACATATAATGTTGTTCGCGATGCAGCAGCAGAGGGTAAAACAATCCTCTTTGTTGGTACAAAAAAACAGGCTAGCCAAGCTGTAAAAGAGTATGCACAAAAGTGTGGAATGCCTTATGTAAACCATCGATGGCTAGGTGGTATGCTTACAAACTTCCAAACTATTAAACAATCGATTCGAAAACTTGAAGTTATTGAAAAAATGGAAGAGGATGGCTCAATCAATCTTTTAACAAAAAAAGAGGCACTCATGCTTCGCCGCAAAAAAGAGAAGCTTTTAGATTATCTTGGCGGTCTTCGCGAAATGAAGAGCACTCCTGATATGATTTTTGTTGTAGATACTGTAAAAGAGAAAATTGCTGTAAAAGAGGCCAATCGCCTGCAATTGCCAGTAGTTGCTCCACTTGATACAAACTGTGATCCAGAT
>DDHL01000004.1:4361-4588 GCA_002352945.1 Campylobacteraceae bacterium UBA1877 | reverse complement strand
CCAATTCCTGGAAATGATGATGCGATTCGTTCAATCCAACTCTTTTGTAAAGAGATGTGTGAAGCGATTAATGAAGGAAAAGAGTTACGCGCCCAAGATGAAGAGGTTGAAGTAGCTGAGCCTGCTAGCGAAGAGGAAAAAAAGGCAATTGTAGAAGAGGCTAGCAGTGAAGAAGAGGAAGCAAAAGAGGAAGTGAGCGAAGAGAAAGAGGAGGAAAAGTAATGGCA
>DDHL01000004.1:3896-4102 GCA_002352945.1 Campylobacteraceae bacterium UBA1877 | reverse complement strand
GGAATGATGGATTGCAAAAAAGCCCTCACTGAAACTGAAGGTGATATGCAAAAAGCAGTTGATCTACTTCGCGAAAAAGGTTTAGGAAAAGCTGCTAAAAAGGCTGATAGATTAGCTAGCGAAGGACTTATTAGTGTTGAAGTAAGTCCAGATTTCAAAAAAGCAACATTGAGTGAAATAAACTCTGAAACAGACTTTGTTGCTAA
>DDHL01000004.1:3508-3660 GCA_002352945.1 Campylobacteraceae bacterium UBA1877 | reverse complement strand
AAACAGACTTTGTTGCTAAAAATGAAAATTTTCAAAAACTTGCAAAGCAGACAACACTTCATATTCAAAAGAATGGATTTAGCGATGTTGAAGCCTTGATGGAATCAACAATTGATGGCAAAAATTTCAAAGAGTATTTTACTAGCCAAATC
>DDHL01000004.1:3036-3262 GCA_002352945.1 Campylobacteraceae bacterium UBA1877 | reverse complement strand
GTATTTTACTAGCCAAATCGCAACTATTGGAGAAAACCTAGTAGTGCGCCGTTTTGTAACAGTCGAAGCTGGCGAAAATGGTGTGGTTAATGGCTACTTGCATTCTAATGGAAGAGTTGGTGTAATTATTGCTGCAAAATGTGATAGTCAAAAAACAGCCGAAGCGAGTGTTGATTTTATTAGAAATATATGTATGCATGCAGCTGCTATGAAGCCACTATATCTT
>DDHL01000004.1:0-2857 GCA_002352945.1 Campylobacteraceae bacterium UBA1877 | reverse complement strand
CTGCTATGAAGCCACTATATCTTAGCTATGAATCTTTAGATCCTGAGTTTGTAAAAAAAGAGACAGTTGCTTTAATTGCAGATATTGAAAAAACAAATGAAGAGCATAAACGCCTTGGTAAACCGCTTAAAAAGGTTCCAAAATATGGAAGCCGAATCCAACTAACCGATGAAGTTATGGCGCAAGCTGAGGCTGATATTAAAGCCGAATTAAAAGCACAAAACAAGCCTGAAAAAATTTGGGATAAGATTATTCCAGGTCAGTTAGCTCGATTTGTAGCTGACAATACTCAGCTTGATCAGCAATTTACCCTACTAAGCCAATTTTATGTAATGGATGATAAAAAGACTGTTGAGCAGGTTGTAAAAGAAAAAGCTGCCGAGCTTGGCGGTACGATTGAACTTACAGAATATGTTCGCTTTGAATTGGGCGAAGGATTAGAGAAAAAAGAGGAAGATTTTGCTGCTGAAGTAGCTGCACAAATTGGATAAATTCCACCAATAGCGGGTCTTTATGACCCGCGCACTTCAAAGGAGATGCATGGCCTTATTGCGCGCCTTGGGACTCTCTCACGCTTTTGATTATCCACTTTTTGAATCCCTTTCATTTTCTTTAGAACCAAGAGAAACTATGGCCATAGTGGGCGTAAGTGGTTGTGGCAAGTCTACACTTTTGCACTGCTGTTCAACTCTTTTAAAACCAAACAGGGGTGAAGTTTACTTCAAAGACGCTTTGTTGTATGGAAAAGATTATAACCACACTTTACATGTAAGGCGGAATGATTTTGGAATTATTTTTCAATCCCACTACCTTTTTAAAGGTTTTGATGCAAGAGAAAATGTAGAGTTAGCTGCACTTTTGGTAAACTCTCACATAGACGAAGAGATGTTAAAAAGTTTAGGAATTGCTTCAATAATGCATCAAAAAATTGGACAGCTCTCTGGTGGCCAACAGCAAAGAGTATCCATTGCAAGGGTTCTTGCTAAAAAGCCTAAAGTAATCTTTGCAGATGAGCCAACGGGTAATTTAGACAGTGCAACAGCCAATGAAGTAATGGATGTTTTGTTTGAATATGTCCGCTCTCAAAACGCTGCTTTAATGCTAGTAACTCATGATAATGCAATCGCATCAAAGTGCGATAAAGTTTTTGCACTGCGCGATTTGGGATTGCAAAGAGTGTAAAATGGAGTTTGTCAACTATCTTGGCCAAGAGAATGTTTTGCGTTTTATGCTCCTTTTTGCAAGGATGAGTGGTCTTGTAGCTTTTTTCCCTTTTTTTAACCATCTAAGAATACCAATTGTTGTTAAAACCAGCATGGTGCTCTTTTTAACTATTTTTTTATTTCCACACTCAGTTCTTGGTCCGATTGAGCCCAATTTAGTTGCACTTGTTTTTGGTATTGTGATGGAGTTGATGCTTGGTTTGATGGCAGGACTTGTAGCTTATCTACTCTTTGCTGCATTAGACATTGCCGGCCAGCAAATATCATTTGTAATGGGTTTTACAATGGCTAATGTTATTGACCCGCAAACTGGTATGAGCGCACCTTTAATGAGTCAAATCTTGACAATTTTAGCTATTGTGATATTTTTAGCTTTTGACGGACACCATCTTTTGCTGCTTTTTTATCATCACTCTTTGGGAACAATTGCTCTTGGGGGATTCTATCCTGAAGTTTCCATGTGGAACTTTATAGAAAAAGCAGTGTTAAATATGTTTTTACTTGGATTTATATTTTCTTTTCCCGTTAAAGCGATCTCTTTGCTATCAGATGTAATTTTTGGAATGTTAATGAAGACGATGCCCCAATTTAATTTGCTCGTTGTTGGTTTTCCTATAAAAATAATGCTCTCATACGTTGTTATGATTGCTATTCTTGGAAGCATGATGCTGCTTTTTAAAAATGAAATGGTTGAGGCAATTGAGGCAATGCCCTCTGTTTTTTATTAATCTGTTAATACAAACGTAATGTTAATTTGATTACAATCTATACGACATAATGTTTTTAGGATACTATCTTAGGAGAAGTTTATGCGCCTTTTGTTAGTTAATACCAATCCAGCAGTTTCCCGTCTGATTACTTTGAGTGCAAAGAAACTTGAGTATGAACTCATAGAAGTTTCGAGCTTTGATGAATTAGAAACGAGTGAGTTTGATATAGCCTTCATCGATAGTGATTGCTACGATGAGGATGAAATTGATAAGTATAAATCCAAACAGCTGGCGCGCCACTACGTTTACGTGGGCCCTCGCAAGGGCGATAAACCCTCCAATATGGACTCGATGTTAGAAAAACCTTTCTTGCCTACAGATTTTATTAATATGGTTGAATCTATCGAGAGAACTTTAGATGAGTTTGATGATGAGGCTACTTTTGAAACCCTTGAAGAGTTAGAAGATGAAAAAATTTCAGATGAAACTTTTGAAGATAAAGAGGATGAAGAAGATAAAACTAAAAGCAAGGAGATGATCGATCTAGACTCAGCACCCCTGCCTTATGAAGAGAGTGAAAAAGACACCGATCCTTATGAGCCGTTAATCTCTTTTGGAGACCAAGAGGATGAGGATGAAAAAGAAGAGGATTACCCTGCGCTTGAAGAGCCAAAAGAGAGTGATTCAGAGTTGGATTTTCAAGAGACTCAAGAAGAGAGCTCTTGGAGCGGTGGAGGAGTTTTGGATGAAGAGGAAGTAAAAGAGGTTCAAGAGCTACTAGCAGAGGATTTGGAAGATAGCGATGACGTAAATGAAAATGCAAAAGAAGAGGATGGGTTAGAAGATTTAAATAGTATCCTTTCAGAAATTGAAGATTTAGATGTTGATTCTAATTCTTTTGTTGAAGAAGAACCTGCGCTTGAA
>DDHL01000073.1 GCA_002352945.1 Campylobacteraceae bacterium UBA1877 | reverse complement strand
TATTGAAAATTATGATGACTATGAGGAGATTGACGCATCTTACTATCCTCACGATGTGCCAAAAGAGGGTTCTAGAAAACTTCCATTTTCAAAGACTATTTTCATTGAACAAGATGATTTTATGGAAAACCCGCCAAAAGATTACTACCGCCTCACTCCAAGTCAACCTGTAAGATTAAAACATGCTTATATCATTACATGTAAAGAGGTGATAAAAGATAGCGATGGAAATATTGTTGAGATAAAGGCCATCTACCATCCAGACTCAAAAAGCGGCCAAGATACAAGTGGCATAAAGGTAAAAAGCGCTATCCACTGGGTTAGTGCCCAAAAAGCTAAAAAAGTAGAAGTTAGGCTATATGACAGACTCTTTCGCACTGAAATGCCCCAAGGAATTGAGGATTTAAACCCTGAATCTTTAAAAGTGATTAAAGATGCGCTCATTGAGCCTTCAGTAATTGAATCAAAGCCCGATTGCAGATTTCAGTTTGAAAGGCAAGGCTACTTTTATGCCGACCCAGTTGATTATACCGATGAGCATCCAGTCTTTAATAAAATTGTCGGACTCAAAGACTCATGGGCTAAAAAGAGCCAAAAAACAAAACCTGCTCCAAAACCAAAGGAAACAAAACCGCAAGTTGATGGCGAAGTTGCTCCAATGACAAAAGAAGAGCAAGAGCGCTTTGATAGCTACACAAGCAAACTTGGCTTAAATAGCGAAATTGCAAATACCTTAGCTCGCGATGAAAACTTGAGCCACTTTTTTGATGAAGCTCTTAAGTTTTACTCAAGTCCTGTAAATATTGCAAATATCGTTGCAAATGAAGTTGCAAGGGAGTTAAAACACTCAAAAGAGTTAAAATTTAATGCAGCCCAAATCGCTAATCTTGTAAAACTTGTAGATGATGGGACAATTTCGAGCAAAATCTCAAAAGAGGTTTTTGAGATAATGAGCCAAACGGGCGAAAATCCAGAAGATATTGTGCAAGCAAAAGGCTTAGTCCAAATCAGCGACCCTGCAGTTATTGAGCCGATTATTGATGAAGTTATAGCTAAAAACCCTGACAATTTGGCTAAATATAAAGATGGAAACAAAAAACTTTTAGGCTTTTTTGTTGGACAAGTACTCAAAGCAACTGGTGGCAAAGCAAACCCGGCTATAACCAATAAGCTAGTAGCAAAAAAATTGGATAATTTATAAAAAAAGGAAAAAGATGTTAGAGCTTTTAAACACACCAAAGGGAGATCCTATCCTTTCGATAATGAGTGTTTTTAGGGCTGATGAGCGCCCTGAAAAGATTGACCTTGGCATTGGTGTGTACAAAGATGAAAATGGGCAAACTCCAATTATGCAAGCAGTTAGAAGTGCTGAAATTCGATTGGCTAATAATGCAACCACTAAAAGCTATATGGGACTTGTCGGGGATGAGAGTTTTAACAAAGCCATACAAGCTTTGGTTTTAGGCAATACACAAGCACAAACCCGCGCTGCTACTTTGCAAACACCAGGAGCTAGCGGAGCTTTGAGCACTCTTGCTGATTTGATAAAGCTAGCGCGTCCTGATGCAAGAGTGTGGATTGGCAATCCAAGCTATATCAACCATCGTCCAATCATGCAAAAAGCTGGACTTGAGGTGATGGAGTATCCGTATTTGGATTTAAAAACTAAAAAAGTTAATGAAGAGGCGATGCTAAAAGCCATAGCAGCGCTTGGTCCAAAAGATGTGCTTTTATTGCACGGATGCTGCCACAATCCAAGCGGTGCTGATCTTTCAATGAAAACTTGGGAAGAGATAACTTTACTAGCACAAAAAAATGGATTTTTGCCATTTGTTGACATTGCATATCAAGGCTTAGGCGATGGCATGGATGAAGATGCTGCCGGACTTCGATTTTTAGTTGATAGAGTTGATGAGGCACTTGTATCTACATCGTGCTCAAAAAACTTTGGGCTCTATCGCGAGCGTATCGGCGCTGCGATTGTAGTTGCAAAAACCCTCCAAAAAGCCAAAGAAACGCGCATGCACATGGGAGAGCTTGCTAGGGGAACCTATTCGATGCCTCCAGCTCACGGGGCGGCGATTGTAGCTGAGATTTTAAATGACGCTGCTTTAAAATCTCAATGGAATAGCGAGCTTGAAGCAATGAGAAAACGGGTTGTGCACTTGCGCAAAAAACTTGTCGAAACTTTTCGCAAAAAGACTAATTCTGATAGGTTTGATTATATTGGCTCGCACAAAGGAATGTTTTCGATGACAGGGCTTAGCAATGAGCAAATAGCCAAACTCCAAAAAGAGCATGCAATTTACGTAGTTCCAGGAGGAAGGGTTAATATTGCAGGCTTAAGAGAGAGTCAAATCGAAGCTTTTGTGTCTGCATTTGTTGATGTAGGCGCTTAGTTTGTCTAGTGTTTACATGTAAAAGCTTTACATGTAAACTACTTGCAAACTTGTGTCATGATGTCTTTTTCGATAGAGCCTAAAACTGGTTTGAACCAGGGTGAAGAGTAGTTTGGATTGATGGCAGAGGCTGATTTTGAGCTGCTGCCAAGGGATTTGAACACTTTTGAAGAGCAGTTGATCTGGGCTTTGAAAAAGGTGATCGCGCTAGAGCTAACTCTTTTTATAGAAACGATATAGGTGTTTGATTTTTTGGCAGTTTCTGTGATGTAGTACTTAAAATGATCGGTCTTATAAGCTGTTCTTGGCACCTCAACTTCTCTTGACCCAAAAGCGCCAAAAAGAGCTGAAACACAAAATAGAATAATTACAATTTTTTGCATCATGGAATTTCCTTTTGGAATTATGTATAAATGTATCTAAAATAGCTTTATATATGCTTTACATGTAAAGATTGCTTTTGTATGCAGTTGAGTAGTGCTAGAGTTTTTATAGAAAATTCGCTTTAGTCAAAAGCCTATTTTTTAGACTATTTTGACAATTGTGTATCCAATTGGATACAATACTTTATGTATTTGATAAAGCAAACTGAAGTATTTCGCAAATGGTTGCATAAGCTCAAAGACGTAAAAGCTAAAGTGTCTATTCTTAGAAGAGTAGAAAGAATGAAAATTGGCAATTTTGGAGATTGTAAGTTTTTGGGCGATAATATTTCAGAATTACGACTTTCTATAGGCCCTGGTTATCGCATCTATTACACTCTTTTTGAAAGTGAAATAATAATATTGCTAGTAGGCGGCGACAAGTCAACACAAGCAGCAGATATTGAAAAAGCAAAAAAATTGGCTAAGGAATATAAAAATGAAGAGTAATTTAACCCAATTTGACATATCACAATATTTAGACAATGATGAAGTTATTAGAGAGTATATTTCTCAAGTTATTGCCGATGGCAATACAGATGAATTGCTAAGCGCTTTGGGACACATAGCTAAAGCAAAAGGGATGTCTCAAATAGCAAAAGAGGCTAAACTAGGAAGAGAGAGCCTTTATAAGGCACTTAGCCCTGGAGCAAAGCCTAGATTTGAAACTGTCATGAAAATTATGCATGCATTAGGCATTCATTTAAAGGCAACTGCTTAGGTTTTGCTTGCTATTTTTTTATGTGTTATTAGATTTATTTTTGAACTTATTGCCCAAAATAAACTCTTCTTTTATGTTGCTATCTTCTTTTAGTAATACATTAGCATATTTTAACCATTAAATAAAATGTTTACAATTAACTCTAATCTTGATAAAATAATTTAAATTCGTATTATGGGAGTTTTACTAAATGGCAAAAGCCAAACAAGAAGAATCGCTAGAAAAACAACTATGGAAAGCAGCTGATAAACTACGAAAAAACATCGATGCGGCGGAGTACAAACATGTCGTATTAGGACTTGTGTTTTTAAAGTATATTTCTGATAGTTTTGAAGAGCTTTATAATAAACTCAAAGCTGGTGAGGGCGAATACGCTGGAGCAGATCCAGAAGATAGGGATGAGTATAAGGCTGAAAATGTATTTTTTGTACCACAAGAGGCTAGATGGTCACATCTTCTTTCAAATGCAAAACTTCCGCACATAGGTAAAATCGTCGATGAAGCTATGGATGCCATAGAAAAAGAAAATAGCTCTTTAAAAGGAGTACTACCTAAAGTATATGCAAAAGATAATCTTGATAGCAAATCACTTGGTGGACTAATTGATCTTATAGGCAATATTGCTCTTGGAGATGCAAAGTCAAAAAGTGCCGATATACTTGGTTATGTGTTTGAATATTTTCTTGGAGAGTTTGCACTTGCTGAGGGTAAACAAGGAGGACAGTTCTATACTCCAAAGAGCGTGGTTGAACTTCTTGTAAAGATGTTAGAACCATATAAAGGCAGAGTATTTGACCCTTGTTGTGGAAGCGGTGGCATGTTTGTACAATCTGAAAAATTTGTGAAAGAACATCAAGGAAAAATCAATGACATATCTATCTACGGGCAAGAATCAAACCAAACCACATGGCGACTAGCAAAAATGAATCTTGCCATTCGTGGGATAGATAGCTCTCAAGTAAAATGGAACAAAGAAGGCTCATTTTTAAATGATGCTCACAAAGATTTAAAAGCAGACTTTATCATCGCAAACCCACCTTTTAATGATTCAGATTGGAGTGGCGAACTTTTACGAAATGATGGAAGATGGAAATATGGAACTCCCCCAGTAGGAAATGCAAACTACGCTTGGATACAACACTTTCTCTATCACTTGAGCCCAACCGGAACAGCAGGATTTGTACTAGCAAAAGGAAGCCTTACATCAAATACTTCAAATGAGGGAGAGATTAGACGTGCTCTTATAGAAGCTAACTTAGTTGATGCAATAGTCAATCTACCTGCAAAACTATTTTTAAATACTCAAATACCCGCTTCGTTATGGTTTATGAAAAGAAGAAAAACCACAAATGATATTCTTTTTATAGATGCTAAAAATATGGGACATCTTATCAATAGAAGAACCAAAGAGTTTAGCACCGAAGATATAGACTATATAGCAAAGGTTTACCACGATTGGAAAATTCACACCTCCCGTCATTCTGAACTTGATTCAGAATCTAACTATAAAGACATAAAAGGTTTCTGCAAATCTGCTTCATTGGATGAAATAAAAGAGCTAAACTATGTACTCACTCCTGGGCGATATGTTGGACTAGAAGAAGTGGATGATGAATTTGATTTTAAAGAGAGATTTACTAGCTTACAACAAGAACTAAAAGAGCAGATGGAAGAGGAACAAATACTAAATCAAAGAATAAATGAGAACTTAGCGAAGGTCATTATAGATGAGTGATATAGTGATTTATGATAATGGAAATATTGAGCTAAAAGCTACTGTTGAGAATGAAACGATTTGGTTAAAACAAAATCAAATAGCAGAGCTTTTTGAAAAAGACAGAACAGTTATAACGCGACATATTAATAATATACTAAAGGATAAAGAGGTTGATGAAAAAAGCAATGTGCAAAAAATACACATTGCAAATTCTGATAAACCTGTAAAGTTTTATAGTTTAGATATTGTGTTAGCAGTTGGATATAGAACAAATTCTTCAAAAGCTATTAAATTTAGACAATGGGCAACAAGTGTTTTAAAAGAATATATTATCAATAGCTATGCAATCAATAAAGAAAAACTCCAACAAAAAAAGCTTCAAGAGTTAGATCAAACCATACAACTCATAAAACAAAGTTTAGAAAATAAAGATTTGAGTATCGTTGAAGCAAAGGGCTTTGCCGAAATCATAAGTAATTATGCTAAAAGTTGGGCGCTACTTCAAGGGTATGATGACCAAAGTCTAGAAGAGATAGCTCAAGCCAAAGAGGGAAAGTTTGTTTTAGATTATGATGAAGCTAAAGAGGCCATAAGCGAA
>DDHL01000081.1 GCA_002352945.1 Campylobacteraceae bacterium UBA1877 | reverse complement strand
TTGTTTTTTAGTGGCATTATACAGATTCATAATGTCCAAATCCTTCAAACCATTGGTGTTACAATTCCTTCTGAAAATTTAACCCAAGGCATCTGGAGTTATTGGGATTTTAGTGCTTACGAAAGGCATTTACTTGAAATAGAGCTTCAAACAAACCAGAGTGTTCTTTTTAGAATTGGAGGACCAACCAAGCTTCCTCTTGGAAGAGATTCGCAAATGATGATATTTGATTTAGGTTATGGCGGCTTTGGCGGTGGAATCCATTACCGCCCAAGTCTTTTTATAAAATATACACTACCAAACCAAAAACTTCAAATCAAAGCTTCAAGGATTGCAACTATCTCATCAAAAGGGGTGGATGAAAAAAGGCTCTCGTGCGGGTTTGATAAGGAAAATAGTAAAATTTATGGATATATGGAGTTTAATTTAAAAGATTTACCGGCCCCAGAACATACAGTAATTACTAATGCTTATATTACTATTAAAAGCACATCTCGAACCGATTCTAATGAGGATATCCGATATAACGTTGAATTTGTAGATATTAGCGAGCCTACATGTAAAACTTTAAAAGAGCGAGAGAGAATTGAATTTATCGGATATGAAGTAAGCAGAGCCGATTTGCAAAAAAATAGAGATAACCATTTTATTTTTGATAGCTACTCCAAGCTAGCCTTAGAAGATATGCACCAAAGAGGTGAAAAGAGTCAATTTGTTATAAAACCAACTTCATCGATTATAAAAAACCATTTAGTCACTTGGAAGGAGGATGTTAGCTTAAATATCGAATATATTAAACGGCGTGTAAACCCGCCTCTTGCTCCAACAGATCTTAAAATTTTTAGTGAAGGGGGAAAAGTGAAACTTGTGTGGACAAATCCGACAAATGATGGCTTTGTCGGAGTTTATGTAGTTAGAAACTGTTTTCATACGCCAACAAGCCCATTTGATGGAGATAAGCTCTATGCTGGCAAAGACAACTATACATATGACTCCTTTGGCAATGAAAAGGTTCCAAAATATTTTGCTATTTTTAGCTACGATGATGTGCCAAATTACAGTGCGCCTTTAAAAGGCGAATGGAATATTTAATCAATTATGCATAAAGCCGTAAAATTAAACATACACATAAGTTAGATTGTCTTATAATTAACATTGGTTTTAAATATAAGTTGAAGGCTTCATGTTGAAATTCTTACGCGCTATTTTTCTCTTCTACAAAGATGGCTTCTCTAATATGCGAATAGGAAAAAAATTGTGGGCAATTATAGCAATTAAATTTTTTATATTTTTTGTTGTTATGAGGCTCCTTTTTTTCAATGAAACCTTATATACAAAATTTCAAACCGATGAGGAGCGCGCTTCTCATGTTTTTCAAAATCTATTTTCCAAAGAGGAGTAATTGTGGAAAATGAAATGCTTATTGGCCTCTCAAGGGCGCAATTTGCCCTTACGGCAATGTATCACTGGCTCTTTGTTCCCCTCACTTTAGGACTATCCTTTATCATAGCGATTATGGAGACAATTTATGTAAAAACAGGCAATCAAGAATGGAAAGAGATAACGAAATTTTGGATGACTCTTTTTGCAATAAATTTTGCCATTGGCTTAGCAACGGGGATAATACTTGAATTTGAATTTGGCACAAACTGGTCTAACTACTCTTGGATAGTTGGAGATATATTTGGCGCACCTTTGGCAATTGAAGGAATTATGGCCTTTTTTATGGAATCAACCTTTTTTGCAGTAATGTTTTTTGGATGGAACAAGGTTTCAAAAAAGGTTCACCTTCTCTCAACTTGGCTTGTAGCTATTGGATCAAATCTATCTGCTTTATGGATTTTGGTTGCAAACGGATGGATGCAGCATCCCGTAGGGATGAAGTTTACTTTAGATACGGCTCGATTTGAGATGGATAGCTTTTTTGATGTACTGTTTAATCCTAATGCTGTTTCTAAATTTTTGCACACCATTGGAAGCGGATATGTAATGGGTGCACTTTTTGTTATTGGGGTAAGCTCTTGGTATCTTTTAAAAAATAAAGAGATTCTTTTTGCAAAAAGAAGCATCATTGTAGCTGCATCTTTTGGTTTTTTGACATCTTTGTTTTTAATCTTTACAGGAGATGAATCTGCTTACCGTGTTGCCCAGCAACAACCCACAAAGCTTGCTGCGATGGAAGGGTTATACGATGGAGAAAAACGCGCAGGGATTTTGGCAATTGGACAGTTAAATCCAAATAAAGAGATTGGTGATGAAAAAGATGAGTTTTTATGGTCTATTGAAGTTCCATATGCTCTTTCGTTTTTAGGTTATCGAAATATTGATGCTTTCGTTCCTGGAGTAAATGATTTAGTTTATGGGAATGAAAAGTATGAGATTATGCCAGCTAGCAAAAAGATTGAACTTGGCAAAACTGCAATCGATGCTTTAAAAGAGTATAAAGAAAATATTAATCTAAACCCATCAAAGGCAAATGCGGCAAAGAGTGTTTTTGAGGCAAACCAAGACTATTTTGGCTATGGGTATTTAGATGATCCAAAGAAGGTAATCCCACCAATTGGAATTACATTTTATAGTTTTCATATTATGGTAGCTCTTGGAAGCTTTTTTGTAGTGCTCTTTTTCTTCTTTCTTTACTTTAGCATGATTGGAAAGATTGATGGCAAAAAGTGGCTTTTTTGGGCTGCAATACTTGCAATTCCCCTTGGTTATGTGGCAGGCGAGGCTGGATGGGTTGTGGCCGAAGTTGGCAGACAGCCTTGGGCGATTCAAGGAATGCTGCCTGTTGGAATGGCAACTTCAAATATAGATGAAACATCTGTGATGGTAACTCTTGGATTATTTGCACTAGTCTTTACTGGTTTATTGATTGCAGAAATTAAGATTATGGTTAAACAGATTGGTATTGGACCAAAAGGAGAAAGAGATGTTTGAGACACTCTCCCATGAAGCTTTGCAGCAGTATTGGTGGATTATTGTATCTTTAATTGGGGCGCTTTTTGTTTTTATCACCTTTGTTCAAGGCGGCCAGACTCTTTTGTATGTTCTGGCAAAAAATGAAAAAGAGCGCAATGTTTTAGTTGCCTCACTTGGTAGAAAATGGGAGCTTTCTTTTACCTCATTGGTTCTGTTTGGCGGAGCTTTGTTTGCAGCATTTCCTCTTTTCTACTCAGTCAGTTTTGGCGGAGCTTACTACGTATGGATGGCAATTCTTTTTTGCTTTATCCTTCAAGCAGTATCATATGAGTATAGAAAAAAACCAAACAACTTTTTTGGAACTAGAGTGTATGAGACATTTTTGTTTATCAATGGCTCACTAGGCGTTATTTTAATTGGTACTGCTCTTGGCACTTTGTATACTGGGGGAAATTTTATTCGAAATGAGATGAATTTTTCTCAATGGAGCTTGCCAACTTACGGGCTTGAAGCTGTTTTGAATCCTTTTAATGTTGTGTTTGGAATCACTCTTTTTTTATTAGCTAGAGTTCAAGCAGAGCTTTACTTTCTTAGCAACATTGAAGTGGAAGCTATTGTAAAAAGAACTAGAAATAGATTGAAAAATGATGCACTCATATTTCTTGGCTTTTTTATACTCTGTTCGATTTTGCTTTTGAGCATGGATGGCTTTAGTGTTAAAGAGGGGGTAGTTTTTGTAGAGAGTTTTAAATTTTTGAAAAACTTTTTAGCAATGCCACTGCTTTTAATTTTATTTATTGTTGGGCTTGTTTTGATTATTTATGCACTCTATATTGCACTTTTTAAAAATAGCACCAAAGGAGTTTGGTTTAGCGGAGTTGGAACTGTGTTAGTTGTATTTGCACTTTTAAATTTACTTGGCTTTAACAATACCCCAATCTATCCATCTTTGACAGATTTACAAAGCTCGCTTACTATTGCAAATAGCTCAAGCAGCCACTATACGTTAACAGTTATGAGCTACGTCTCTTTGGGAGTCCCTTTTGTTTTAGGCTACATCTATCTTGTTTGGCGCTCAATGGATGCAGCTAAGATCACCTCAAAAGAGATTGAAGCCGACCATCACCACTATTAAGGAGAAGAGATGATTGATTATACTTCAGGCATGTTGTGGTTAGCAACTTGGCCGGTGATTATTTATGTTTCTTACCGTTTCATTCTTTTAAATATCAACCATTTTGAAGAGAATATTCGCAAAGATAGCGATGTATAAAGGTTTTTATTTTTATGACGCCTTGTGTAGAGTTATTGAAATCTAAAAAGGTTAAATTTAGTCTCCACGCATATGAACATGACCCATCTGTAAGTTCATACGGCCTAGAAGCAGCGCAAAAACTTGGCGTTGACTCTAGGCTCGTTTTTAAAACCCTTGTTGTAAATCTTGATGAGAGTAAGCTTGCAGTCGGCGTGATTCCAGTTGAAGCTAAGCTCGATTTAAAAAAGATGGC
>DDHL01000053.1:5720-8299 GCA_002352945.1 Campylobacteraceae bacterium UBA1877 | reverse complement strand
CTTGTTGGTATCCACCCAATTATTTCAATTGCAGTCATTGGGGGCTGGCTTGGCCCGATGGAGCTCAATCAAACACTTTTGGCAATGACATTTTTAATTTCTTGGTCACTTAGCATCTGCACAAGCCCTGTATCTGGCCTTAATCTTGCCCTAGCAAGTAGGTACAATATTGCCCCGATGACTATTTTTAAGGCAAACTATAAATATGCCATAAAACTCTATTTTGTATCTATTTTAATTCTTTATGGGGTGGATAAAATATCTTCTTAGTCGATTTAGTAGCTAAAGGGGGCAAATAGATGATCCAACCAACTACAACCGATATAATAAAGCAGATTCAAACAAATCCAAAAGATGCAAATACGGTTGTAAAATCACTTTTAGAGCCTCCAAGTGCTTCAAAAACAACTAGCTTGCAAACACCACTTGCTAAAACTCTTCTTGAGGCATTATCTAAAAATGAAACCTCTTTAACAAGTGCAAGCCAAACCCTTAAATCCTCTCCATGGGTTAAAAATGCACCGCTTTTAGTAAAGGAGCTTAATAACCTTGTATCGGTTTTAAAAAGCGATCTTTCACTAAAGCCCCTTGCAAAGCCTTTTGAGAATATTTTAAACACCTCTTTGCCAGACTCAAAAAACTCTTTAGAGGGATTAAAAACAAAATTGGATAATTCGGGACTGCACTATGAGGCAACTTTAAAAGAGGCTGTTTTTCAAAAACCAATCTCTCAAAATGGTGAGCTTTTATTAAAAAATCTTTTGCAAAGCCTGCCAAAAGCTCCCCTTTTATCCTCTTTTAAAGAGCCTCTTTCAAATTTGATAAAAGAGCTACTCCAATCTCCAACTCAAAAAAGCGCCCAAGAGTTTTTAAAAAGTTTTAATCTTGCACTTAGCGAAACAAAATCTTTTTTAAACAAAAACCATCCGCTTTTAGCGCTTTTAAAAAATGTTGAGCAGCTCCAAGATGGGCTTAAAAATTTTAATTCCAATAGATTTGATGCGGCCAGCTTCAACAAAGAATTAAAAAATCTTTTTTCAAATTTTAATAAAGCCTTGCCTATTTTAAAAGAGCAAAATATTGCACCACAAACAATTAAAAGTTTAAAAGCAGCTTTTGAGGCTATAAAAAATCCAGCCAAAGATTCTTACATTACAAAATCCATCTCTTTACATGTAAATCCTCGCCAAAACTCTGGAGTGACCCAAAACTTTAATCAACAAATTCAAAGCACAAAAACTCAACAAATCGTCAATTTACACGCTATTAGCACCCAATTGCAGCCTCAAGTCGCAACTTTTCAAGGAAGGGACTTACAAGCCAAACTAAGCGATGCAATCAATAAATTAAAACTTACAATCCAGCAAGCAGATACATTAAGCCCAAAACTTTTAAAAGCCTTTTTAAAATTAGAAAATTCCCAAGCCCAAATTAAAACTTTACTAACTCCACTAACAGATCAAACCACTATTCATGAAAGTACAATTAAAGATGTAAAAAGATTGCTTTTAGAGGTAGAGCAGCAAAGCTCCAATAGCAAATCTCTAGCAGCCAAAGAGGCAAACAGCATCGCTCAAAAAGCGCTAGCACAACTAGACTTCCACCAGCTTTATTCTTATTTAAGCCAACAAACTCACACATATCTGCCCTATTTTTGGGATGGTTTAAATAGCGGAGCAATGGAATTTAAAAGAGACAATGAACAAACCTATTGTAAAATCAATTTGGAGTTTGAAAAGTATGATAGAGTTCAGATTTTCATTGCCTTATTTAACCAGCAATATATCGCTATTACCATAAGCGTTGAGCATCAAGAGCTTTTTGAGCGCATAAGCTCGCACTTAAAAACTCTAAGAGCCATGCTCAAGAGTGCAGGTTTAATCCCCCAAAACCTCACACTTTTGCCAACACTTCAAGATGATTATGAATCACTTGCAAAGGAGGAAGGCTTTGGCTTCGACTTTAAAGCGTAAAAAGAAGGCAGTTGCTCTTCATTATGACCAATCAAAACAAAATGCTCCAAAAATTGTAGCTAAGGGTGAAGAGAAAATTGCCCAAACCATTATACGCTTAGCAAAAGAGAATAATGTTCCTATTAAAGAAGATGCCGATTTAGTTGAGCTGCTCTCTAAAATTGAAATAGACAAAGAGATTCCTCCAGCACTCTATAAAGCTGTGGCAGAAGTATTTAGTTTCTTATATAAAATGACCCAACATAGTCCAAAAAATTAAATTCATCTTTAAATCCATCTTCAAGTTAGGTATGATATTATTTACCTAACTGTAAATGAAATATGCCTTCACAATCATTTCACGATTTGTGGATACATTTACGGAAACACTTTAAAGGAGTAGGAATGAGAAAATTAAGTGCGCTTTTGTTGGCAGCCTTTTTAGGACTTAGCTTGTGTGTGAGCACTGCCTCCGCAGATGCCGCAAAAGGTCAAAAGCTTTATCTAAAATTTATGAAGGGCCCAACAGGCTTAAATGGTGCACAATTTGCAGCACAGCACACTCAGGCAGAGTGGGAAGCTTTATGTGCAGATGGTGGCGCTGGATTTATTGAGGAGTATTCAGCT
>DDHL01000053.1:421-5498 GCA_002352945.1 Campylobacteraceae bacterium UBA1877 | reverse complement strand
GATTTATTGAGGAGTACTCAGCTAAATTTCCAGATGCAGAAAAATTTCTTAAGGGAAAGTTTAAACGTTTTCAACCTGATATTTGCGATTTTGTAATCAACTACGCTAGCGATAGCGGTAACGTTCCATCTTGCTAGAATGCAGTTTTGCCAAGGAAAGCTCACCAAGGCTCTCCTTGGTATACTTTTTTTTACTATTTCACTTCAAGCATCTTCACCCAACCTTGTTCAAAGCGAAAAACTTTGGATTGCAACCCATCCTATTGTTCGTGTAGGATTTCACTCTGCCAATCCTCCTTATTCATTTGCAAATAAAAATGGAGAGTTTCTTGGTATTTTATCTTCCTATTATACGTACTTTGAAAATCTTTTAAATATCCAATTCCAACCAGTTCCAAGCAATTCTTGGGATGAGCTTTTTGAAATGATTAAAGAGGGCGAAATAGATATAGTAGCAGCGGTTCCAAAACATCTAAAAACTCCAAAATATATCCAAAAAACAGAGGGTTTTTTAAAAATTCCACTCTCACTTTTAAGTCTAAGAAAAAGTTCAGTTTTAGAAAACTTTGATGAATTGGCAAAAAAACGCATTGCCCTTACTAAAGACACTCTTTTGCTGCCTCTTATAAAAAAACAGTATCCAAATTTAAAACCTTTTACAAGCAAAACATTACAAGAGGCTATTAAGGATTTAGATTTTGGTAAATATGATGGAATCATTGCACAAACAAGAGCTATTGATTTTGAGCTTGATAGAGCCCAAACGTGGGATAAATATATTCATTGTGCCCTTCCAATGCAATATGAATTTCAAATTGCACTCCATTCTGACTTAAAACTTTTACACTCAATATTGCAAAAAACACTCAATAACATCACTCTTAATCAAGAAAATAGATTTATATCTCGATGGGTTTCAAACCATAAAGAGTCTATAATTAAAACATGGCAGATAGCTTTATTGCTATGTGCTTTAAGTTTAGCACTCATTTTTTTAATTTTTAAATACCGGCTTGTATCATCAAAAAACCAAAAATTGGCAACAAACTACAAACTTGCAACGGCCCACCTTAAAGCAGTAGTAGAAGCGCTCGATGCGGGCTCTTGGGTTTGGGATATTGATAAAAATGTCAATATAGTCAATGAACGCTACGCTTCAATGCTAGGTTACAAAAAAGATGAAATACCAACTACTTTTGATGGCTTTATGAGCCTGGTTGCACCAGAGGATACTGCTTTAATGCTTGCATCCTTAAAACGGCACATTGATAAGATTGAGCCATTTTTTAGTGTTTATGTAAAACTTCGCCACAAAGATGGCACATACCGAGATATTCATACCTTTGGAACAGTACTAGCTTGGCACAAAGATGGCTCGCCTAAAATTCTTGGAGGGTGCCATCTTTTACCTCAAGCAAACAGACAATCTTCTAGTGAAATGCCAATTGATAAAACCACCGGCATATTAACCCACCATCACTACCGTGCCTTTATACCGCTCTATTTTAAGCAAGCAAGACTAGAGTTTTCAGGTGTGATGCTTGTACTATTTCGCCTTAGCTTTCAAAATGAAAACATAAACCTCAAACAACAAGCCTTAAGCCGCTTTGGTACTGCACTTTTTGAGCATCTGCCAGCTCCGAGCGGACTCTGTTTTTATATGGGCGAGGAGATATTTTCAAGCTTTTTTTGGTGTGATGATCCAAATGAAGCCCAAATCATTGCTCAAAAACTCTATGAGCAGCTAGAGACCACCTTAACATCTTTTTCATCTGAAATCTTTTTGCATAAAGGTACTGCTTTTATGATTCCTGGCTCTAACGTAGATGAGGCTGAACTTTATCAAAATGCCTATATCAATTTAGCCCAACGAAGCTCAAATTAACTTATTTTTACAAATTTAGCTACAATACATCGCAAATTTTAAAGGCAATTTTCGATTATGGATAAAAAACTTTGGAGCAAAAAACTTGTACTCATTGGAGCTTCAACGGGAGGCCCGGGACACTTAAGAACAATTTTAGCCCAGCTTCCACCTGAGCTTAAAACACCAATTGTTATTGCTCAACATATGAATGCTATTTTTATTCCAAGTTTTGTACAACAATTTAGAACTGAGCTTAAAACCGAAGTTTTTAACCTCAACCAACCTTTACATGTAAACAAGGGAGGTATCTATATTTGCGAAAAAGATTGCGCTTTTGAGCCAGATTTGCCTTTAAGAATTGGCTTTAAGAATTTGCGCGAATCAACCTTATATAATCCTAGTATTGATAACCTTTTTCTCTCAGCCGTGCCATTGTGTAAAAAAGTTGACGTAATGGCAATTTTACTAACAGGAATCGGCCAAGATGGAGCTTTGGGATTAAAAGCGCTCTTTGAAGCTGGAGCAAAATGCTATGGAGAAAATGAAGAGAGTGCAGTAGTTTATGGAATGCCAAAACAGGCAAAAGAGATCAATCCCGAGCTTAAAATGCTCTCCTTGCTAGAAATCAAATCAGTCCTGCAAAGGTTTTGCTAATGTTCTTTTTTAAAAAAAGAGTTAAAAAAGTACCCATTAAAGATGAAGTTATAATTCCTTTTGATTCGAGCAATTTAGACCAATTAATCGATTTTATACAAAACTATTGTGGAATAAATCTCATCCCCAAAAAAGATGTTTTAAAAGAGCGTTTTATCCGATTTTGTAAACTTAAATCGCTGCATAGCTTTAGCGAACTTTTAGAAAATATCAAATATAACCCCGCTTTGCGCCAGGATTTTACTGACCTCATCACTGTCAATGAGACCTATTTTATGCGTGAAATTGTACAGCTAAAAGATTGCATCAACTACATCAAAAAAAGCCAAAAAGATATGCGAATTTTAAGCGCTCCATGCTCATCTGGTGAAGAGGTTTACTCTTTGGCTATATTGGCCCATGAAGCAAATATTCCATCTAGCTCTTTAAAAATTGTAGGTGTTGATATCAGCTCAAACGCAATCCAAAAGGCAAAGGAAAAAAGCTTTAGCGAGCGCTCCTTGCATCGATTGACTCCTGCACAAAAAGAGCTCTATTTTAAAGAGCAAAATAGTCGCTTTGAGCTTAAAGATTTCTATTTTTGCCCGATAGAGTTTTACATATACAATATCTTTGATAACTCATTTTTGCAGCTTTTGCCCTTTGATGTAATCTTTTCGCGAAATATGATGATTTACTTTGATGAAGCCTACAAACAAAGGGCTGTTGAGCGTTTTTACCATCTTTTAAAACCATCGGGCAGACTCTATACCGGCCATGCCGATTTGATGCCAAAAAGCTCTTTGTTTAAAAAAGTAACTATTGGAAAGCTTAGTTATTATGAAAAGATTTGATTAACAAAGCTAGTCTAAAATAGTAATTTCATCTAAAACTTTTGGAACCATACATAAAAATTCATAGGGCTCATCGCCGATTACTTCATACCAATGGGGAATGCCAGCTGGTATATAAAGAGCATCGCCAGCTTTTGCAACAAAAACATCATCGCCAATTCCTACCCTAGCCTCTCCTCTTAGCACATACTGTTCATGCTCAACGCTATTTGTATGATTTGGCATAGAGCCGCCAGCTTCAATGCAAAATTTTCGCATAGCAAAATTGGGAGCCATCTCAGGTGAGATGAGCATTTGCATACTTGCTTTTTCTCCAGATTCAAGGGGGATTTGAGGAATAGTATCAGTTTGAATAAGAGCCATTTTTTCTCCTTAGATTTTATTTACATGTAAAAGTTTAACAAACACCATGGCTGTCATAATTGCATCATTAAGTGCATCATGCTTTCCAAAAACGGGCAATTGCAACTCTTTCATTATGGTATCAAATCGCAAATCTATCATCCCTTGCGGAATTGTTTTAATCTTTTTTTCATAATAGATTCCAGAAACTTCAATCTGACGATTTGGAAG
This sequence comes from Campylobacteraceae bacterium UBA1877, assembly GCA_002352945.1. GTDB lineage: Bacteria > Campylobacterota > Campylobacteria > Campylobacterales > Campylobacteraceae > UBA1877. The sequence continues at coordinate 1,572 of DDHL01000053.1, read as the reverse complement.
CTTAATGCCAAGCCACGGCTTGATGTATCTATTTATCATCGCTACATCAAACTCCAAATAATACCCAACTAAAGGCAAAGGTCCAATAAAATCCAAAAATTGCTCAATCGCTTCTTGTGGTTCAAGAGCATTTTGCAAATCTATATTGCGAATTTGGTGGATTTTAATGCTTTTTACATTTATCCTCTTTGAAGGCTTTAAGTAGAGCGAGAGCATATCGTTTGTTAAAATCTTATTCTTTTTAATCTTAACGGCACCAATGGAGAGGATTTCATCTTTTTTGGGATTAAGCCCTGTTGTTTCTGTATCAAACGCAACATACTCGTCTAAATTTTCACACGGGTTAAAAAGATACTCAAACCTTTTTAATTTTAGTCGCTTTTTATCTCTTTTTTGAAAAAATTTTTCAAACATTTACTGCACCATATTAATCTTAAAATGATGAACCAAAAAACGTTTAAACTTATCTACTATCTTAAGACTATCTTTTAAAAGCTCCATCTCAAGCTGATTGAGCTTATCTGTTCTTATATAATTTGTCTGCTTCTTGCCTCGATCAATTGATCGTAGTTGCTCTTTGAGACGCAAGTTTAATAAAGTATCAAAAGCTTCTATGAGCGCTTGGGCAAAGCCATTTTCAAAAATTGACTTCTCTTTTAAAGCGTGAATGCGTTTAATCGTTTCCGTCTCGTCAATCTTATACTCTAAAGCCAAAGAGCGCACTCCTTGGATAATGGGGAAAATACCACCCTTTTTTACATCAAGCAAATTGCCCTCAGCCTTTAAATTTGAAAAGAAGCTAATTGGAGTTTCAAACAAAAGGGCGGCTTTGGCAAAATTGGCCATAAAGATATCTCCCCCATCCATCCTTTCATAAATATACTCTTTTAAAACTTGAAGCATCGCACAATCTCCGGCAACGCAAGTGCTGTCATAAAAGATTGCAAGGTGCATATAATCATCCTTTCTAGGACTCTCTAAGTATCTAAATAGCTCCTCTTTGTAAGCTTTTAATGACTTTCTCCAATATGGATTTGAAACCATAATGTTTCCATCACATCTTGGATAACCAAACTCTATGAGTGTTTTTGTATACTTTTGCATAAGTGGCTCAAAAAGAGCTTCATCAACTCCATCTTGAATTATAAGAG
>DDHL01000053.1:0-212 GCA_002352945.1 Campylobacteraceae bacterium UBA1877 | reverse complement strand
AGGGCTTCATCAACCCCATCTTGAATTATAAGAGCATTATCTTGGTCGGTTTTTAACATCTGCTCCTTACGCCCTTCACTGCCCATTACAACTAAACAAGCCTTTTGCTGCAGTTTTTCTGGAACTATCATCGAATAGAGTTTTCGATAAATCTGCTCATTAAGCTCACTTATAAGTTGTGAAATATACTCAACCCTTGTACCTTTTGCATG
>DDHL01000100.1:38941-39304 GCA_002352945.1 Campylobacteraceae bacterium UBA1877 | reverse complement strand
TTTTAGCGGTATGATGGTTACTTTTAGCCACTTTTGGGATAACTTTAAAAGCTCTAAACGTATAAAAACTCTAAGCTATCCTGAAGTGATGCCAAAAGATATTACTCCACGATACAGAGGCGCGCACCGATTAACAAAACGTGAAGATGGTTCTGTGCGGTGTGTAGCGTGTTTTATGTGCGCAACAGCTTGTCCAGCAGAGTGTATTTTTATCGAAGCACAGGAGCGAGCAGATGGAGTGGATGAAAAAATGCCAAAAAGATTTGATATAGATTTATTAGAGTGTGTTTTTTGCGGAGCTTGTGTAGAAGCTTGTCCGTGTGATGCTATACGAATGGATAGTGGGATTTTTAGCATTACTGG
>DDHL01000100.1:38397-38742 GCA_002352945.1 Campylobacteraceae bacterium UBA1877 | reverse complement strand
AGTGGGATTTTTAGCATTACTGGAAAAAGCAGGCAAAGCTTTATTATAACACGGGATGAATTGTTAGCTACCAAGGCAAAAAAAGAGGATGAGTGATGATCGAGGTGCTTTTTGTGATACTCTCTACTTTAACACTTTTAGGTGGAGCGGGAGTTCTTTTTTTTAGACAGCCTTTACATGCAGGGATGAGTTTTATTGTAAGCATTATTGCACTAGCAGGACTCTTTGCACTGCTTAGCCACACTTTTTTATTTATGGTTCAAATTATACTCTATGCAGGGGCAGTAATTACATTGATGCTTTTTGTCATCATGGTGCTTAATGTAAATGAGACTGTTTTGCCAG
>DDHL01000100.1:29215-38196 GCA_002352945.1 Campylobacteraceae bacterium UBA1877 | reverse complement strand
TGTAAATGAGACTGTTTTGCCAGATGAATCGATGCAGCCCAAAACCCTCTTTTTGGGACTTTTTTGTTTAGCACCCATTGTTATTGCGGTAGTAAAAACATTAGGTTTGCTACCAGATAAAAATATGGATATTCTTACGGGCTCTTTTGGCTCAATCCAATCTTTAGGCTCAAGATTGTATACAGATTGGGTTTTGCCATTTGAGCTTATCTCTGTTCTTTTGCTAGTTGCCTTGGTGGCTGTTGTAGTTTTGGCTAAAAAGAAGGAGAGAGCATGATTGGTATTCAAGCCTATGCTCTTGTGGCGATGTTGCTATTTTCTTTGGGGGCTTTGTCTGTGGTGACTCGTAAAAATATTTTTGTCATCTATTTGGGTATTGAATTGATGCTCAATGCCTTAAATCTGCTTTTTGTTGCCCTTTCAAGATATTATGCCTCAATGGATTTGGCTGTTATAACCTTGCTTATTATTGGTACAATAGCCGCAGAAGCTGCTGTCTTTTTATCTTTAATAGTTACACTGTATCGCCAGAGAAAAACTCTTGATGCAGATAGATTAAAAGTGACTGCTAGCAAGGAGGGGTGATGGAAATTATTCTATTTGGTATTGTTTTAACCCCCTTAGTAAGCGCATTGGTTTTAGGCTTAACATATTTGATGGGTTTTAAAAATTTACGAAACTTCTTTTATATCGTTGGGGTTTTAGCTCCGCTAATAAGTTTTTTACTTACTTTAATATCCTTATCTAGCTTTTTGGATCAATTAGCACCTTTACATGTAAATGGATATACATGGCTTCATGTAGGTAACTTTTATATTAAAATGGGCTTATTAGCAGATGCGTTAAGTCTTTATATGGCTTTGTTTGTCAGCTTTGTTGGAACTCTTATTCATATATATGCTGGCGGCTATATGTGGGAAGATGAGGGTTTTGGAAAGTTTTTTGCCTACTTCAACCTCTTTATGGCATCTATGCTTCTTTTGGTTTTAGCCAACTCTCCAATAGTAATGTTTATTGGATGGGAAGGTGTTGGCATATGCTCATATTTGCTAATAAGCTACTATTATCAAAAAATTCAAAATACAAATGCTGGAAATAAAGCATTTCTAGCAAATAGGGTTGGAGATGCCGGTTTTATTATTGGATTAGCCACACTTTTTGTAAGTTTAGATATTGATAGTTTTACATATGAGGCAATTTCTAATAATATTGCAAATTTAGATCCAGGGCTTCTTGCATTTATTGGATTTATGCTTTTTGTTGGAGCCATTGGAAAATCGGCACAAATTCCACTTTACGTGTGGCTTCCTGATGCTATGGCTGGGCCGACACCAGTTTCAGCTCTTATACACGCTGCTACAATGGTAACAGCTGGCGTTTTTATGGTAGCTAGATTTGATTTTTTATATAGATTAATTCCCCATGTTGGGGTTTTTATCGCGACTGTTGGAGCATTCTCGGCTCTTTATGCTGCACTCATTGCATCAAGGCAATATGATATTAAAAAGATTCTAGCATACTCAACTATGTCCCAACTTGGTTATATGTTTATGGCAGCAGGAGTTGGGGCCTATGATGCAGGCCTATTTCATGTGCTTACTCACGCATTCTTTAAAGCACTTCTTTTTTTAGGAGCCGGTGCTGTGATTGTGGCTTTAGGGCATGAGCAAAATATTTTACGCATGGGTGGTTTAGCAAATCGTCTAAAGTATGTACACGCAAGCATGCTCATAGCTACATTAGCTATTTCTGGAATTTTTCCATTTGCTGGATTTTTTAGTAAAGATATGATTTTAGCCACTTTATTTGCAAAAGAGCACTATGTGCTTTGGACCATTGGGGTTGTAGTTGCAGGAATGACCTCTTTTTATATGTTTAGACTTTATTTTATGGTTTTTTGGGCACCGACAGAGGAGAAAAATTTGCATGAGTTAGGCAAAAATATGCAGTGGCCTCTTATTGTTTTGGCCTTAGGAAGCGTCGTGGTTGGCTGGATTGGATTGCCGCATGCAATGGGAGGTTCGGGATTTCTATCTAAATGGTTTGGATTAGAGGGGGTTCATTTAAGTTATGCAAGCGAGTGGACTCTAATGGGTGTAAATACATTTGTGGCAATTATTGGTATAGTCTTAGCTTATTATCGATTTAGTCAAAATGAGTTTTTGCGTACACCTTTTTATTGGAGAGTAGTCAGCCACGCTTTTTATGCCGACTTAATCGTACAAAAAGGAGTTATTCAACCACTGCAAAGGCTAAGTGCTTATATAGGCAACCGCGTAGATATACACGGTATTGATAAGGGCATTATGCAAATGTGCTGGGCGCTAGTATACGCAGGAAAGAGAGCTCAGGCTTTACAAAACGGTAATTTAAGAAATTATGCAATGTTGATGCTAGCAGGCGTTGGACTCTTTTGTTTGTATATGTTGGAGGCGCTTTAATGGGACCTCTTAGTTTTTTAATATTTTTTCCTATTGTAATGGCCTTTGTTCTAGCCATATCTCCATTTGGAGCAAAGGGTGTAAGAAATGGTGTTTTTATTACGGGTGTAATTGAATTTTTTGTATCTTTTTATCTGTACGTTCGTTTTGAGCCCACAAGTGCGATGCAGTTTGCTGAACACTATCCATGGATTACCAATTATGGGATAGACTATTTTGTAGCAATTGATGGATTTTCACTTGTTATTTTAATGCTCATCTCCACCCTTCTTCCCTTGGCGTATCTTCTTCTTTGGGAGGGTAGAACAAAAGGATATTGGGTGAGCATGCTACTGATTCAAGGCGGAATTTTGGGATCTTTATTTGCTCAAGATTTAATCCTTTTTTACATATTTTGGGAAGCAATGCTTTTGCCTGTTTTTATGATAATTGGCATGTTTGGTTCTGGAGATAAGGTCTATTCTACTTTGAAGCTGACAATTTATACTATCATTGGCTCACTTTTTATGTTTGTTGCAATTTTATATTTGGGAGTCTCTTTTTATTATGAATTTGGCTATTGGAGCTTTTCTTTAGAACAGTTAAAAAATTTAACAATTCTGAGTCATTCTGAAAGAATTTGGGTATTTTTAGCCTTTATGCTTGCTTTTGCAATTAAAATTCCTCTCTTTCCATTCCACACCTGGCTTCCAAAAGCATACTCAAATTCTCCAACCGGAGGGGTCTTTTTACTCTCTTCAATTATGGCAAAACTTGGAGTATATGGAATTGTTAGATTTGTTTTTCCGCTTTTTCCCGATTTGGTGCTTACTTTTTCATCTTGGATAATGGGGCTTGGCATTTTTGGATTACTCTATTTTGGAGTTGCAGCACTCATGCAAAAAGATATAAAAAAGATGCTAGCTTACTCTTCAGCATCTCACCTTGGATTTATAGTGGCTGGCGTTTTTACACTAAACGTATATGGAATGATGGGGGCTTTACTCTTAATAGTTGCCCATGCAATGGCTACTGGAGGTATGTTTTTATTGGTTGGCCATATGGAGTATTATACAAAAACAAAAACCATATCAGATTTGGGCGGACTTGCGCAAAAAGCGCCCTTTTTTACCTTCTATTTTGCAATCATGATGCTTTGTATTGTTGGTTTGCCAGGAACTAACGGATTTGTCTCGGAGCTTTTAATTATTATATCTGTTTTTCATGTGGGAATCGGGCCTGGGATGGTTGCTGCATTGAGTGTTTTGGTTGCGGCTAGCTTTATGTTTTGGCTCTTTGGGCGAGCAGTTTTAGAAGATAAAGGTGCTAAAAATCCCCCCATGGAAGATTTGAATTTTCGCCAAATTATTGGATTATTTCCTTTAGCTTTTTTAATTATTGCAATGGGGCTTGATCCGGATTGGTTTTTTAGCAAGGTTGAGCCAACCGTTTTAGAGTATTTAGCAACACTTATGAAGGCAGCAGTATGAGTGAGTTTTTCTATCTTTTGCCCTTACTTATCGTGCTTGGAGGCGGCATTGTTATTATGCTTCTTGGAGCTCTTGAAAAGTTAAGCGTTAAGAGTTGCTCGATTTTTGCCATTTTATGTCTAGTTGTTGCTGAGCTATTTCAAATTGCCTCAATTGGCAAACTCTACTCTGTTGAAATCTATCCGCAAATTTTTAATGGAATGCTCATTGCTGATAGTTTCTCAGGCTATTTTAGCTTTTTGCTAATTATGGGGGCGATTTTAACAATTCTTATTGGACAGCACTACTTTTTTATGCGCGGTCACTTTAAGGGTGAATTTTTTGCCCTTATGCTCTTTTCGGTTTTTGGAATGATGGTTTTAGTGCAAGCTACTGAGTTAATAACTGCTTTTATCGCTTTAGAGATTTCATCAATTGGTGTTTATGCAATGATTGGATACCAAAAAAGTTACAAAGAGCGCGTTGAAGCTGCTTATAAATACCTTGTTTTAGGCTCACTAGCTGGGATTTTCTTTTTGCTTGGAGCTGCTTTGATTTATGCAGGAGCCGGTACGACTCATCTTGAGCAGTTATATCAGCATGTGCTTAGTCATCTTTGGAGCGAGCTTGGCTTGGTTGCACTTGGTGGAACAATGATCTTAGTGACATTTTTATTTAAAATTGCAGCCTTTCCTTTTCAAAGCTGGGCAATTGATGTATATGATGGCTCACCCCTCCCGGTTACTGGTTTCATGGCAACCACATTTAAGATAGCTATTTTTGGATTTATGCTTCGAGTTATGCTTGTCGATTTTGATGCTATAAAATCAGTGTGGAATACCCTATTAATTGGAGTGATAATTTTTACACTCGTATATGGCACTCTAATGGCCCTGACTCAATCAGCAATTAAAAGAATGCTTGCGGCTTCATCTATTGTGCATACTGGGTATTTGCTTATTGCATTTTTATCAAGCGATGTGATTGGAAGTAATGCAGCCTCTTCAATTATTTTTTATCAAATTGCATATTTTCTATCTGCAGCTGGCGCGTTTGGATTGCTTTCATATATTATTACCGATGATAAACTGCGCTTAACGTACAATGATTTTAAAGGATTTGCAATCTATCATCCCTATATGGCTGCTTCGATGAGTATTTTTATGCTCTCTTTGGCTGGAATTCCCTCTACAATTGGATTTATTGGAAAATTTTATATCTTTAGCGGCGCAATACAGGCTGGATATACGATTTTGGCCGTTCTTGGAATAGTTGCTACTTTTATTTCGGTTTATTACTACTTTAAGCTTATTGCAATGATGTATTTTTATCCATCCCCAACAATAACAAGTGTTCCTGTTTATAGAGGAATTACTCCAAAAGTTATAGCTGGATTAGCCTTAGCAATCATTTGGGGAGGAATAGGGGATGTGGATTTTATTATTGACCTAGCCAATATCGCGTACAATTCGCTTTTTATCCCCTAAGGAGTTATTTGAGAGTTTTGCATGGATCAAAAAGTTTTAAAAGGCGCTCTTGGTCTAGGATTTGAAATTGACCCTTGCCATAAGTGATGATTCCATCTTTTTTAAGCTTTTTTAAATTCCTAGAAAAAGTTTCTGGAGTCATATTTAAAATCCCTGCAATCTTATACTTCTTAATTCTTGTAAAAAGATCGCTATTTTCATAAATGAGCTGGGCAATCTTTTGCATAGAAGTTAATTGGACGCGATTGTTCATAAGAGATTTGACCCTTTTTATAAGCTGCATAATAAGTTGCAGTGCAACATCGGGGTTTCGTAAAAAATGTTTTGAAAATCCCTCATATTCGACCATAAGAATTGTTGAATCTGTATCGCACTCTGCAGTGGTTTGGTATGGAGTTTGCTGCAAAGAAGCAGCCTCGCCAATAAGGGATTGACTGTAGTAATAGTCTAAAATTGTAATGGCGTTTTTTGCATCAAAACGGTAAAGTTTCACTAATCCATCAAGGAGAAAGTAGAGATAGTTAGGTGATTCACCCTCATAAAAGATGATATTTCCCTCTTTAAAACGTTTGATTGTGCTGATTTGTTCGAGTGTTTCAAGCTGTTTTTTATCAAGAGAACTAAAAAGACAGATTTTATCTAAAGAGTAATTCAAGAAACCTCCTACTTAGAGCAGAGTGCATAAAATTCTTCTGGAAATGATTGGATGTAGCTAACTGCCATATCAGCAACTGCCGGGGCAAAAACACAAATTGTTTTTCCATTCATTGTGTGGCTGATATCCAACAGCAGGTCAATATCTTCTTTTTTACCTTCACCTTGTAAAAGTTTAGCAAGGATTCTATCCATCCATCCCGTGCCCTCTCGGCATGGGGTGCACTGTCCGCAAGATTCATGATGGTAAAATTCAAGTAAATTTTTCATCGCTTTTGGAATTGAGACATCTTCATCCATTATTATCATTCCACCAGTTCCTAAAGTAGAGTCATTGCACTTTAGCGACTCATAATCAAGAGTCACGTTTTCAATAGCATCTGCTTTGAGTATTGAACAAGAAGAGCCTCCTGGAACAACAGCTTTTAAAGCTTTATTGTTTGGAACTCCTCCTCCAATTTCGTTGATGAATTGTAGCATATTTGTTCCATAAGCCAATTCATAAACTCCAGGATTTTTAATATTTCCACTAAGGCCAAAAAGCATAGTTCCTGGACTCTCTTTAGTTCCAAACTGCCGGTATGCATCCGGGCCTTCTTGAACAATAAACGGTACCGAAGCGATGGTTTCTACATTATTTACCACAGCAGGTGAGCCAAAGAGCCACTCTGGCTCCTTAGTGTGAGGTTTTAATCTAGGATGCCCCCTCTTTCCTTCAAGAGATTCAAGAAGGGCGCTCTTTTCTCCGCAAATATATGCTCCAGCGCCACGATGCAGAGTAATTTCAAGTTTGTATTCACTCTTTTTTCCAATAATTCCAGCTTCATATGCTTCATCGATGGCTTCTTGGATTCTCTTTGCTGGAAAGTGGTACTCTCCTCGAATATAAATGTAGGCATGCTTTACATGTAAAGCGTAACTACTTGCAATAATTCCTTCTATAAGCAAGTGGGGATCTTTTTCTAAAATTTGCCGATCTTTAAAGGTGCCAGGCTCACTCTCATCTGCATTTACAACAAGATAGTGAGGCACTCCTTTTTTGGGCTCTGGCATAAGTTTCCATTTTTGACCAGTTAGGGCTCCACCACCCCCTTTGCCCCGCAGTCCGCTTTTGCAAACCATTTCGGTTATCTCTTGCGGTGATTTGCTAAAAAGCGTTTCTAAAGAGCTATAGCGTCCATGTTGGCGGGCAATTTCAAGTTTGTGGGAGTTTGGAATATTAAAAAGACGGCTGACAATAGGTTTAATCACGCTTGAGCTCCTTTATCAGTTTAGCAAGCTGTTCTTTGCTTACTTTCTCATAGTAAGTTTCATTGATGCAGATACAAGGAGCTTTATCACAAGCGCCAAGACACTCAACTTGCGAGAGCGTAAAAAGCCCATCTTTGGTTGTTTGGTTTGGTTGAATCTCTAACTCTTTTTCTAAAAAATCAAGAATTGTTTCACTTCCTCCAAGCATGCATGAGAGGGTTTTGCACACTTGAATATGGTATTTGCCAATGGGTTTTAGGTGAAACATTGTATAAAAAGAGGCTACTGAATAAAGAGTAGCTGGAGTTTGATTTAAACGTTTTGCAAGATATTTAATTCCTTCAGGATCAATCCATCCATTTTGTTCTTGCCATAACCAAAGAGCTGGCAGTGTAAGCGCTTGTAAACTAGGGTAGCGCCCAATAAGCTCTTGGAACTTTTTTTCACGGATTTCATCAAACTTTACACTCATCGATCTAGTTCTCCAGCGATAATATTTAAACTTCCAAGGCATAAAATTGCATCTGCTATCATCTCGCCTTCGACCAATTTTGCATATCCAGCCATTGCAGGAAAACATGGAGGGCGCACTTTGACCTTATAGGGTGTGCCACTACCATCACTTACTATATAAAATCCTAACTCTCCATTGGCTCCTTCAATTGCTCTATAATACTCTTTTGGCGGGACTTTAACACCTTCATAAGTTAGCTTAAACTGATTCATAAGTCCCTCGATTGTGCCATAAACTGCTTTTTTGGGCGGAAGGGTAACTTTAGGGTTTTTGACACTTACTGGTCCATCTGGAAGTTGCTTTAGGGCTTGTTGGATAATGTGCATGCTTTGGAAAATCTCTTCAAATCGCACCATGATACGATCATACACATCCCCTGTGCTTCCAACCGGTATTGAAAAATCAAATCTCTCATAGATGGAGTAAGGAAGGTTTGAGCGCAAATCATATGCAACTCCGCATGCTCTTAGATTTGGACCTGTCCAGCCGAGGTTAAGAGCCTCTTTGGCGCTCATTGTTCCAACATTTTGGGTTCTGTCGTGAAAAATACGGTTATGCTCAATTAAAGATAGGGCATCTGTAACGCCAGCGTTAATTGATTTTAAAACATCTTGAAGATCTTTTTCAAATCCATCATAAGTATCATGTGCCATGCCGCCAATGCGCATGTATGAGTTTGTAAGTCTAGCCCCCGTTAGCTTTGATAAGAGTGTATAAACATCCTCTCTTGGATTGTAAAGATACCAATAGTTTGTAAGAGCACCCATATCTACTAAAATTGCTCCAAGGCAGACTAAATGGTCAATTATACGGCTAAGCTCCCCAATAATAACACGCAAATACTCCCCCCGCTCAGGTATGCTTATGCCAAGCATGCCCTCAACCGTGTGGGCAAAGGCGATATTGTTTAAAATTGCAGAGCAGTAGTTTAGTCGATCGGTATAGGGGATGATTTGATTGTAAGTGTGGTGTTCGCACGCTTTTTCAAAACCACGATGCAAATAGCCAATTTCACTAACGCAAGCAACTATATTTTCTCCATTCAAGGCTACAAAATTGCGGATGGTTCCATGGGTAGCCGGATGGGCTGGTCCAATGTTTAAAAAAGTTAGTTCATCTTTATTTTGAATCTTTTTAGACTCTAGCTTTTTATTCATTTGATCCATCAAGTCATCACTCTTGTCGC
>DDHL01000100.1:28206-28982 GCA_002352945.1 Campylobacteraceae bacterium UBA1877 | reverse complement strand
TTTTGTGATTGGATAATCTTTGCGCAAAGGGTGGCCGACAAATTGGTGATGATTAAGGATTCGTTTTAAATTTGGATGGTTTTCAAAAACGATTCCATATTGGTCCCACGCCTCCCTTTCAGCCCAATTGGCCGATTCATAAATATGAGCTAAAGAAGGCAGAGTCAGTTGCTCATTAAGAGGAACTTTAATGCAAATGTGCTCTTTTTTTTCAATATTTCTTAAAAGATAGACAACACTAAAACGGTTTTTTGGTCGTGGTATAAAATCTAAGTAATCAATTACCGTTACATCTAAAAGCAAGTCATATCCACTCTTAGCAAGAAGTGAGATTGTTGAAATAAGATCCTCTTTAGAGAGAATAAAGGCTCCATTTTTATCTTTTTCAAACTTCTCAAGAGAGATCATCTAATCTGCCTTTGAATGTTCGATTATTTCTACTTTTTAAATCAGCCTTGCTCTCTTTTTGTAATTTTTGAATTTCCATGAGCCCATCTAAAAGAGCTTCAGGACGTGGGGGACAGCCTGCTGCATAAACATCAACAGGAATTATGCTATCAATTCCTTGAACGGTGCAGTAATTATCATAAAATCCGCCGCTGCAAGCACAAGCGCCCATACTTATAACCCACTTTGGTTCGCACATTTGATCATATATGCGCTTTAAAATAGGAGCTTGTTTATAAGTAATTGTACCTGCTACGACCATCAAGTCAGCCTGACGGGGAGAAAAGCGCACTACCTCGGCGCCAAACCTTGAAATATCATAACGGCTT
>DDHL01000100.1:20740-28015 GCA_002352945.1 Campylobacteraceae bacterium UBA1877 | reverse complement strand
AGCGGTACTCATAAATTCAATAGCACAGCATGCTGTTCCAAAAACATAGGGCCACATAGAAGATTCTCTAGCCCATTTGATTGCAGCATCAAGCCGGGTTGTAAAAGCGCTATTTGCCAATGTTGATTCTATCTCTACTGCCATGAGAGTGCCTTTTTGAAATAGATATAAAAAAGACCAGCTAGCAATAAGGCCATGAAGCTAAACATTTCAAAAATACCAAACCAGCCCAGCGAGCGTAAATTTATAGCCCAAGGAAACATAAAAGTTATCTCAACATCAAATATTACAAATAAGATTGCAACAAGGTAAAAGCGCACCCCAAAGGGTGATGTGGTAGATCCATAAGGATTTGTTATACCACTCTCATATGTAAGATTTTTGGCTTTAGAGCCTTGAAATTGAGGACCCAGCCTGCGCGTTGCTAAAAAGAGTGCGGGCAACAAGAGAGCTAAAATGGCTATAACAGAAGATGCTAAAAGTAGCTCCATACGAACCTCTTTCATGAAGGTTATAATAATAAATCGATGGTAACACAAACTCTTTTAAAAGTTTTGTAAAGATTAAATTTAATGTAAAATATTTTTGAATTGGTGAAAAAATATCCCCTTATTGATAATCATATGGAGTTATTTTGTAGATTCAAAGGAAGTATAAGTGTGGTTTGAATATAATCATCCTTTGCATTTTTGCTTTACATGTAAAGATTTAATCATAAGGAAATAGTGTGTTAAAGATTGGATTAATAGTGGCGATGATTACTGCTCATTTGTGGGCAACAGAGCCTTTGGAGACGATTTATCGAACCAAGGGTATTGATGCAATTGAACATCTTTTAGAAAATCGTTTGCAAGAGCAAAGCTTTTGGAATGAAGTCATTAAAGATAAAGATGTGACCTTGGGATATTATGAAACTACACCTCTTATTGTTACGGTTAGTAAAAGCGCACAGTCGCTTCAGCTTTACGATACTCTTTCAAAGGAGTTTAAGCCTCTATTAACCCATAAAGTCATAACTGGATTAGCTGGGGATAAGCAAAAAGAGGGTGATTTAAAAACCCCCATTGGAGTATATGATATGGTAAAACGGTTTGTGCCAGGAGATACTTTTTATGGACAAGTTGCATATGCTCTATCCTATCCAAATGATTTAGATAAACAGCAGGGAAAAACTGGCTATGGGATTTGGATTCATGGCTATCCGCTTGATAATAGTCCAAGGCAATATACTGACAATACAGAAGGCTGCGTTGCAATGACCAATGACTTATTGGATATTTTCGATAAAAAGGTTAAGAAGCGAAAAGGTATAGTAATTATTGCAGAAGATACGTTGCCCCATGTAGATAAAGAGACTATGAGCGCATTGCTAGCACAAATTTTTCAATGGCGAAATAGTTGGAAATATAATGATATTGAAAAATATCTTAGCTTTTATCACAAAGATTTTAAACGATACGATGGAAGTTCCCTTGATTCGTTTTCTCGAATGAAGCGCCTCATCTTTTCTAGAAACGAGGATAAAAAAATTCTTTTTAAGGATATGATGGTAATTCCTTATCCTGATGAAAAGTATGAGTCAATGTTTCGATTAAGCTATTATCAAATTTATGAGACAAAAAATCATAAATTTAGAGGAGAAAAAGAGATTTATCTTACCTTTAAAGATAAAAAGATGAAAATTTTAATGGAGCGTTAAAATGGAAGAAAAAGAGATTGTTAAAGCTGAACTTGAAAAACTTATTGATATAAGAAATGCCTTTTTGGATTTTTTAGACAGTTCTATTCCAAAAGATTCAAATAGTCAAGTCTTTGATTTTTCAAGCAATCCAAAGCTAGATGCTAAAACTGTTTATGAACATTTTTATAAGCTTGATTACCAAGCGCGAAAGCTGCGCTCATTTCTTGTAAAAGCGTATGATCTTAAGGCAGAGTAGTGGCTCGCATAGAACTTGATTTTGATGCTTATCGCCACAATCTACTCTATTTGGCAAAATTTTGCGGGGGAATTGAGCGCTTAATTGCTGTTTTTAAAGATAATGCATACGGCCATGGATTAACTCAAATGGCGCCATTAGCAGCTGCTGTTGGTGTCCGTATGGCTGCAGTAAAAAACTGCATGGAAGCGCGCCAAATAGATGGTCTTTTTGAAACCATTTTGATTTTAGCAGATTTACCAACCGCACCACCACCTCCATCATGGGCCTTTGCAATCCATTCACTTCGAGCCTTAGAAAAGCTTCCACCAAATACGCGTTTACATGTAAAGGTTGATACAGGCATGCATCGAAACGGCATCTTTGCTGATGAGATAGAAGATGCTTTTAAAATAGCCACTTCGCGGGGGCTAAAATTGGAAGCTTTTTTTACCCACTACCATAGTGCCGATGTTTTAAGTAGTGATTTTTTTGTTCAAAAAGAGAGATTTGAAGCTATAAAGCCTTTGGCTCGAAAATTGGCAAAAAGATACAATATTAAAAAAATTGCATTTCACGCATCCAACTCTGCTGCCATTTTAAGAGAGGCTAATAGTGCGTTTTTAGATGATTATGCGCGCAGTGGAATTGCAACCTATGGATATACAGATTTGCCCAAAGCTTTAGGTGAGCATGATTTGCGTCCAGTGCTTTCTTTATGGGCTAAAATGATGAGTTCCCGTACTCTTACAAAGGGCGACTGTATCGGGTATGGAGCTACATATGAAGTCAAAGATAAGTTAAAAGTTTCATGTTACGATATTGGCTATGGAGATGGTTTGTTTCGCTACAATGGCCAAGGAGTTTTGCGCATAGCAAATAAAAAACCAATCTTAGGGCGAGTTTCCATGGATAGCTTTAGTGTAGAAGGAGATGATGATGAGGTGTGTGTTTTTAACGATGTAAGGGAATTTGCACAATTTTTTAACACAATTAGTTATGATATTTTAACGAAGCTTTCACCCTTTTTGAGCAGAAAAGTTATCCGTATGGGCAGCTAAGCTTATCTCAACCTTATTTCCTCCGGTTTTTTGTGCTTTTTGCAGTGCTATCTTTGCTCGATTTTTAAAAGTTTCAATTGTGTCAGTTTTAATAAGAGTGCTAACTCCAAAACTACATGTTATTTTTCCAACGGAGTGTCCAAAACTGCTTTTGTCAATTAATGCTTGAAGTTTTTTTGCTAATTGGCTAGCATCCCTAAAAGTATTGTCTGCTAAAATAATTCCAAATATATTTTTTTCCCAATGTCCTAAAATATCTGTTTGTCGGATACTTTTTTTGGTTAAATCAATAACATCTTTTAGGGCTTCTTGCGCCTTTTGCTCTCCTGCAATGTTAGATAAATTCTCATAAAAATCAATTTGAAAGAGTATTAAGCTTAGCTCAGTTTTATAGCGTTTGTGGCGATTAAATTCATACAAAAGAGTCTCTTGCATTTTTTCATACGGTTCAATGCCAGCAATAAGAAATAGTTGAGTTTTTTTAAAATCCTTATTTTTATAAGCTTGAAGAGCCTGCTCTTTTTTATAGGTTAAGCTCATTAAAAATTCAAAATTTTGAGCTAGGAAATCCAATGAATTGAAGTGCATTTCATCCAAGAGGGCATCTTTT
The DNA here is from genome assembly GCA_002352945.1 of Campylobacteraceae bacterium UBA1877. Taxonomy (GTDB): domain Bacteria; phylum Campylobacterota; class Campylobacteria; order Campylobacterales; family Campylobacteraceae; genus UBA1877. The sequence continues at coordinate 24,428 of DDHL01000100.1, read as the reverse complement.
TTAAAAATGGCTACAAGCATGCCAATTGGTTTTGTGAGCTGTTTTGGTTTTAAATGTATCATAAGTAGAGTCTTCTTTTTTAACAATCTCTTTTCATGGTGGATTTTTTTATTATGAAATTGAATTAAAGCCTTTTGAAAATCCCCTTTTGGCTCATGATTTAATAAAATAGTTTCATCAAATTTGCCTAAAGCTGCTCCTTGGTGATTGATAAAATCCAAAGAGTTATCATGGTATCTAATTAGCCCAATAAACTCTATTGGAAGGGTATTAAAAGTCATATTTAAAAGATTTGTTGATTTTACATGTAAAGATGCTGGAGAGAAGACTGCTTTTATTGTTGCATCTTTTAACTCTTTAAACTGTTCATCTAAATTGGGCTTTTTATTGCTAGAAATGAGTTTGTAAATAAAAAGCCCAAAAAGGACAATTAAAACTGATACCATAAGCCTTAAAATAAGGTTGTGTTTAAAAGCTAAAATCCAAGAGAGTTTAAGATAAATTACAGCGTAAAGTACTTCAATTGCTAAATATAGCATTATTGTTGTAAGGATTGCAAATAGTAATCTTTTTTTCACTTCCAACCTTGTAAAATTAGGTATACTTTAACTTTTCTAAACGAGCAATTCTATCTTGTGTTGATGGATGCGTAGAAAAGAGTGAGGCAAAATCGACTTTTTTGCCGGCAAATGGATTGACAATAAACATGTGGGCAGTCTCGGGCGTCGCTGCTTGCATTGTGCTTCTTTTGCTGTAACTATCAAGCTTCATGAGCGCTCTTTGGAGCCATTCGGGATGACCTGTTATACGAGCTGCCCCTTCATCGGCCATATATTCGCGGTTTCGGCTAATGGCCATTTGGATAATACTTGCAGCTATGGGCAGTAAAAGTGCCATTACGAGCATGATTATAGGGTTTGTTCCACGCTCATTTCGACTCCCAAACATTGCGCCAAATTGCATCATATTTGCCATAATCGCAATTGCACCTGCTATAGTTGCAGCAATTGTTCCAATGAGTATATCATAGTGGCGCACATGACTTAGCTCGTGAGCTAAAACCCCTTCAACCTCATCTTCATCTAAAAGCTCTAGCAATCCTTCAGTTACTGCTACTGCAGCATTTGAGGGATTTCTTCCCGTGGCAAAAGCGTTGGGTGTTTTATCCCTGATGATGTAGATTTTGGGCATTGGCAGATTTGCTTTTTTGCAAAGACGCTCAGTGATGGCATAAAGCCCGCTAGCTTCATTTTTGGTAACTGGAATTGCTCTGTAGTGGCGTAAAACCATCTTGTCTGAAAAGAAATAGCTAAAAAAGTTCATTCCAATAGCAATAATAAGTGCTATTACCATCCCTTGAGTGCCGCCAAATATATTTCCAATAAAAACCATTAAAAGAGTTAAAGCAACCATCAAGATAACAGTTTTAACTACTTCCATGAAACAATCCCCTTTGGTAAAATTAGAGCATCAATTCCATGTTTTGCAACATTGGCAATTGACGACTCGTTCTCTTCCATGACCGCAATTTTAGCATCAAAAAGATAATTTTCAGCTAATTTTTGCAGTTCAATTGCTAAATGCATTGAAGCAATAAGCAGTGTTGCGCCAGCTCCATTGCCAACTACTGCTTCGGTTGTATTGCTTACATGTAAAGCAAAGGCAATATTGTTTTTTTGGCAGTGCAAGATGAGCTGTGGATTGTACTCAAATAAAACAGTGCTCTTTGGTGGAATTTGATCAATCTCATCAATTTCTTCGATGGGATAGAGAGGATTAAAAGGAATGAGTTCATGACCAATAAGCAGCATCTATTCTCCTTAAAGTTTTGCACACTCTTTAGAGCAGAAAAATTGACCATCTTTAATGATGGCATCTTTATTGCTCACAAAGGTTCCACAAACCGGACACTCAACCATTGTTTCACCCTCAATTTTTGGACGATTGGTTTTTCTAGGACTGTTTTCGCCCCTAGAAACCTTGAAGAAAAAAAGATAAATTATTATCAAAACTATTATAAGCAAAGCTATTTTTAAAATCACAAGAAATCCTTTATTAATACATATTTTCGCTCTTTGCGGGAGATGATTTTAACACTATTTAAACCCTTAGTCTCCTCTTTAGCTCTAGAGCCTTTATAGAGCAAAAGCGTGGTTTTGCTGGTTGCAAACGGCCTAATAAGCTCGATAAACGAGCGGGTATTAGTTAGAGCACGGGATGTTATCGTATCTGCAAAAAAGGGCGGATAGTCTTCAATTCGCACCCTATGTACTGCTACATTGTCTAATTTAAGCTCGGTTTTTACTAAATGCAAAAAGGCGCTTTTTTTAGATATTGGTTCAAAGAGGTGAAATTGGGTTTGGGGCAAAGAGATTGCCAAAGGCAGAGCTGGAAACCCAGCACCACTTCCAACATCGATGCAGTTTTCTCCCCAATAATCCATCCACTCAAGAGGCTCAATGCTATCGTTTATATTGGACATAACGCTTTGAAAAGTTTTTGCACCTGAGATATTATGAATACGTCCATACTCTAAAACTAGCTGTGCGTAGGCATTTAAGCGCTCTTTTGTTGAATCTTTCATTACTACCCTAAATAGATTATAAAATAGAGATGATTATATCAAAATGGGCTTTAGAGTTTCTTGGAAAGATTACCTCTAATTTAAGCCTAGTCCTACATTATAGATCCGCTGCTTAAGCGTTTTTCTAAAAGACGAGATAATCTAGATATGCTAAAAGTCATCACAAAATAAAATAGAGCTAAGGTGAGATAAATTTCAAAAGGCTCATAGGTGCGCACATATATGAGCTGTCCGGCTCTTGTAAGTTCAGTAATCGAAAGAACCGAAACAAGGGAGCTGTCTTTGAGTATGGCTGCATAAGTATTTGTTAATGGTGGTAAAGTGATGCGCAAAGCTTGTGGGTAAATAATGTAGCGTAGTCTAATCCAGCTATTCATCCCCAAAGCCCTTGCTGCTTCATGCTGGCCCTTGTCAATTGCTAGCACTCCAGAGCGAACAATTTCAGACATATATGCCCCAAAATTTAAGCTAAGTCCCAATATTGCAGCCTGATGGGCACTCATAGCAATGCCAACTTGTGGCAAGCCGTAATAGATGAAAAAAAGCTGCACCAAAAGGGGAGTGCCGCGGAAAATTTCCATATAACATACCATTATCCACTCTACTATTTTTGGCACCCCAAGTGCTCTGCTTGTGCCAATAATGACGCCAATAAAAAGAGCAACCAAAAAGGATAAAAAAGAGAGATAAATTGTAAGCCAGGAGGCTTCAAGCAAGAAGCCTAAATTTCCCCAAACGGCACTAAAATCCATCTATTTTACTTTAAGCCATTTTTCAACGAGGGCATCATATGTCCCATCGGCTTTAAGTGATGTTAAGGCTTTGTTGATTTGATGAGTAAGTTCATCTTCGCCTTTTTTCATTACAATTACCAATTCAGCAGGAGCTATATTTCCCGCAATTTTATAGTTTTTGGCAAAATCTTTTTGCGTTAATGCATAAGCGTAACCTACAACTACTGCATCAATTCGACCATGTTTTAAATCCAAAAAAGCTTCTGGATTGTAATTGTATCTTGCAACCGAGCCAAGACCAGTGAGTTTGTCTACTACTTGCTCGCTACCGCTTCCTAGTTGAACTCCAACAGTTTTTCCTTTTAAATCT
>DDHL01000100.1:17413-20571 GCA_002352945.1 Campylobacteraceae bacterium UBA1877 | reverse complement strand
TTTCCTTTTAAATCTTTGGGTCCATTGATTCTATCATCATTTTTTCGTGTGACAATGACATCATTAAGCTCATAGTAGGTTTGGCTTAAATTTACATTATCAACCCCCGCTTCTTGTTTGCTCATAGCACTTAGAATAATATCATAGTGACCATTTTTAAGCCCACCTAAAAGAGCCTGCCATTCAGCATCTTTAATTACAATTTTTTTACCCAATCTTTTTCCAATTTCATGGGCTAAATCCACATCAAATCCAACAATTTCTCCACTTTTTTCATCGCGAGATTCAAATGGAGGATAAGCAGCACATAAGCCAACAGTAATGGTATCTGCTGCAAACAGCAAGCTATTAAAGGCTAAAACAAGAGATAGTAGAAGTGATTTCATGAAAGCTCCTTGAGTATTTTTGCCACATCTTTATGGGGCGATTTTTCATTTATAGCCCAAAAGGGCAAACTAATCCCGTGCTCATCTAATAGTTCTTGTAAAACCTCTACCATTACACCAGATTCATTGGTATCATGGAGGCTATTAAGATGGTTTTGAAGGCAAAAACTCTCATCAATCTCACCACCCCAATTGCCTTTACATGTACGATTGAGTCCACAAGTTGGGCTGCCATCTACTCCAATAAATCCGCACACATCATAACCACACCTTTGGTACTCCAATAGCTCTAAAACAAAAGGTTTTAAAAGCTCTTTGCAATGGTTGCGAAAAAATGGCGTATTGTATTGATTTTTTACCTGTCCCCAGCGGCGCATACCGCTATGGCGCAGTTCTGGACAAGGAAGTTGGATGAGTCCAAAATTTGCCTCTATTAAAGGCAGAATAAGAGGTTTAAAAACACCTTCATAAGGCTCAATTCCTTCAACCTTAGAGTTAACATTAAGAAGGCAATGAGAGATAAGCAAAAGACGTTTTGATCTAGCCACAGGATTCCTTTACGGTTTCCCCAAGCGTCAATTTAAACAAGAGCAGAATGTGCATCTATGTCAGCCCAATCCTTGGGCAGTGCGCATTGGAAGTAGGTTATTTTAGATTTTATGAAGTTAAAAAATGCTTACACGCAAATAGGGAGGTCGAAAAAAGAGATAGTTGCTACATAAAAAGAGAGTTTGAAACACTTTTACATGTAAATCACTTAAAATCACACTCATTTTCATGATCGTTTACCATTCCACACGCTTGCATAAAAGCGTAAATGGTAACTGAGCCAACAAATTTAAAACCCCGTTTTTTTAAATCTTTTGTTAAAGCGTCTGAAATGGGTGATGTTGTAGGTGCTTGTTTGCAATCAACCACATCATTAACAATGGGTTGAAAATCTACAAAACTCCAAAAATACTTATCAATAGAGCCAAACTCCTTTTTAATTTTAACAAAGAGCTTCGCATTGTGAATCAGAGCTTCAATTTTTTTTCTATTTTTTATAATGTCAGCTTGCATGATTGATTCAATATCTTTACATGTAAAGCTTGCAACCTTTGTTAAATCAAAATCAGCAAAGACCTCTTTGTAGGATTGGCGCTTTTTTAGTATGGTAAGCCAGCTAAGACCGGCAGCTTGCGTCTCTAAACTAAAAAGCTCAAAAAGAGCCCTATCGTCATGCAAAGGCTTTCCCCACTCTTTGTCATGGTAATTTTCATAAGTTATGTCACCACTTTTAACCCAGCTACATCGCATATAAACTCCTTGGTTTGAAAGTATAGCGCAGTTTAAAATTAAAGCGTAAGTCTTGGTAAGATACAATCGGTTCTATTTTAAATTATGGAGTATATTTTGAGTCAATCAAATCCCATAAAAAGCGAGCATCTTAAAGCTCAAAAACTGCTTTTAGATTGGTTTGAAAAAGAGGGCCGTCACCATTTGCCATGGCGCAACACAAGAGATGTTTATCGCGTTTTAGTCTCTGAGATTATGCTCCAGCAAACCCAAGCGGAGCGTGTGGCAAAAGATTACTACCCGCATTTTTTAAAAAGCTATCCGACAATTTCAGATTTAGCAAAAGCAAGCTTAGATGATGTGCTAAGTCATTGGAGTGGGCTAGGTTATTATGTAAGGGCAAGAAATTTGCATAAATTGGCAAAAATCTGTCAAAAAAGAGTACCTCAAAATATGCAAGATTTACAAAAACTACCAGGGGTTGGCAGATACACAGCAAGTGCAGTTTGTAGTTTTGCTCTTGAGCAAAGTGTGGCTGTTGTGGATACAAATATCAAAAGGGTTTTGTTACGCTACTTTGGATTGCATGAACAAAATCTTGTTTTAGAGTTTGCAAATAGTTTTTTAAACCATAAAGATTCAAGAAGGCACAATTTAGCACTCATGGATTTAGGCTCGCTAATTTGTGTGCCAAAAAACCCTACATGTAAAGACTGTCCATTGAACATTACATGTAAAGGAAGAGAAAATCCTGAGCTTTTTACACTAAAAAAGCCAGTCCAATATGAGAATATGGAGTTGTTTTTAGGAGTTAATATTAGAAATAAAAAGTTAGCTTTAGTAAGATCCTCTTCAAAACTTTACAACGGTCTTTATCTTTTGCCCCAGGTTGATCCAGTTGAAGAGAACTTCTTAGGAAGCTTTAAACACAGTTACACAAAGTATAGATTAAAAGTCAATTTGTATAAAAGTTTTGATTTAGTTAAAGGTGCAAAATATTTTACTTACGAAGAGCTTCAAGATGCTCCGATCTCTTCAATGACAAAAAAGGCTTTAAAATTTATAAATTTTTAAGTTGAACTTTAAGATAGCACTGTGCTTGCTTTTACATGTAAATACGAGGTAAAATATATGAAACAGCGCTAAAGGAGTTTTGGCATGAAAGAAGCTGCCGAATTAACACCAAAGGGCACCATCCGCTGCGAAAAACTGCTCAATGCTGCTAGCGAAGTTTTTTTGCGATCTGGATTTGAAAAAGCGAGCATGCAAGAGATAATTGCACTCTCTGGAGGTTCTCTTTCTACGGTATATAAAGTGTTTGGAAATAAAGAGGGTCTATTTCGTGCTGTACTTGAGTATAAAACAAGGGAATTTTTTAATGACTTAAATCAAAAAAATAGCAGCAATAATGGGGATTTAGAGAGTTTTTTACTCAATATTGGAAGAGGTTTTTTAGAGCTTACAATCAACGAAGATTCAGTTTTGTTTTATCGT
>DDHL01000100.1:5853-17219 GCA_002352945.1 Campylobacteraceae bacterium UBA1877 | reverse complement strand
AGCTTACAATCAACGAGGATTCAGTTTTGTTTTATCGTTTAATTGTCTCTGAAGGACATCGAAATGGTGCAAAACTCGGGAAGCTCTTTTTAGAATTTGCTATGGGAAAGTTTGTCCAAATGATTTCTGAGCGGCTTGAACTTGCAAGCAAGCAAGGAGAGATAGAAGTTGAAGATATTGAGCTTGCAAGTTACCAGTTTATCCATGCGTTAAAGGATCCGTTTTTGTTTCGACTCGTTCTGGGATTACCGGTTGATACCTCCAAAGAAACTACTGAAAAAGCCCTAAAACAGCTTGTGCGAATGTTTGTTAAAGGGTGCTCAAAAATGAGTTGACAGGTTAACAAAAAGGGTGTATAATCGCCCCCTCAAATATGTGTAATTATTATTACAAAAACAAGGAAAATCAATGAGATATCAAGTTGTAAATTTTGTACTAGCACTTTTTATGGCTGCTCTTTTTGCCGGTTGTTTAGGTGAAGAGAAAAAGGCAAGCATGCCCCAATTGCCCCCGCCAACAGTCAGTACACAAGTAGTAGCAGTGCACGATGTTCCGCTAAGATACCATTACCCAGCACGTTTAATAAGTGCTCATGAAGTTGAAGTGGTTGCCAAAGTTCCAGGCACCTTAGTAGCACAACACTTCAAAGAGGGCGACATGGTAAAAAAAGGTGATCTTTTATATGAGATTGATCCAAATACTTATAAGGCTCGCTATGAACAGGCTCTTAGCTCGCTTGAAGTGCAAAAAACCCTTTTAGAAAGTGCAACAAGAACTTGGAAAAGGGCGCAGGCACTACAAAAATCTAATGCCATAAGTCAACAAGAGTATGATGATGCCCTTGGAGCTTATGAAAGTGCTAAAGCATCCTTGGAACTTGCAAAGGTAAATGTGCAGTTAGCTAAAATTGATCTTGATGATGCCACCATTGAGGCGACTATAAGTGGAGTTATTGGCCAGACTAATGTAGATGTGGGCAATTATATTTCAAGTGCAAATGTGCCGCTAGTTACAATTACTCAGCTTGATCCAATCCATGTAGAGTTTTCACTGCCTCAACGAGACTATTTTATAATTAAACCATCTCTTGATACTATAAAACTTCGCATTGATGGTCCAGATGGGCACTCAGTTGAGGGTCGATTAATCTACACAGATGCAAAGGTTAATGATAAAACCTCAACTGTTACCCTAAAAGGTAGTTTTGAAAATAGCTCTAATTTATTGCTCCCTGGGCTTTTTACAAGAGTCTATTTGGAAGGACTTGTTTTAAAAGATGCTATTACTATTCCTCAAAAAGCCTTAGTTCAAGATCCATCTGGAACCTATGTATACATTCATAAAGATGGTAAAGCATTGCGAGTTCCAGTAGAGATTGGAGAGGCAGTTGAGGGGAACTTTATTATCAAATCTGGTCTAAAAGGGCAAGAAGAGATCATTTTAGACAATCTAACAAAACTTCGTCCTAATATACCTGTACAATTAGCAAAGGGTTAAGGTATGTTTTCAAAATTTTTCATTAACCGTCCGATTTTTTCAACGGTAGTTTCTATTGTTATTGTTATTGCTGGAATAATCTCCCTTGCAGTGTTGCCGGTTGAAGAGTATCCTCAAGTTGTTCCACCACAAGTAAGTGTGAGTGCTTCTTATCCAGGAGCTAATGCTGAAACTATTTCAAAAACCGTAGCTACCCAACTTGAGCAAGAGATTAATGGTGTGGATAACATGATTTATATGACATCCACCTCCTCTTCTAGCGGTTCGCTTAACCTTAATGTATTTTTTGAAATTGGAACAGACCCAGACCAAGCAACAATTGATGTAAACAACCGCGTTCAGGCAGCGCTTTCATCCTTACCTCAAGAGGTGCAGGTTCGTGGGGTAACAGTGCGTAAAAGTTCCTCTTCGATTCTAAAAATCATCTCTATCTTTGCTGAAGATGATGCGTATGACAAAATATTTATGGCCAACTATGCTTTAATTAACATTGTTGATGAGTTAAAGCGGGTCAAAGGTGTTGGTGATGCAGCCCTCTTTGGCGTACAAGATTATTCAATGCGAATTTGGATGCAACCTGATAAATTAGCCAAATTTAACCTCACTCCAACTGATGTAATTGCAGCTTTGAGTGAACAAAATAACCAATTTGCTTCTGGTAGATTCAATCAAGCTCCAACTACTGGAAAAGAGGCTTTTACATACTCAGTTACAACCCAAGGTCGTTTTGTGGACCCCGAAGAGTTTGAAGAGATTATTATACGCATAAACGAAGATGGCTCTAGCTTGCGACTTAAAGATATTGCTAGAGTTGAATTGGGTGCGGAATCTTATGATGTAACAGGAACTTTAAACGGTCAAACTATGATTCCAATTGGTATATACCTTCAATCTGGAGCAAATGCGTTAGAGACTGCAAAGCGTGTTGATGCTGCTATGGAGAGGTTAGCTCAAAACTTCCCTCATAAAATGAAATATGTAGTTCCATACGATACAACTAAATTTATTCAAATCTCAGTTAATGAGGTAATTAAAACATTTATCGAGGCTCTTTTGTTAGTTGTAGGTGTGGTTTATCTGTTTTTGGGAAATTTTCGAGCAACAATCATCCCAGTACTTGCCATTCCAGTTTCAATTATTGGTACATTTGCAGGCATGTACGTTTTGGGATTTTCCATAAATATGCTAACTCTCTTTGGGCTGGTGCTTGCAATTGGTATTGTTGTTGATGATGCAATTATTGTTATTGAAAATGTTGAAAGGATACTGCACTCAGATCCAAACATAAGTGTAAAAGATGCCACTATTGAGGCCATGAGGGAGATTACAGGACCCGTTATAGCTATTGTTCTTGTGCTTAGTGCTGTATTTATCCCTGTTGCATTCTTGGGTGGATTTACAGGTCAAATGTACCAACAGTTTGCTATTACAATTGTTATATCAGTTGCAATCTCTGGACTTGTAGCACTTACGCTAACTCCCGCACTTTGTGCAGTCTTTTTGAAAAAAAGAGAGCCAAAACCCTTTTGGTTTGTCCGGCTATTTCACTCCTTTTTTGACTTTTCGACCGATATTTTTACCAAGGGCGTTGGATTAGTAGTTCGACATGGATTCATTGCCACTTTGATAGTTGCAGGGGTGATGTTTGTAACGTATGATCTTTTCAAAAAAGTTCCATCCGGCCTTGTTCCATCAGAAGATAAAGGGGTTTTATTGGCCATAACTGCCTTGCCTCCTGCGGCATCTTTAGATAGAACTGAAAAAGTTCGAGATACCATGACTCAAATGGCTTCACAAGTTGATGAGATTGAATATATGATTGGTGTTGCCGGCTTTGATGTTGTTACTGGTACTGCAAAAACCAGTGCTGCTACAAGCTTCATGAGTTTAAAAGATTGGGATTCCAGACCACTTCCAAATCAAAGCTCAAGTGCAATTAGTGGAAAATTAAATATGATGTATAGTCAAATCCCGGAAGCTACAATTTTTGCTCTTAATCCGCCTCCAATTATAGGACTTAGTATTAGTGGTGGTTTTGAAATGTATGTTCAAGACCGTACCGGAGGTGATTTGTCTCAGTTAAGCCAGTATGTTAATCAAATCGTAGCTAAAGCCAATCAGCATCCAGCTTTAACTCGTGTTCGATCAAATTTCCACTTAGCAACTCCACAATATAACATTGTGGTTGATCGCGAAAAGAGCAAGGCTTTGGGTGTGTCATTAACAGATATATATGCAACTTTGCAAGCTACTTTTGGTGCAACATATGTAAATGATTTTAACCTTTATGGAAGAACATATAAAGTAAATCTCCAGTCTGAAGCGGATTTTCGTGAAAATCCTGAGGATATGAGCAATGTATTTGTAAGAAGTTCAACAACCCAAGAGATGATTCCGCTTAATTCTCTTATTACGTATGAACGCATAACAGGAGCCGATACAGTTGAGCGATTTAATGCATTCCCATCAGCAAAAATTGAGGGTGAGCCAGCACCGGGTTATACATCAGGTGATGCATTGCATGCAATTGAAGAGGTTTCAAAAGAGATTCTTCCACAAGGCTATACCTTAGGATGGATAGGAACTTCTTATCAAGAAAAAGAGATGGAAGGTACTGGAGCACAAGCATTCTTATTTGGTGCGCTCTTTATCTTTTTAATCCTAGCAGCCCAATATGAGCGGTGGCTCATGCCGTTAGCTGTTGTCACTTCATTGCCATTTGCCTTGTTTGGGGCAATTGCGGCAGTGTATTTAAGAGGCTTGAGCAATGATATCTATTTCCAAATTGGACTTTTGGTGCTCATGGGACTCTCTGCTAAAAACGCCATCTTGATTGTAGAGTTTGCTATGCAGGCTCAAGAGAAGGGCAAAAGCATTTATGAGGCTACATTAGAAGCAGCAAGGCTTCGATTCCGCCCAATTGTTATGACCTCATTAGCATTTACTATTGGTGTAATTCCTTTGGCAATCAGCTCTGGCGCAGGAGCAGCAAGCCGCCACGCTATTGGAACGGGCGTAATTGGAGGTATGATAGCAGCTAGCACCATTGCAATCTTCTTTGTGCCACTCTTTTATAGTTGGCTGGCTAAACTTAATGAACGTTTTTCTCGAAAAAAAGGAGAAGAGAATGCAGTGGCATAAAGTTATACTCATTTTTGGTATTGCAGGACTGTTTAGCGGCTGCGCTTTTTATGAAGAGCCAAAACCGGCTAATGTAGATTTACCGACTTTAAATGATGCAGTTCGTGTAGAATCAAAATGGTGGGAGGCTTATAAAGATTCCACTTTAAACGAATTGGTTCAAAAAGCGCTTAAAAACAATTTTGATTTACGAGAAGCTGCTGCAAATGTCTCTTTAGCTCACGCTGCTCTTAGCGGTGCCCAGGCAAATTTATACCCAAATATTAGTGGATCAGCAGGAGCAGATAGAACTCTTAGTAGCAAAGAGAGTTATGCAGGTACTGGCAAAACATATAACTCTTTTACTCTTAGTGGCATATTAAGTTATGAAGTAGACATTTGGGGTAAATTAAAAAATGCCAAAGCTTCAGCTCAAGAGTCGTTGCTTAGCACAAAGGCAGCAAAAGATGCTATAAAAATTGGCCTTGTAAGCTCCGTTGTTGATAGTTACTTTGGCCTTTTGTCCTTAAAAACTCAAGAGGATATTGCCAAAAAGACTCTAAAAGTTCGAAAAGAGTCATTAAAATTGGTTGAGCAAAAGCATAAACTAGGAGCAGTGTCTCCATATGAGGTCTATTTAGCTAAGTCTGCATATACAAATGCAAAAAGCACTTTAACATCGATACAATCAGCCATTGCTCGTCAAGAAAGCGCATTGCATTTATTGATTGGCACGTCACCAAAAGAGCTGTTTGAATCTAAAAAAAGCTTTGATAAAAAAGCCTTACCTCAGCCAATTGGGGTTCCAGAGGGGCTTAGTGCTACTTTGTTAGAGCAGCGTCCAGATATTCAAGCAGCGCTCCATGCTCTTGAGGCAGCAAATTTGGATATTAAGGTTGCAAAGGCTGCTTATTTTCCATCTATTAGTCTCTCAGGAGCTCTTGGCTTTAGCAGTATGGAGCTAAGTGAGTTTATTACAAGCTCTGCTAGAACATGGAATATTGGCTCCTCTTTAGTAGCTCCTCTTTTTGATTTTGGAAGAATTAAATCCCAAGTAAGAAGTCGAGAAGCTTTGCAAGAGATGGCTCGAATTGGCTTTGAAAGTAGCGTAACTAGGGCATTTTTAGAAGTTTATGAAGCCCAAGAAGTGCGCAAAAGAGCTTATGAAGCAAAGCTTCAAGCTTTAGAGCAAGTAAGGATTTATGAAGAGTTGGCAAAACTTGCCCAGTCTAGATATGAAGCAGGAGCTGGAGAGTATCAAGATGTACTTGATGCAAATGATGATTTGTTAAATGCTAGAATCAACCTCGTTCAACTATCGCAAGAGGCTCTTAGTGCGGATATAACTCTCATTAAAGCCTTAGGTGGCGGTTGGGATGAGAGCGCATTAGTTACAGCTAATTAATCCAATCAGTCGTCTTTACATGTAAAGACGACTGATTAAAACAGATGCCCCATCTGTTCTTGTTTTACTTTTAAATAGTTTTTATTAAACTTATTTGGTTTAATAACTATTGGTAGTCTTTCTATAATATTAATACTTTTTAAGCCTTGAAGCTTTTTAGGATTGTTTGTAAGTAGCTTTATGCGATTGATTTTAAAGTGGTCTAAAATTGTCTCAACTATTTCGTAAGTACGTTCATCTGCTTCAAATCCCAACTGATGGTTAGCTTCAATCGTATCTAAGCCCTTGTCTTGAAGAGCGTAAGCATTGACTTTGTTAAATAGACCAATATTGCGCCCTTCTTGACGCAGATAAATCACCATTCCGCCATTTTTGTTTATACACTCCAGCGAAGCTTCTAGTTGATCTCTACAATCACATTTAAGACTTCCAATTGCATCGCCTGTAAGGCATTCGCTATGTATACGAACTACCGGTATATCGCCTAAAGGTTCTTTAAAAATGACTAGATGCTCTTTTTCATTCTCTTTAAAGCTTTGAATTTTAAATTCTCCAAAACGGGAAGGAAGGTTGGCAACCTCGGAGATACTTATATTCATCTTTTATTAACTCCCAATATGCTAGACTAATACTTTTTTAAAAATAGCAAGTTTGGTTGATTATGCAACCGTGTTGCAAAAAGCATTGTACCAAACAAAAGGATAGATTATGTTTAAAAGATTTCGCCGTCTTAGAATGCATCCAAATATAAGAGCTTTAGTTCAAGAGACAAAATTGAGCACAGATGATTTGATTTATCCTCTTTTTGCCCGTCCTGGCAAAAATCAAAAAATTGAAGTCGCTTCCATGCCGGGTGTTTTTCAAATGAGCATAGATGTTTTAATTGATGAATGCAAAAGTTTAGAATCGTTAGGAATCAAAGCAATTATGCTCTTTGGCATTCCAGAAACAAAAGATAGTATAGGAAGCGATGCACTTTGTGAGCATGGCATAATTGCATCGGCTCTTAAAGAGATAAAAAAAGCCTGTCCAAATCTGTATGTAATTACTGATCTTTGTTTTTGTGAATATACAGACCATGGACACTGTGGAATCTTAGACTTAGAGCATGAAAGCGTTAACAATGATGCGACACTAGAAATTTTGGCAAAACAGGCGCTTATTCATGCAAAATCGGGCGCAGATATGATAGCTCCTAGTGGGATGATGGATGGCACTATTGCGGCTTTAAGAGAAGCTCTTGATAAAAATGGGTTTGAAAATTTGCCAATAATGAGCTATTCGACAAAGTTTGCTAGTGCATATTATGGTCCATTTAGAGATGTGGCTGAGTCTGCTCCTAGTTTTGGAGATCGAAGAAGTTACCAAATGGACCCAGCAAATCGTCGTGAAGCCATAGCGGAGTCTGTTGAAGATGAGCTCCAAGGGGCCGATATTTTAATGGTAAAACCAGCCCTTGCTTATTTAGATATTGTAAGAGAGATTAAAAACAGTACAAGCTTGCCCCTTTGTGTTTATAATGTAAGTGGCGAGTATGCTATGCTAAAGGCTGCTTCAAGTGCTGGTGTTATTGATTATGAGCGAGTAATGATGGAGACAATGGTTGGCTTTAAAAGAGCAGGGGCTGATATGATTATTACTTACCACGCGAAAGAAGTGGCAAAAATTTTGATGAAATAACTTTATTTAAGGCAAAGCTATGAGACATTTTTTGACTTTAAAAGATATAAGAAAGAGGAAATTTTAGAGATTATATCTTTAGCACAAACTATTAAAGCAGAGACAAAAAGAGGGGAGTGCAAACCCTATTTAGCTGGAAAAACATTGGGTATGATATTTGAAAAAAATTCAACTAGAACCCGTGTTAGTTTTGAGGTTGGAATCCATCAGCTTGGAGGCAAGGGGCTCTTTTTGTCAGCCAATGATTTGCAGCTTGGAAGGGGAGAGCCTATGAAAGATACAGCTCGAGTCATTGGGCGTATGGTAGATATGGTGATGATTAGAACCTATTCTCAAAGCACACTTGAAGAGTTTGCAAGATACTCAAAAGCTCCAGTAATTAGCGGACTTAGCGATAGCTACCATCCAGTTCAGTTAATGGCCGATTACCTTACTATGGTAGAATACGGTAAAGATAAAGATCCAATAGTTGCGTATGTTGGAGATGGTAACAATATGACTCATTCATGGCTCATGTTGGCATCTAAGCTTGGGTTTAATTTAAGAATTGCAACTCCAAAAGGGTATGAGCCAGATAGTGAAATTGTAAAAGATGCTTTAATGTTTGCCAAAAAAAGTGGAGCAAAGATTGAGTTTTTTAATGATCCAAATGAAGCTGTAAAAAATGCAGATGTGGTTACAACTGATACTTGGGTGTCCATGGGACAAGAAGATCAAAAAGCTAAACGCATTAAGGATTTTGCAGGTTATATGGTAGATAGCGCAATGATGAAAAAGGCAAAAGATGATGCTATATTTTTGCATTGCTTGCCAGCATATCGCAATTATGAGGTAAGCGAAGAGGTTTTTGAAGCTCACGCTGATGAGATATTTGACGAAGCTGAAAATCGTCTCCATGCCCAAAAAGGCGTTATGGTTTGGTTGGAGCGTCAAAAAAAGGAGTCATAATGGCAGATAAAAAGACAGAATTAGCTGTGTATGATGCCATTCGCACTATTGCTAAGCGCATTGGTATCAATGAAGATTCAGAAAAAACTGTTTTTGAAATAAGTGACACAGAAGATCCAAATAAAAAAACCTTAACCTTAAAAAGTGGAAGCTGGGACGGTGCCGAACCTTGGTTTGCCATAGATACAGACCAAAAGCTCTATACGTTAATATCCATTGAATCGATGAATAAGATGGTCGAGAGCTTAAGAAGTGCGCAGCAAGAAAATTTTAACTTAAAACTTGAAAAGACAATTTGGCAGCATATTCCTGTTGATTTTCATGATGTTTGGGCGGTGGCAATGGATGAGATACGCCGTCTTGCTTCAAAATCCAACGGGGCAAAAGCGATTAATATCGATTTGGATCGCCTTGTAGGCAATATTAAAAAACGACATCCAAATCTCTTTGTAGATTTAAAAGATTTGATGCTTACTCGTTCTCAAGAAGGTTAATGAATGATTGATTTTGAAACATTTACAAAATACTCAAAACCAGGCCCTAGATATACAAGTTATCCAACTGCGCCTGAGTTTCATGAGGGCTTTACATGTAAAGATTATGAGAAGATATTAAAATCCCAAGACTCCAGCCGGCCTTTATCGCTTTATTTTCATTTGCCATTTTGCAGAAGTGCGTGCTATTTTTGTGGATGCAATGTTGTATTTACATCAAAAGATGAGAAAAAAGAGCGATATATTGGCTATTTAGAAAAAGAGCTTGAGCTTTTATCGCACCACTTAGACACAAATAGAGAAGTTTTGCAGCTGCATTTTGGTGGAGGAACCCCAACTTTTTTTAGTGCATCCCAGCTTGAACGCATAATTAAGCTCATTGGCAAACATTTTAAAAACTTTTCAAATGAGGCTGAAATTAGCTGTGAAATTGATCCTCGGTTTTTAACAAAAGAGCAGCTTGATGTACTCATTGCAGGCGGGGTTAACCGCATTAGTTATGGAGTGCAGGATTTTAATGAAAAAGTGCAAAAAGAGATCCACCGTATCCAGCCGTATGAGATAACAAAGCGTGCTGTTGATATGGCGCGAAGCGCTGGAATAAATTCGATAAATATGGATTTGATTTATGGGCTTCCATATCAAACTTTAGAGACTTTTAAAGAGACATTGAATTTAGCACTTACTCTTGATCCAGATAGGTTTGCAGTCTTTAATTATGCACACGTGCCTTGGATGAAAAAGACTATGCGAAAATTTGATGAGACAACCTTGCCAAAACCGGCTCAAAAACTTGCAATTATGCGCCATACCATCGACTTTTTGCAAGCTAATGGCTATAAGATGATTGGAATGGATCATTTTGCAAAACCAGAAGATGAACTGTTTCAGGCAATTAACAAGGGTCAATTGCACAGAAACTTTCAAGGCTATACCACAAAAGGCGGGGCCGATTTAATTGGGGTTGGACTTACAAGTATTGGTGAAGGCGAGCGCCATTATGTGCAAAACTATAAGGATTTAAAAGAGTATGAAGCTGCGATTGATGCTGGAAATTTACCAGTCCATAGAGGCTTGATTTTAAGTGATGATGATGTTTTGCGAAAAGCTGTTATTATGGAAATGATGAGTAATTTTAAACTCAATATTAAAAATGTCGAAAAGCGTTTTAAAATCGATTTTTTTGACTATTTTAATGACTCTATAGAGGGATTAAAAGAGTTTATTGACGCAGGTCTTGTGACACTTACAAAAGAGGCTTTGCAAGTAAGTCCTACTGGAACACTACTTATTCGCAATATCTGCATGCCTTTTGATGCGTATTTAAGCAAGATTCCAGAATCAAAACGTCGATTTAGCAAGACGGTGTAAAGATGTTTCACTTTAGCGCAACCTCAGATGCATGTGTAAAGTGCGGTAAATGTATTCAGGTTTGTACAATCCATCAGGTAAATTCAGATGAGGTTACAAGTCCTCGAGGATTTTTGCATCTTTTGGGTGCCTATGAGCGTGGTGAATTGGAGCTTGATAGAGATGCAAAAAAGATTTTTGAGAGCTGTTTTTTATGCACAAATTGTGTAGATGTTTGTCCAAATGATCTGCCTGTTGATATGCTCATTGAGCAGGTTCGCAGCGATATTGGAAAAAAATATGGCATTGCATGGTATAAGCGTTTAGCCTTTTTTCTCCTAAGAAATCGTTCAATTATGGATATTGTAGCGCGTTTTGGGTATGTATTTCAAAGTTGCGGCTTTAAGCAATACCCACAAAAAAATTCACAAGCTATGCGTAAATTTCCACTTATTAAACTCGATAGACTCTTGCCTAGTCTTGCTAGAAAAAGTTTTTTAAATTCCTACCCAGAGGTGATAAATAACGGAGGAAAGGGAAGAGTTGGGCTTTTTATCGGTTGTTTGGCAAATTACATGTATACAGATATTGGAAAGGCTTTGCTTGAAATTTTAAAAGCTTTAGAGATTGATGTGCACTTAATAAAGCAGCAAAAGTGCTGCGGGGCACCATCATATTTTACGGGCGATTTTAAAAGTGTTGATGCGCTTGCAAAATTTAATATTGAATATATTGAGAGCTTTAAAGATGAGCTTGATGCCATTATAATTCCTGAAGCCACTTGTAGCGCTATGATAAAAGAGGATTATGTTCACTTTTTTCACGACCAGCCTGAGTGGAGAGCAAGGGCTGAAGCGATAAGGCCAATGATC
>DDHL01000100.1:429-5614 GCA_002352945.1 Campylobacteraceae bacterium UBA1877 | reverse complement strand
AAGGCCAATGATCTATATGGCAACTGACTATTTAGAAAAAAAGACCAATCTAAAAGAGCTTCTAAAAAAGAAAAAAAGACGCAAAGAGGTAGTAACTTATCATGACCCATGCCATGCAAGAAAGATGCAAGGAGTTTTTAAAGAGCCTCGAGAGTTGCTAAGTAAAAATTATCTCTTAAAAGAGATGAGTGATCCAAACCGCTGTTGTGGATTTGGCGGTGTAACAATGCAGCTTGAAAATTATAAATTTGCAAAAGCAGCAGGCAAGCCAAAAGCTGCGATGATTGAAGAGACTGGAGCACAAATCGTAAGTGCTGAGTGCAGTGCTTGTCGTATGCAACTAGGGGATGCTTTGTATCAAGTTGATTCAAAAGTAATTTTTAAAAACCCGATTGAATTAATTGCAGCTGCACTAAAAGAAGAAGATTGCTCGTAAATTTGATGCAATCTTTTGTATATAACCTTACATGTAAAGCCAAAAATGCAGTTTTACATGTAAAGTTAGGCTTTTTACATGTAAAACTTAAAGAATCTCTTTCCATGCAATTGATAGGTTTAAATCATACACATCAACTCTTCTTGGTTTAATCTTTTGGATTTCATTTGGAAAATTGGCAATATCAAAAGAGGATTTTGCCTCTTCTAGCTCTTTGATAAGTTTTGCCTGCAACCTCTCTTGTTCTAAAAGCAGCTCGTCAATTTCAGACTCAACCATTGCAACATCACGCTTTTCTTTTAAAACCCCACTAGCGCTTTTAACTCCAGAGCCAAGTTTAGTCGCATTTGTTTTAGAAAAGAGATTTTTGCCAAAAAGGGCACCCAAAAGCGATGTGCCAATGGTTATGGCCATATTTGTAGTTTTTGAGCTTACATCTGCTTTTTCTTTATCGAGCTTTTTTTCCAAACTTTTAAGTTTTTTGTTTAAAGCAAGCTCTCTTTTTTTAAAAGTATTGATAATTTTTTCTTTTTTAGCTTCATATGCCTTTTCAAGAGCGTCATATACTTTGAGATTGAAAGCTTCTTCACTCATATTTATATCTGCATGAATGCCAAGGGCTTTGTTGGTAAAAATTTCTACATACTCATTTCGATAAAGATGCTCGCCAAACTCCTTTGTCAAGCCTTTTGTGTTTTTTAATTGCAATATAAATGCTGGCAACTTTTCATAATATGATTGTGCTCTTGGAGTGTTTTGAAAACCCTTTAAATTGTGGGATTTAAGTAGACTCCAATCAATCATATCTAAATTTTCTGAGAGTTTTAGTAAGAATTGAGCCTCTTTTACCTCATGTAAGTTATATTTTTTACTCACAAAGGCAATTTTTGCACTGCAGGCTAGATATGGTTGGAGGGTATAAGATTGGCTTTGACTTTCATAATAAAAAATTTGTGCAATTTCATTGCTTATGATTGGGCGTGTTTTTGAGGCTAAATGTGATGTTTTTTGTTTTTCTAAAGGTTCTTTTGGAAGACTTTTTTTATTTAGCTTTTTTGATTCCATTAACTGTGCAATTTGACTTTTGCTTAGTGGGCCTTTGAGATAGGATAAAACCCATCTTGTTTGAAATATACGCAAGCTACTATCGTGAATATTTTTGATTAAAAAGTGGCGTTTTTTGAGGTTTGCAATAAGCTCTAAAAGTACCTCTTTGTCGTAATTGCTTCCTTGAATTCCTTGTAAGCCTCCAATAACGCGTTTTCTATCTTGAGTGGTTTGGAGCCGACCAATAAACCAAGTGCCAATATTTGATAATCCTTTATAGTCTAAATCCACGGGGTTTTGAGTTGAGAGAACTACTCCAAGTCCAAAAGCACGAGCTTGTTTGAGCATTGTAAGCATGGGCTCTTTTGATGGGGGGTTTTGGTTTGGCGGGAAAAATCCAAAAATCTCATCCATATAAAGTATTGCACGAAGTCTTGATGAGCCTTCTTGACGACGCATCCAGCCTAAGAGCTGGTTGAGCAAAAGGGTGACAAAAAACATCCTCTCTTTGTCGTTTAAGTGCGAGATTGAAAAGATTGAAACCTTTGCCTTGCCATCTTTTGTATAAAACATTTTATCAATATCTAAAAGCTCTCCTTGAAGCCACTGGCTAAAGGAGGGCGATGCGACGAGAGCATTTAGTTTCATGGCAAGCTCAAGACGCTTTTGCTGCGGATAGAAGGTTTCTAGCGCAAATACACCAACTTTTTCAAAAGGAGGTGTTACGATTGAGCCAATGAGGCTCTCTAAGCTTACATCTTGTTTTTTTTCAAAAAAGTTTAAAAATATAGATGATAGCAGTATGTGTTCTTTGCCAGAAAGTGGGTCGCTTTGGATATCAACTAGGCTTAGAATGCCAGTTACTGTTGAGTTAACAAGTGTAGTTAAAAGCTCCCTATCTTCCATGATTGATTGCGGTGGTGCCTTAAAATTTGATATGAGTGCAACTCCTATGCCTGAGCTTGATCCTGGAGTATAGATAGTAAAATCTCCACGCTCTTTGAGTGTAGCTACACGGCTTACGTCTTGATGAAAGCTTTCAATTCCTTTTTTCCACATCAAGGCAGTTTTTTGCGCTTGTTCTTGAATGCTTAAGCCCCTATTTTGAGCCTCGTTTGGATCAATCCATGGCTCAAAGCTTTTTGCATCCATCTTTGGAAAAGTAAGAAGTAAGTTTCCCATATCGCCTTTTGGGTCGATTATGATTGATGGTATATTATCAATTGCAGCTTCTTCAATAAGCCCAATTCCCAGACCTGTTTTGCCGCTACCTGTCATTCCTATTATAAGTCCATGGGTTGTTAAATCTTTATTTTCATAAACAATTGGAGTGTTTGTGCCCTCTTCATGTCCTAAATAGAAAAGTTTCAGGGTTTCATATAGTTTTTGCATAAGGATCTATCCTTGGTGGAGGCTAGCCCTTCAGCTTTTTTGAAGGGCTAGAGTGGTTAAGCTTCTTCTAATGCAGCTTTTGGAGCGTATCGTTTAATATATGTTATAGCGCTTTTTCTCTCATCCTCAGTGTCAAAAAATGCGCTTGTTCCTACAATTTGACCATTTGAAGCTTTGATATTGAAGAAAAATTTACCATTTTTGGCAACTTTAAGCTCATATCGTTCATCAACTGTACAATTTTTTCGTACTGACTCAACACCGTTCATGCAGCTTGTTTTTTGCTTATAGTTTTCACTGCGGATTAGCGCACCGCCATCTTTATCGGTAAAAATAAAACTATAAGGCGATTCTGCTTCGCTTTTTCGAACTAAGACTTTCATCTTTTCTCCTTGTGTAAAGTTTGTAAGTTCCACTTTTAATAACATACATAGTAATTAATAATAATATCAATATATCTATATAGAATTTATTATTTAAATAATAACACTAAAATATTTAAAATTAACTAATTGAATTATATATTTATTATTTAATTTATTAAAAAATATCATAAAATCTTTTTTACATGTAAAGATTTGTTTTTTTGGAATTGATTTATCTATTTTTTGTATAATGCCTCTTATTTTAAAAAGGATTGGATTTGGAATATTACACTTGGATTTTGGCTTTTCATGTTGTCTCGTTTATGTCATGGATGGCAATGCTTTTTTATTTGCCAAGGCTCTTTGTCTACCACGTTGAGCATGGCGACAAGCCCCAGTTTGTCGAAGTTGTGCAGATTCAAGAGCATAAACTTTACCACTACATTGGACATCCTGCAATGTGGGCGACCATAATTAGCGGACTAACAATGCTAGCACTCAATCCAGCCATTTTAAAAAGTGGTGGTTGGATGCATGCGAAAATTACGGTTGTTCTGTTTTTGGTAGCATATTCATACTCTCTTGAATACTATAGAAAAAAATTAGCGAAGAAAGTTTGCACAAAAAGCGGTAAATTTTTTAGAGCCTATAATGAGGTTCCAACTCTTTTGTCTATATTGATTGTAACTTTTGTCGTTTTAAAAACTGTTCCAATAGTTTTTAGTTTGGTTATGGTTGGGCTTTTTGGATTCATAAGCTATATGATTGTTCGTAAGTAAATTGTCTCGCCCGCTTGGGCGAGACAATAGGTTTTAAGTGGATTTTAATGATACCACAGCTTTATTAAATAGGTGTTAAACATGGCCAATTTGGATATGATATTTGAGCGCTTAAGTTTTACGGCGCGTTATATAACTGCGCTCACACTAATTGCACTACTTTCAACTTTGGCCTTTTATAACTTAAACCACCTCATCAATAGCCAAGCAAATGATGGCAAGCTTATAACCATAAGCGGTCAGCAAATTATGCTTTCTCAAAAAATTGCTCTTTATGCAATCTATTATCAAACAAAGCGATTGGAAAAGAGTATTGAAGAGATGGAAGCAAATCACGCCTTTTTGCTTGGAGTTCCTATGTCAAAAAGGTTACAAGAAGTCTATTTTGAAGCACCGGTGACTTTAGATGAAAAGGTTAAAACTTTTTTAACTCATGCAAAACGCTTTCAGCTTACAAGAGATGGCAGGAGTCTAACTTATGTGTTGCAAAATTCTCAAAAACTCTTAGAACAGCTCAATGAAGCTGCACAGGTTTATCTTGAAGAGGCTGAATCAAAAACTAAAAATTTGCGTCGATTAGAGCTGTATATCTATAGCGCAACATTAATTGCTCTTATGCTCGAAGCTCTTTTTATATTTCGTCCTGCTAATGCGAGCATAAATCGTAAAACAAAGGAGTTAACTCAAGAGAGAAACTATTCTAATGCGGTTATTGAGTCTAGCACTAATGCCATAATCTCACTCGATCATATGCACAATATACGCACATACAATCAAATGGCAGAGCGTATATTTGGCTACAAGCGTGAAGAGATGAGGCATGCTAGCGATTTGTTAAAAATTATTCCTCAACAATACCATAGTGCATACCCAGAGGGATTTGGGTATTTTTTTAATGACCAAAACGCTTTTGGTTTTGAGTACCCAAGAGAACTTGAGGTGCGCAATCATCAAGGTAGACACTTTCCTATACGTATATCATATGCCATTAGCGGACATGATGCCCTTGCAATAGTTGCTAATATCCAGGATATTTCACAAGAGAAACTCAATGACACTCTTTTGCATAAACAGGCCAAATTTGCCGCATTGGGTGAAATGATTGCCATAATTGCACACCAGTGGAGGCAGCCGTTAGCTGAGCTGAGCTTTAACAATATGTATTT
>DDHL01000100.1:0-219 GCA_002352945.1 Campylobacteraceae bacterium UBA1877 | reverse complement strand
ATGTATTTAAAAAAGCTAGTTGACAATAACGAGCTCAGAGAAGAAGTGAGTAAAAATGAAAAAGTTATACAATTCATGTCAGAAACAATTACAAGCTTCGAGTCTTTCTATGTTGAATCTCCATGTAGGTGGTTTGAGACAAAAGAGGCGGTTTTTCAAGGTGTTAGGATTGTCGAATCTCTTTTTAAATTACGAAATATTAAAGTGCCACTATTTGTC
>DDHL01000026.1:3775-8316 GCA_002352945.1 Campylobacteraceae bacterium UBA1877 | reverse complement strand
TGGATAATTTGAGCAGCCATAAAATTTGCCTCGCCTTGAGCTTCTTAAAACAATGTCGCCTCCGCACTCAGGGCAAGGAACTTCAATCTTTTTTGGCTCCTCTTTTGGTTTTGAGGCTAGGTTTTTAGAGTACTTACACTTTGGAAAAGCACTACAAGCAATAAACTCTCCAAAGCGCCCCTTTCTTTTTACCAAATCTGCTCCGCACTGCGGACAAGATTCTCCTATTGGGATTGCAACTTTTTGGCTTTTAATTTCCTTTTTTCCTGCTTCAATTTGGGCAATAAATGGAGCATAAAAATCACTTAGCACCTTTTGCCAATCTGTTGATCCTTCCGCAATTTTATCAAGAGTCTCTTCCATCGATGAAGTAAAGTTACTATCTACAATATTTGGAAAATGTTTCTCTAAAAGTTCGGTTACTGTAAAGGCAATATCAGTTGGAATGAGCTGCTTTTTTTCAATATTTATATAATCTCTTGCAGTTAAGATTGAGATGGTTGGGGCATATGTAGAGGGCCTTCCAATTCCAAGGCTTTCGAGTTTTTTAATAAGGCTTGCTTCTGAGTATCGAGCAGGCGGTTCTGTAAAGTGTTGGTTGGCTTTTAAAGAACTTAGTGTTACGCTTTGGTTGGTTTGAAGCTTTGGAAGAAGCTTGTCTTTATCGCTATTTCCGTAAACTCTATAAAATCCATCAAAGACTAGGCGGCGACCGCTTGCTTTAAACACTCCATCTTTACATGTAAAGAATACATTTTGGCTCTCAAATTGAGCCTCTGTCATTTGGCTTGCTAAAAATCGAGTATAAATAAGGGTGTATAGTTTAAGTGCATCTTTGTCTAAATATTTTGCGGCAAGTTCTGGTGTAAAATCAAGCACTGTTGGCCGGATTGCCTCGTGAGCTTCTTGGGCTCCTTTGGATTTTGTGGAGTAAAATTTTGGTTTTGATGGAAGATATTTTTCCCCATACTCTTTTTGAATCAAATCTCTAGCAGCAAAAATTGCCTCTTTTGCCACATTTAAAGAGTCGGTTCTCATATAAGTAATGACCCCTTGGGTGCCTTGGTGGGTTTTTACTCCTTCATAGAGATTTTGGGCTACCATCATCGTCTTTTTAGGAGAAAAACCAAGCATTGATGAGGCGGTTTGTTGCAAGGTTGAAGTCATAAAAGGCGGGGGAGTCGAGCTTTTGCGAGCCTTTGTTTCAATCTTTTCAACCTTATAACTTTGGTTTAAAAGAGTTTGGTGGATATGCTTAGCCCTATCGCCTGAACTTATGGTCATTTTTTCAATTTTTTGACCTTCAAATTCAACTAAAGTTGCCTCAATTTGTTCGTCAAAAACTCCATCAATACTCCAAAACTCTTCTGGCTTGAAAGCCCGTATTTCACGTTCACGATCAACGACAATTTTTAAGGCTGAAGACTGCACACGTCCTGCACTTAGCCCCTTTTGGATTTTAGATGCTAAAAGCGGAGAGAGTTTGTAACCTACAATCCTATCTAAAAGGCGTCTTGCTTGCTGTGCATTAAAACTATTTGTATCAAGATGGCGAGGATTTTCTAAAGCTTGGGCAATGGCGCTTTTTGTAATCTCATGAAAGACGATTCGCGGTAACTCCTCTGGCTTTTTGCCAATGGCCATTGCAATATGGTAACCAATAGCTTCACCTTCGCGATCCTCATCCGTTGCGATATAGATCATTTCACTCTTTTTTGCTTTGCTCTTGATTTCACTAACAATTTTTGAGTGGTCGCGAGAAACCCGGTATTCGGGGATGAATTTATCCCCATCAATTTTTATGCCAAAGCTACTTTTTGGCAGGTCGCGAACATGGCCTTTTGAGGCAATAACCTCATAATCTTTACCTAAAAAATTTTTAATAGTGCGTGCTTTAGTTGGTGACTCTACAATAATTAAATTCTTCAAAATATCATCCTATTTTATATGTAATGGTGCAATTCTATCAAAAAAAGGTAAAAATCAAAGATTTTATTGCTTTTTGACTCTATTGTGCCAAAAAGTGTAATGAAATTTACAATTTTATTTCCCAATTTATTTTTTGAAAGTACACTTTTATGAGCAAAGGATTATAATTTGGCTTATATCAAAAATAAAAAAAGGAAGTGAGTGATTTTTGGAAAAATTGATTATATAAATCTATTGCCTTTTCATGTTTTTTTAAAAGGTAGTTCCTTGCCAAATAGTTTCAAGCAATCCCTTGAGTATAAAAAAGGCGTTCCAAGCGAGCTTAATTTCAAGCTAAGACGCCGTAAAATTGATGCTGCAATCATCTCTAGTGTTACTAGCACCCATCCTTTATACAAAAGACTTGATGTGGGAATTGTAGCTAAAAAAGAGGTCAAAAGCGTTCTTGTAAAAGAGGGAGAATACGCCAAAGACCCAGCAAGTGCAAGTTCAAACGCCCTTGCAAAAGTTTTACATGTAAAGGGAAAGGTTATTATTGGAGATAGGGCATTAAAAGCCTATTTGCAAAATCCAGACGCCTATGTGGATTTGGCAAAACTTTGGAATGAGCGCACAAAACTTCCTTTTGTATTTGCAAGGTTTTGTGTCACCAAAGATAAGCGTTTTTATGAAAAGATTGCAAAACAGTTTGTAAAAAAGAGAATAAAAATTCCAAGATATATTCTAGCGCGCTATGCAAAAGAGCGCGGCGTGAGCCAAGAGGATATTTTGGAGTATTTAAAACTTATCTCTTATGAGATTGGCCCAAAAGAGAAGCGCGCTTTAAAACTCTTTTTAACAAAGGTAAAAAATCTCAAAGAGTAATCTCTACCATCTTTCCACCTACTATCTGCCCAAAGGATTTCCCAAAATCCTCGCACGCTTTTAGCTCATCTTGATTGGGAATAAGTCTTGCTTTAAGAGGCTCTAGTGGGACTCTAAATTTTAAAGTTTTTAGTCTATTTTGTACCATTTCAAGCCCCTCGCCGCTCCATCCGTAGCTTCCAAAGCATCCTCCAAAGCGCCCCCGTTTTTCTAAAAACATCATGGACGATAAAAGATCCCATACTGGCTTTGGAGCATCGGAGTTGATCGTAGGAGAGCCGATAATAATCCCCTTGCTCTCATCCATCAATGAAAGCATTGCTAAAGGATCAAGTGCGCTTAAATCGTACATATTTGAAACAATCGATTCATTACTTAAAAGACCCTGGCAAATAGCCTTTGCCATAGCAAGTGTATTTCCATAACTGCTTAGATAAAAGATTGATACAACATCCTTGCCATGCAGCGGCTTTGCGGGCATGCTCCATTTTTTATACATATTTATATATTGGTTTGGATCTTTGCATAAAAGCGGTCCATGAAGCGGTAAGATTTTCTTGATTTGAAATTTTTCGTAAAGATTAATCGCTTTTTGGATATCGCTTTTAAAAGGGCGCATGATGTGATCAAAATAGTATTTAAATGCGTAGCTAAAGTCACCCACTTTATCATTAAAAAGTCTTTCATCACAGTAATGAGAGCCAAAAACATCCCCGCTAAATAGGATTTGATCCTCTTGAAGATAACTACTCATAGTTTCTGGCCAGTGTAGATTTGGGGTGCTTAAAAAGTGTAATGTTTTATCTCCAAGGTCCAAACTTTTATTAGTCCATACAGTTTCAAAGGGAAGTTCATCAGCTTTGGTTATGGCTTTTAACATAGGTAAGGCCAATGGAGATATGAGGATTTTTGCATTTTTTGCAAGTTTGTGAAGAGCTGGTAGCGCACCACTGTGATCGGGTTCAAGATGGTGTAAGATGATGTGGGTAATTTCATCAAAAGAGCAGAGTGCTTGAATATTTTTCAAAAATGTAGAGCTAAATTCAGCTTTTACTGTATCAAAAATTACTACACCCTTTTTTGTTTTGAGTAAATAGGCATTGTAGGTAGTGCCGTTTGCTGTGTGCATAATAATATCAAAAGTGCGCATTTTTGGGTCTTGGACACCAATATAGTAAAGGTCGTTTGCTATTTTTGGAATTTGAGTTTGCATATTGCTCCTTTGGTAAAAACAATGCATTTGTTATTCCACGTTTTTTTCAATACAATAAAGATAAATATATATGGGAGGAAAATTATGAATGTGTATGAGTATGCCATGAAGGTAGAAGTAGAGGGTGAGCAATATTACCGCAATTTAGCAAAAGAGTGTGATGATGCGGGCTTAAGGCAGGTTTTTAATATGCTAGCTGATGAAGAGGTAAAGCATTTTAAAACTTTTGAAGCGATGCGAAATAATGCACCAATTCCGACTCAAGAAGAGAGTGATATATTTTTAAATGCAAAAAGCATCTTTGAAAAATTTCAAGGTGAGAAAACCTGTAACAATCTTGAAAAAGATCAAGTAGAAGCTTATAAAAGAGCATTGCAGCTAGAGGAAAAAAGTTATGAGTTTTATGTCCAAAAAGCTGCTGAGATTGATAATCCAGAGCAAAAGGCTGCTTTTTTAAAGATTGCCAAAGAAGAGGAGTACCATAAAACCCTTATGGAAAACATTATCGAATACATAACCAACCCTGAGCGTTTTA